>CAZFKB010000028.1:0-30682 GCA_964519785.1 uncultured Candidatus Obscuribacterales bacterium | reverse complement strand
AGATTCCCGAAAGGCTTCGTATCTATTGGTACCAATGGCGGCGGCGATGAAATTTGTATAGATTGTGGTGCAGGCGAAGGATTTGGTAAAGTCTATTTCTGGGATCACAACTTTGAAGCGGATCAATCAGATCCTGAATTTGCAACACCCGAGCTAGCCAATAACTTTTTTTTGATTGCAGACAGCTTTGACACCTTCTTAAGAGGCTTATTCAAAGCTGAACATACAGAAGATCGTGGAGAAATGACTGTTACTATCACGCCGAAAAATAAAGAACTGCTCGAAGAAACAATGCGCCGTCTCGGGTTGTCATGACGCACCGCATATAGTGCTTCTATTTCTTGGACTGCTCTTCGATTTGTTCTTTAGTGTACAAAGATTCGTCGGCTGAAACTGGAGCGGGCATAGCTTTCCACTGACCAGAACGAGTAAATTTGCCAGAAGCTACTGCTACTGCGGTAGCTTTTAATTCTTCTGCTTCTTTTACTCTGTTTGTTTGATACAAAAGCTGGATATAATGCCCGAGCAAAGTCATAACTTGAGGATGGGCACGCCCCAATCGATTCTTTTTAATGCGAAGAGCCTGTACATAAAATGGCTCTGCGTCCTCATGTTTGCCCCATGAGTGATAAAGCATGGCAGCGTTATGAGTTACAGTGCCTGTATCTATATGGTCCGGACCTAATACACGTATATAGATCTGCAAAAGACGGCGCACTACCGGGGCGCCCCTTTGATAATTTTGCATCATGTAATAAATCTCGGACAAAAGCTCAAGATTTATTCCCAAACGCTTATCTTCAAGGTCAAAAGTCTCAGCTTCTTCAAGAGCTGCAAGAGATAATCTCTCGGCTTCTTCCCACTGTCCCCGCTCCATAGCCTGTTCAACAGAAGCGATCAAGATATCCCATGGACTGGTGGGAACCTTTGGTCTTTTTCGCCTCTGCATCGAATCGGTCACAAGCTACCTCTGACAAGTACTTCAATGCCATTTTAGCGACTTTAAAACTTAAAACAAATCCCCTAAGCTAGCTAAATGAACTTTGATTTCACTTTCTGCTCAAGGCTACTTTTCGTTCCAAGTCGCCTGAAATTGAAATCTGGCGCAATTGTTTGGGCAAGTATGAGCCGGCTTCTGGCGGATGGAAGAAAACAGAATAAATTCCCGCCGGTACCGTTATTTGTCCTATTCCCTCTTCGTTGGTTAAAACATAACCAAGCGGCATATAAGAAAGATCCGAAGGGCTTGGATCTTGTGGTCCCAAACTAGCATCGGCTTCATCTTTATAACCATAAGGAAGATATTTTATCTGGCAACGCACAATACTCGTGCCGTCTTCTGCCTGTACCCTAAAACGTGCCTGGCACCAGCCGTGCCAAATAAGCTCCAGGTCGCTGATGTCTTTATGTTCAGTAATCTCGACATCTATAGCGTTGGCTTTATCGTCTTGAACCACAATTTTATACTGGTCTGGAGCAAGAAAAATGCAGAATTTTCCTGCCGAATCGGTCATGGTATCGCAAAGTGCGCGTTTCATATCCGATTTGGTATGAACTGATATTTTGACCCCGGGACGCGGTTGACCGGTATCGTCTTTGACCTGCCCCTTGAGTGCTCTGCCTTTTTTCAGATTAATTGAAACATCGCTTGGTCCCTCTACTTTAATTATTTCGGTCCAAGGGGCAATACTCGAGTGAAACGCTCCGTCTATTTCAAGGGTTTGGGCATCTTTTGGATGTGCTGTTACAGCAAGCTTATATTTGCCTGGCGGTAATAAAAGTGAAAATTTCCCTTCCTGGTCAGACTTGACCAAATATTCGCGATTATTTGTAACTTCTTGAAGACGGATTAAACAATCCGATAGTTTATTACCTTCAAACTGAATCAATCCTTCTACTTTTTTGCCTTCGACCAGATTGAAACTCTGTTTGGTGCTTTCTTCGACCGCCACACCTCTTTCTTCGATGCCAAAATAGGGCGAACCCAAAGGAGGGTCGATTATGAAATCGAAGGCTCCCCTGTCAAGAAATATCTGAAATTTACCGTCTTTATTGGAGACAAGTTTAGTGGTCAATTCAAGCTCTTGCTTAGCGATAGGAAAAGGCTTATTCTCTATTTCGGTGTTGGCTTTGATAAAAACTTTGCTTTGTGGAACTGCATTTACCGTAGCATCAAAAACATTTGCGTCAAACTTGAATAATTGACCAAGAGTAAAATCGAATTCTTTGTCCTGGTCAAGTTCTACAACATAAACCTTTTTGCTCAGGAATCTAAATGTGTTGTCCGTTTCACCTTCTTGGGTGTCGAGAGCAAGTAAATGAAATTTGCCGCGAGGCAAAATCAATGAATAATAGCCTTCATTGTCGAGCAGGCTAGATGCCCAATATGAGCTTGGCTCGATTCCAAAAGCGTGTATTTTGACTGTCTTTAATTGGTCACCACCCTTGGTGACTACACGTCCTCGCAGAATGACACCTGTATGAATATTCATATTGACCGGAGTCAAAGAAGGAACTTTTAAATCAGAAACTCTCGACTTCAAAAAGCGGCCTTGATCGTCGGGAATGGCTTCTAAACAATAATTACCTGGCTCGACTTTAAAAGAAAACTGCCCCTTGCTGGTTGTGCGAATGGTGGCAAGCGGCTGTGTAAAAGCATTGTATTCGCTCGATTTCACTTGCGAATAAAGATTGACTTCGACGCCCTGTACAGGCATTCCTTGATGTCTAACATATCCGCTCAAGCTCACAATTGACTGAGAGTTGCTGATTAATGTCGTCATTTTAAAATATCCCGCTTTAGACTTGAATTATCGGTTTGGCATGCTCGACAGAATTCCAGCCCAATTCTCTCATCACATCTTTTAAAACAGCGAAAGAGCCGGTAGCCACAACGGTGTAACCACGTTTAACTATGCTACTTGCCTTCTGCAATGCCTCTTCCATCGAATCGACCAAAACTGTTTCAAGGTCTGGTCTAATAGATTTAGAGAGTCTTAGTATTTCATCTTTAGCCATGGTTTGTCTATGCGAATCCGCCTGGTAAGCGATTACAACGCTGGAAAGTTCGGCACGACTCAGTAATTTAGCCAGAATTGAAGGCACATCTTTATTACTAAAAAATCCTAAGATATAGCAACGTTTGTTGATATTCATTTGCTGCAAGGCTTTATCTAAAATTTCCGCTCCATTAGGATTGTGCGCAGCATCAAGAATAATTTCCATGTGAGGATATTTGCTTGAGCCTCGTATGACCTGCAATCTACCAGGCCAGTAAACGTTTTTCAAAGCAGCTTTCAATTTATCGCCGGTATTGTCATTTACTCTTTTGCCAAAATCGAGTTTGGCGCAATCAGCTTTGGCAATCGAAATCAAGGCACACAGTGCATTTAGACGTTGATGCTCGCCAGGCAAAGAAAGCGAATCGAGAATTTGCGATGCACTGGCACTATTAGAGCCCATAGTCGAAAGCCATTGATCTACGAGCCTCTCACCCTGGTCAATTTTTTTATCGATACAAAAAATCGGTGCATTTTTTTCCTGGGATTTTTCGATTAAAACCTCAAGTCCAGGCGATTTAGCCTGGGTAGTAACGAATATCCCTTCTTTAATAATGCCTGCTTTTTCAGCTGCGATTTTCTCTTTGGAATCGCCAAGAATGTGAGTATGGTCGAGTTCTATGTTGGTGATGATTGTAGAAACAATTCCTTGAACAGCGTTTGTAGCATCAAAACGCCCTCCTAATCCCACTTCAAGCACAATGCAATCTACATTTTTGGAAACAAAATACAAAAGTGCCATGGCAGTCAAAATCTCGAACCAGGACAGCTCTTCATGACCTGTTTCACTAGCAAATCGACTCGAATACTCTTTGATTGTGCTGGCGCATGAGGCAAAATCGTCTTGGCTAGCCGATAGACCATTTATTGAAATACGCTCATTCCAATTTAATATGTGCGGACCTGAAAATCTTCCCACCAAAAGATCAAGCCCCTGACTCAGTGCGCTTTCTAAAATAACAGTAGTCGAACCTTTTCCATTCGTGCCTCCAACGTGAAAGCATGGCGCTGGGGCTTTTAGTTGCGGATAGAATTCGATGAAAGCTTTCATACGCGAAAGCCCTGGATTAAGGCTGCCAGGCATGAGACTTTCGATGTAAAAGACGCTTTGGGTGTAATTCATAGGACTAGGATATACTGCTTTGGAAATTGAGGAAGGAATCCAAATGTCACTTTTTACCACTCAACACAAAATTGCATCAAAGCGTATTTTCGATGGTGTAATCCTGAATTTGCGCCTCGATACTCTCAAAGATGGCGATAAAACTGTTACACGCGAGATAGTTGAGCACAATGGCGGAGTAGTCATTCTGGCGCAGCCAAGCCCAGATGAAGTGATTTTGATTAAACAATATCGCTACACCTTAGACCAATATATTCTTGAATTTCCCGCTGGTCGAATCGAAAAAGATGAAGACCCCTCTCCTGCAGCTTATCGCGAGTTAATAGAAGAAACCGGATATCGAGCACAAACCTGGCAAGACCTTGGCACTTTGTTATCGGCTCCCGGATTTTGTACCGAAAAGCTTTACATGTACAGGGCTAGCGATTTGACCTTTGTCGGCAAAAACCTAGATGAAGATGAAGAAACAGAAGTAATAATCGTGCCGGTCAAAGAAGCCCGCGCACTGCTCATGAAAGAAGATATTAAAGACGCTAAAACATTAGCGGGATTGATTCTTCTTCAAGACTGCTATACTTAACGGCTGTTAGATTAATTAACCCTATTTAGTTGTAATGAGGAATCATTCAAATGGCTGCCAAAGATAATTCTCAAAAGGAAAGCGGCTTCACACTTCCTATCTGGGCAATGCTTCTCATGGCTGGGCTGGGCGCAGTTCTTTCCGGCGCCTCATTTGAAGTGATCAAACATTATCCACAACCCCAATCGGTCGAACCCTATCTCAATTTTGGCGGCGGTGCAGTCTGGGGTCTTATCATCGGGGCTGTAACCGGTTTGGTAATAGGCTTTCTAACCGACGATTCACACTTCAAGAAGTAAGCTCTTTCAACAAATCTTTGTTAAAGCCGACTATCAATTTCTTGCCAGCCTTTATAGCTGGTGCACGTAGATTGCCAGTAGGACCTAGAATTGTTGCTGCAATCTCCTCTTTGGAAGGTTGCTCTTTCTTTAAATCGAGATGAATGACTTTGTTTGGCTTACAAGAATAAATATGATCGACGCCTTTGAGCAAATCCAATGCTTTGTCTAGTGGAAGCCTTGTCTTGCTTGCGCTTACGATTTCTTTCGCCTGACTGTAATCTTGCCCAAGAACCTCTTGAGTACGTGTACACGTCACTCAATCTGGACGATGATAAACCCATTCTGGATTCAATTGGTTTTTGCTTTTAGACATGTCGATCCTCCTTTTGCCCGGATCCTGAATTCATAGAGTAACATATCCATAAGAGGGCGAATTTTCTAATGGCCGAAGGACAGCGCGTCGGAGAAAAAGAAATTAGGGAGGCGTTGGCATATGCTGACGCTGTTTTCAACGAACAGCGCTTTGAAGAAGCCGGCAAAGTTTATTCTGATGTTGCTCGCGAAATCGAATTTCAATTTGGTGAAGACTTGCACGCAAACAGAAGCATGTCTAATCATCCAGCCATTCCTGTTCACATATATGCATTGCAAAAATTGGGAGACTGTTTGCACAAAACAAGTCAGTTGCGCGATTGCATACCGATATACGAAAGAGTGGTACGCGCAAAATCTCGCTTTCAGCAAGGATTCGACAACGATTATGCCGACCTGATTATGAAAATTGCTCGTACATATGAGCAGCTGGGAAACTATAACGAATCAAAAACGACATATGAAGAGGCACTCATGCTTGTGCGTGGTGCGCTTGGATTTGAAGATCCACTCTTCAAGCGAGTCCACCAGGCTTATGAAAATTTATCTGCCAAAATCAATCAACGCAAAAAAATTGCCGAAGCTCTAAAAAGTGCTTTCAGCGACACTGACGTCACTGCAGTAGCTTCGAATATAGCATCTGGTGTCTATCAGCCTCCTCAAGTCTCCCAGACACCAACTGGATTTTCTATCGATCCAAACGAAGCCCTGAGCCAGGCACAATTTCCCCCGGCACCGTCCAATAGAGCATCCGCATCGCAAGCGACATCTTCGGTCAGCAACCTTCAACTGCCTGAAACACCATTTTCTGTGCCACCAAATATGATGAATCTGGATGCAGCACCGCAAGTACCGCCGCCTTTAAGCCCTAATCCATTTTCAGACCATGGACAGACTTTTATTGAACCCCGAAGACGAGACCCTGCAGCAGATCCATATGTACAACATTTAGCAGGAAAGGTATCGAGTCTTAAATCGCGCAGAGGCGAATCAGATGAATCTTCGCAAATGCCAGAAGGACAAAAACCTGCTTTTCCCGAAGAAGAGGCACTTATTGCACCAGTCCACAGCCACACTCCAGACCCATATCTCGACCACCTGGCCTCAAGAGTTGCTGAATTGAGAGCGCAGGTAAGCTCGATTCCATCAGGTGCTCGTAAAGCAAGCCAATCCGGAATCTGGAACATAGCAGAGCTTACTATGGACGCGGATATCAAGTCGCCAGATGGCGTGAGCTGGCATATTCAAGAATCTACTCAACCCAATCAGGCAATTAAACTCGATATTCCAAGTGCCGAAGAAATAAAATCAATCAACACACGCGAAATGCAAGTTCCCGATGTGCCGGTAGACAAAGTATCTGCGCGCAAAGCCACTATTAAAGGCGAAAAACTTTCGTCCGGTCTTTTGAATGCGCGTGAATATATCATTGCTGCTTGCGTGGTCGCTGGTCTGATTATTGGCGGCATCTTTTTGTTCAAAGATCAAAAACAAAAAGAGGTTGAACTTGGCTCAAACACTCAAATAACAAGTCAAGCCCAGGGCAAAAGCCAGACCTATACAAGTGGAGATGGAAAACTTTCACTCGTGATTGGCGAAAACAATCTAGCTACATATCAAAAGGAAAAATCTGCCATTCAAGTGCCAGTAGTGAATTACGATAGCCCGCTGAAATTTTTGCAACAGCTTGTTGATTCAGTGATGGAGCGCCAGCTCTGGTTTTCGCGCGAAAAACAAGATAATTCGCTTGTAGCAGAAAACGGAGTCAGACTATATTTAGCTGGCAGTCCAGAACAAAAAACCATTGCTGATGCAAAATCCTGGTATTTAAAAGTCCATCAAGCTTTTGCTGTTCCTCAAAACGTGAACATAAACGCTTTGCGCCTTCCAGCCAATGTCACTATTCGAGCTATTTCAGATAGTACAGAACAAGAGACTAAAGAACACGTCGCTTCTTTGCAAACGGGTCAAATGATGGTTGATGAACCCAAGACATCTGCCAACGAAATCAGACTTTATTCTCTTTCCGACAGGCCAGACAAGCCGCCTGCAGTTTATGCACGCGCTACCGATAACGCTGCTCGCTGGATTGCCACCGCCAAGAGTGGCGAGGTGCTTGTGTTTGGAATCAATCAAGAGCTATTACAAATGCCAGCTCCAGCTAAAGTTTCAGTTCCTCCAAAACCGACCAAAATATGGATCGGTGAAAACATTAGCTGGATTTTGTACCTTGTTCACTATCTGGTCCCAATTTTTCTTGGTATTACAGGTGGTGCAATGATGATAGTAGGCAATAACAAGAACTTGCATTCTGTAACAGTGGGCTCTTACGTGGTTTTATTCCTGGCAGCCCTTGCGGGTCTAGCACAGTATGTAATCTGGCTCTAATTGTCAAGCGAGCCTCTTTAGGCATTTGCAGGTTTTATCTTAAGAACTAGATAAGCAGTCTAAGTTTGTATATTGGGCTTCGAACGGGCTAAAATATATGTTTTACGGGGTCGCTCGAATCAAAAAGAGCCGACTTCCCGGTTCGCCCTCTGCCAATAATGAGGCTAGACACGAGGTTCAAGATGAATACCAAGCTTGCTCAAAAATCTGGTGACAAGTCAAAAGCAGCTCCTGCTTTGGACAAGACCCAAGAGGTAACCCGTCCGGTAAAAGAAATCATCAAGAAATATCCGGTAGACCCTGCTATCAGCAATTACGAGAAAGCTTATACATCTTTCTCATGGCAAGAAGCACGCTCTGAAGTGCACTGGTTTGGTGGCGAAAAAGTCAATGCCGCGTATAACGCTGTTGACCGTCATATGTACGATGGCAGACGCAACAAAGTAGCCCTCTATTCGATAGGGGTAGACAATAAGCTACACAAATTGACCTTCTACGATGTTTATGAACAATCGAACAGACTTGGCAATGCCCTGAAGAAATTAGGCGTTCAACGTGGCGACCGGGTCTTTTTCTTCTTACCTAGAGTGCCTGAACTTTATATTGCAACCATTGCAATTGCCAAAGTGGGAGCTATCATCGGACCTCTTTTCTCTGCCTTTGGTCCTGACGCTCTCAAAGACAGATTACACGATAGCGAAGCTACAGTAATCATCACAACCCCAGAGCTAAAAGCCAAAATTGACCAGATTCGTCCAAGTCTTCCAGAATTGAAACATGTGATTGTGGTTGGTGCAGACAAAAACAGCCTTTCCAAAGGTGAGCTCAGCTATAACGAACTGATTGAAAATGAATCGGACAAATTAGAATGCGAACGCATGGATCCAGAAGATCCGCTCTATTTGCTCTATACCTCAGGCACTACTGGCAAACCCAAAGGAGTTGTGCACGTTCACAACGATATCTTGGGTCAACACATGACCTCTAAATGGGTGCTTGATCTTAAAGACGACGATGTTTACTGGTGCACTGCCGACCCCGGTTGGGTAACTGGCACCGTATATGGTATTTTCGGTCCCTGGTCGAATGGTGCGTCAGTCGTTAGCTACGAAGGACGCTTCGATGCTGATGCATGGTATCAAGCCATCGACAGACTGAAAGTAACTGTCTGGTACACAGCTCCAACTGCTCTTCGAATGCTTATGAAAGCTGGTGACGACGTTGTTGCAAAATACAGTCTTGAAAGCTTGCGCCACGTACTTAGCGTTGGAGAGCCTTTGAACGCCGAAGTAGTGCGCTGGGGTATGAAAGTCTATGGACTTCCGATTCACGACAATTGGTGGCAAACAGAAACTGGTATGCAATTGATTGCCAACCTGCCTTGCATGGCAATCAAACCAGGCTCAATGGGCAAACCACTTCCTGGTGTCTATGCGGCTGTTGTAGACGAACATGGACACGAAATGGAAGCAGGAAAGCTGGGCAAACTAGTGGTTAAACCGGGCTGGCCATCTATGCTCAGACAAGTATGGCGCAACAAACAAAAATACGATGAGTATTTCAAAATTCCAGGCTGGTATTTTTCAGGCGACAATGCATGGAAAGACGAAGACGGCTATTTCTGGTTTGTCGGACGCGCCGACGATGTTATAAACACTGCCGGACATAGAGTAGGACCTTTTGAAGTCGAGTCTGCACTAATCGACCACCCTGCTGTAGTCGAAGCTGGTGTAATCGGAAAACCCGATAAAGAGCGCGGGGAAATCATTAAAGCATTTATTGTTCTTGCTAAAAATGTCACCGCAGACGACAAACTAATCGAAGACATTAAAGAATTCACCAAGCGCAACCTGGCAGCTCATGCCTATCCACGCGAAATTGAAATCAAAGATTCACTTCCCAAAACACGCTCAGGCAAAATCATGCGTCGCTTGCTAAAAGCATGGGAACTTGGCTTGCCTACTGGTGATACGTCCTCATTAGAAGATGACTAAAAAGAAAGAGTTCGAGAAAAAAAGCCAGACCGCCACTGAAGATTTTTCAATCACAGAGGCTACTCTAGAGCGGCTTCCTCCTCAATCACAAGAAGCTGAGCAAGCCGTTCTTGGTGCATTGCTAGTCAGTGGCGATGGCATGTCGCGCTGTGTCGATTTACTCGATCCTGAATATTTCTATCGAAAATCGCACCAGACCATTTATGCGGCAATGCTCGACCTCTACGACTCAAACGAGCCTATAGACATAGTTACAGTTTCTCAAGCACTCAAAGATTCAGGCGTGCTCGATCAAGTGGGCGGACGTGCCTATATAACCGAATTGTCTTTGTCAGTTGCAACTACTGCAAACCTGGAATATTACGCTCGCATGGTGCAAGAAAAAGCGCTTCTGCGACAACTGATCAAAGCCGGAACCGAAATTGTCGGAAGCTGCTACGAAGAGCCAGATGCCGATATTGCTCTGGACAGAGCAGAGCATTTGATCTTTGGTCTAGCTCAGCGCAAAGAGATGAAAAGTCTCGTTCATATCAAGCACATCGTGGAAGACTCGTTTCAAAAAATCGAGCAACGCTACGAAAATAGAGATGTATTATCCGGCGTCCCGTCAGGTTTTTACGATCTGGATGCAATGACTTCTGGTTTCCAACCATCAGACCTGGTCATAATTGCGGCTCGACCTTCTATGGGTAAAACGGCTTTTGTATTGAACTTAGCCCAGCATGCTGCAGTCGAAAATAATGTTCCAGTCGCGATATTCTCTCTAGAAATGTCCAAAGAGTCTCTAGTTATGCGTATGCTTTGCTCGTCGGCAGAAATTGACGCAAATAGACTTAGAACCGGACACATGCACACAAGTGACTGGACCAAGCTGGCAAGCGCAATGGGAAGACTTGGTGAAGCGCCAATTTATATTGACGATTCGGCTCTAGTCAATGCTATGGAAATCAGAGCCAAATGCCGCCGTCTAAAATCAGAAATGAACGGACTTGGTCTCATTATCATCGACTATATTCAGCTTATGCAGGGGCGAAAAGCCACAGATAACCGCGTGCAAGAAGTATCTGAAATATCGCGAAGCTTAAAAACACTGGCACGTGAACTGAATGTTCCAGTACTAGCCCTATCTCAGTTGTCTCGCGCAGTCGAGGCAAGACAAAACAAACGACCGATGCTATCTGACCTTCGTGAATCTGGTTCAATCGAACAAGACGCCGACCTTGTGATGTTTATCTATCGCGACGAATATTACAACCCCGAAAGCGAGCGCAGAGGCGAAGCCGAAATTATCATCGCCAAACAAAGAAACGGTCCGACCGGAACTGCCGACCTTTTGTATCAAGGAAGTATTACTCGATTCTTGAACAAAGCAGCAACCCAATATGCAGGTTAAATCAAAGACCTGAAGCTCGAAGGCTGAACATTAGCAAATTTTCCTCTAATGACAACACCAAAGCGATAAAATGAGGCAATGAATATCAAAACTAAAACTGCAAAACTCAATAAAGAGTTCATCGTTTGCATGACCGATGGCTCAAAACCTATTCAGGCTGATTTAGCTCAAACTCCTGAAATAGTTTGCTCGTTGCTTGAGCGTGGCGGAATAATCTATTTCCCCGAAACACCTTTTGATATAAGCGCCTCTGACCGTGAATTTTTGCTTGCTCAAAAGCAAAAAGAAGCTGATTACCACAAAAACATTGCTTACAGACCAAAAGAAGATATCGTCACTGGCTTTGCTGCCAAAACTCCAGTAGATACAAAACGTCTGCATGCAATCATGGCGGACTATCATAATCAAACCACTAATTTTTTGCGCAGCTTTCTTGCTCCTTATGCAAAATCGTGGGAGCCCGACTTTGCCACCTTCAGACCAATCGAAGAAAAAGGTCGCAAAATGAGTCTGCGCAAACGCAATGATTTGATTCACGTCGATTCATTTGCAACCCGCCCCATATATGGTGACCGTATACTTCGCACTTTCACCAATATAAATCCAGTCCAGAACAGAGTCTGGAAAACATCAGATACATTTGAAACTTTGCTTGATACATATAAAAATGTGATGGCAAAACCAGCTCCTTTCAAATCGAAAGACGACAAAGATTCGCTCATCACCAGGCTTTACACTATGCTTGGACTGAAAGCCGTAGGTACATCGCCATACGACAAATATATGCTCGACTTTCACAATTTTCTGAAAGAAAATGGATTCTTCCAAGCAAATGCTCGCAAAGACACATGGGAATTTCCGCCCAATTCTTCCTGGATGGTTTTCACCGATATGGTCAGCCACTCAGTTTTGAGCGGACAGTACGCACTCGAGCAAACTTATATCATCAATCAAGATGATCTAGTTATGCCAGAGCTTGCACCAATAAATCTGATTCGCAAAGCATACGACCTTAAATAGACTAATTAGTCGATTTGTCAGAACAAACCGCTTCCATAGTGGCTTGCCCTACTTGAACTTGTTTGTCGAATTTGAGTGTTTCTAAATTCAAAAAACCAACAGTGTCGCTTGCCGCGCTGGTTACTAACAAATGATTCTGATCACCAGTCAAAACCAGACTGCCAGGAAATTCAACATCAAGCGGCAGTGACACAGTGTCAAGCTTATCGAATTTATTCGATGCAGCCTGCGTTATAGAAAAAATTGAAATGTTATTGTCTTTGGCATTTGCGACAAAAAGCTTTTCTTCATTTGCATCAAGCGCCAATCCCGTAGGTCCTTCGCCAACACTTAAATTGGTAATCAACTTGCGTTGAGTAACATCAATTACCGAAACAGTGTTGGACACTCTGTTCGCCACAAAAACCAATTTATGTTTTTTAGACAAAATAATATTGGACGGCATTTTTCCCACACTGACTACACCAACTACCTTATTTGTCAGTGTAGAAATGAAGCTTACATGCCCAGTTCCAGAACATACAATTATTGAATAGCCATCCGGGGTTATGACAATATCGCCCGGGCTGTTCAACACCTTGGTGCGCTGAATAACTTTCTTGCTAGCCAAATCTACTGTTGCAATAGTACTTGTTGCAGACTCGCAAACATATATATGATCACCTTTTGGCGAAACTGCAAGCGAGCGAACTGAAGCTCCAATGGGGAATTCTATAAAGGTATCCCATTTCATTGTGTTTGGATCGTAAATGACAATGAGCGATTTGGATTGATCAGCGACAAAAAGCCTGTCTTTAAACCAGACAAGACAAGCTGGTGTTCCATCGGTTGGAACTTCGGACAACTTCTCGAACTTTTTGCTCAAAACATAAATCTTGCCACTCTTGGGTGAAGCTAAATACAGTTTTTCATCACTGTTCATGTCCAATTTTTCTTCTGCAATAACAGGCGGCACGCCGTCTTTCAAAATCTCAACTGTGAGATCTTTAGCAAGCGGTTTCAACTTGCCCGACACTGCCATATTTTGCGGAATGAGCAAATCGGGTGGCAACAAGCCATTGAACAAAGCTCGCAAAATCGGCTCAGGTAAATCCTTTGGTAATTCCAGAATCAGTTTATTATTGGATTTTTGCAATTTCAAAAAGATCCAGCCATTTGAAAATTGCACCAGATCTTTACTTGAAAATGTAGTGATAATTTTTTGTCCGGCACCAGTCTTTGATGAGCTCGAGGGCAGAACTGGAACATAAAGAGTGCCATCAGTTTCTTGAATCATGGCATCAATTCTAAGTTGCGACCCAGGAAATTTTTCTTTGATAGCCGCTTTTAACTCAGCTGGAACCTTGGTGGCAAGAGCCGGAGCAGTAGAAGCTACTGCCAGAGTAAAAAATGCCAGCAAATAAGTTCGGAGCTTAATTTTCATCTTTGGGACGAAAGACATCCACTAGTTTATCGAGCAAAGTATCATCTTTTTTACTCGATTTCTTTTTATCGCTCTTCGATTTTTTTCTGGTCTCATGCCCATTATCGCTAGATGAAGATTTCTCTGTCTTTGTCTCGACAGTCTCTTCGACATTCTCAGGCTTATCTGCAGGATCTATATGCAACTCTTCTTTCTGCAACTCAGCCAAGCGTTCGAATAATTCTTTTTCTTCTTTAGAAAGTTTAGTCGGCGTTTTGACATTGATATGTACTATTTGATCACCGCGACGATTAGGCGAATTGAGCAGTGGCACTCCAAGGTCACGCATCACAAGCTTAGTGCCTGTTTGCACTGCGTGTGGAATTTTCAGAATCTTGGTCCCATCCACTGTCGGCACTAACAATTCACCACCAAGTGCAGCCATAGAGAAACTAACATCTTGTTTGACATGAATAGTATTGTTTTCACGAATGAAGTCTTTGTGGCGTTTTACATGCACCATTACAAACAAATCACCAAATGGTCCGCCATGGGGACCTTTGTCACCTGCCTGTCCGATTCTTATGCGCGAGCCATCTTCTATGCCGGCAGGGACCTTGAATTCCCAATCTTTAGGTTTACGAGTAAGTCCCTGACCCTTACAGTCGCGACAGGGCTTGTCTACGCTCTTTCCATTGCCATGACAATGCGGACAAGTCGTGATTTGATAGGACTGGACAAAAAGCATATTGACCAGTTCTTTTACTTGTCCCATTCCATTACAAGTTTGACAGGTCGTGATATTGGCTCCTACTGCAGCTCCAGTACCTAAACAGGTGGTGCAATCGTCTAATCTTTTTACTGTGATTTTTTTCTCTACGCCAAAAACGGCTTCAAGAAAATCAAGTTCAAGGTCATATTTAAGATGGGCACCTTGAGCCGGTCCGCTACGTGCGCCACCAAAGCCCCCACGCATACTTGCACCAAACAAACTTTCAAGTATATCGTCCATACCAAAGCCTTGAAAGCCGCTAAAATCGAAATTATCGAATCTGCTGGCGCTACCTTTCACTCCGTCGTGTCCGTAGCGGTCGTAGCTTGCACGCTTGTTTTCATCAGACAGAACTTCGTATGCTTCGGCCAGTTCTTTGAACGCTTTTTCATCACCAGAGTCTTTATTGTCGGGGTGAAGCGACCGAGCCTGACGTCTGAAGGCTTTCTTGATTTCTTCGGGAGTAGCACTTTTAGCTACACCAATTACTTCGTAATAGTCGCGCTTACTCATTGTTGTCATATCTCAGCCTGCCCATCGCCTAATTCAATTGGTCCACTATCACTCAAAGACCTTTTCTTGCTGCTTTTAGTAGCTGCTTGATTGCGCTTTGCGCCCATGTGGATTGCTCTTCCCATATCGAGCAAAGCTACATCAAGTCCTGCAACTTGTGAGCCCAAAAATTGACTGTCTTCTTGCGACTGTGTATTGAGAGCTTCTTGCACAGATGAAATAGCCGATTTAACTTTGTCTACCACTTGCGAGTCGACCAATTCACCATATTTAACTACAGTGCGCTCTGCATCGGCACATAGTCCTTCTGCCTTTACGCGCATCATAATACGAGACTTGGTTTTTTTGTCCTGACTTGCAAACTCTGCAGCTTCAGATGTAAGAGCGTCCACTTCTTCTGGGCTCAATCCAGTCGTGCGCTGAATCGTAATTGAATGTTTGATACCAGAGCCGTGGTCCTTCGCACTACAGTGCACAATTCCGTCAGCATCGATATCGAAAGTAACTTCGATTTTAGGCACTCCCCGCGGTGCTGGTGGAATGCCAGTCAAAAAGAATTTAGCAAGCGATTTATTGTCACCAGCCAGCTCGCGCTCGCCTTGCAAAACGTGCACTTCAACCGATGTTTGACCGTCTTCGTTTGTAGTAAAAATAGTGGTACGACTGGTTGGAATTGTGGTGTTACGCTCGATTATTCGGGTAAACAAATTACCTGCAGTCTCGATACCCAAAGAAAGCGGAATAACATCAAGCAATAAAACGTCTTGCAAATCGCCAGCAAGAATAGAAGCCTGAATAGCAGCACCGAGCGCTACAGCCTCATCTGGATTCACTGACTTCGAGGGCTCTTTAGAAAAGAACCTGCGCAACATGTCTTGAACAGCAGGTATGCGAGTCGAGCCACCAACCAGAATTATGTTTTCTATTTGCTCGGGATGCAATTGTGCATCATCAAGAGCTTGCTGCAAAGGTCCAAGACAGGACTCAACCAAGTCATGCGTGAGTTCGTTGAACTTGGCTCTGGATAACTTTGTTTCCAGGTGCAGAGGTCCATTATCATTTGCAGTAAGAAACGGTATATGGATTTCGCTAACCATCGCCGAAGATAATTCGATCTTGGTTTTTTCAGCCACTTCTTTTATACGCTGAATAGCCATCAAATCATGAGATAAATCAATTCCGGTCTGAGTTTTGAACTCACCTATGAGCCAGTTGATTATGCACTGGTCAAAATCGTCGCCGCCAAGTCTGTTATTTCCAGATGTCGATTTAACTTCAAAAACACCATCCGTAATTTCAAGGATACTGACGTCGAATGTTCCGCCACCAAGGTCAAAAACAAGAATTTTGCACTGGCTATCGAGCTTGTCGAGCCCGTAGGCAAGCGCACTAGCAGTAGGTTCGTTGATAATGCGAAGAACTTCAAGTCCAGCTATTTGTCCAGCGTCTCGAGTAGCTTGTCTTTGTGCATCAGAGAAATAAGCCGGAACAGTAATAACCGCTCTTGTTAGTTTCTCGCCAAGATAAGCCTCTGCATCAGCTTTTAGACGCTGCAAAATCATAGCTGAAAATTGCTCTGGACTATATGCGACCCCATCTATGGTGACACGATCGTTTGTCCCCATTTCGCGCTTGATAGATTGAATAGTTCTATTTGGATTAGTTACAGCCTGTCTTTTTGCAGTCTGACCGACTAACCGTTCACCCGATTTGGAAAATGCAATTACAGATGGAGTGGTTCGTTGCCCTTCTGAGTTCTCGATAATAACCGGGCGTCCACCTTCCATGATAGCTACGCAAGAATGCGTAGTTCCCAAATCGATACCTATTATTCGCTCGCTAACCATCGGTTTGATTATTCACTGCGCTCGGCCGCTGACTCAACTGCCTGAGTATTGTCACCTGTGGCTTCGCCAGCAGCTTCAACAGCATTTATCTCTACTGCATCGACAGACTCTACAGAATCAGTGATATCGTGCACTTCGCCAACATTTTCTTCGCCTTCAGCTGTGTAAGGCTCAATATCCTGAGTGGATGTGTGAGGAACTTCAGCCTCTGGCGCAGCTTCTGTATAACCTTCAGGCGGAGCCGTTGCAACGTTTACAAGCGAAGGACGCAACACTTTGTCGTTAAAAAGATATCCTGGACGCAATTGATGAACAACTGCACCATCTGGCACTTCAGCCGTAACAATTTGCTGGACCGGTTCATGAAATTTAGGATCGAATGGGGTGCCAATAACATCCAACTGTTTGATACCAATCATTTCAAGACATTTGGCAAAACGGTTGTAAACCATATTCAAACTATCGAGCATGGCTTTGGGGTCTTGCGTTTTCGACAGGTTGGCTTTAGCCAGGTCCATGTCGTCAAGGGCAGGAAGCATGGTTTCTATTGCTTTTTGAATACCAAGCGCCTGGAATTCCTCGCGTTCACGAGCCATTCTTTTACGATAGTTATCAAAGTCTGCAGCAAGTCTTTTATTCAAAGATTCTGCATCAGCAGCCTTCTTTTCGAGCTCAGCCATTTCGCCTTCCATACGCTTAGCCAGCGCTTCGGTCGCGGCTCTTTCTCTAGCTGCATACTCTTCTTCTTTATCGACTTTCATTCCAAAATCTTCCGGGTCAGGCTCAGCACCGGCGTACATTGCTCTATAAAAAGCCTTGGCAGCATTCCGGTCGCCACCTCTACTTTCGGAACGCGAAGGAGCTGCTGGTTTTTCTTCTTCTTGACTTTGATTCTGATTTTCTTGATCGCTCATTAGTTCTGGGCACCGATGTGGAAAGACGAAAACTACAAAAACGCACAGTCATCAATTTTAGCCGATTTGACCAAATGATTTGTATTACTACTGAATCTATCTATAATGTCTTGATTTTAGTTTGCAAAAATCGGCAATACTTAGATTTGAACTAAAATCTTTATTTTTTCTCATAACTCTACCCGCCACCCTAACGGACTGATTTTTAATGAAGATAGACGCCAAGCAGAAACTGATAATTTATTCGCCCGGTGAATTCGGCGGCAAGAAAGGCAAGACAGGCGATGGGGTGCTTAAATTTTCACCTAAGCGCGTTGTGGCAGTGGTAGACCCAGCAAATGCAGGAAAAACAGTCCAAGAAATGCTTGGTTATGGCGGTCCTGTCCCTATTGTGGCTACCGTTAAGGAAGCCCTGACTTACAAACCAGACGCAATGCTTTTGGGTTGTGCCTTCACAGGCGGACGCATGCCCAAACAATGGCGCCAGGACATAATCGAGGCTCTGGAAAAAAAAATTGATGTGATAAATGGTCTGCACGACTTTTTGTGCGACGATTCAGATTTTCAAAATGCAGCGCTTAATAGTGGGGCAAAACTAATTGATTTGCGTAAACCTCCAGACGATTTAATCGTAGGCATGGGAAAAGCACGTCACTCAAAAGCCCACATTATTCTGACTGTCGGAACAGACTGCAATGTAGGCAAAATGACCTGTGCTCTTGCAATCCACGAGCAATTACTAAAGTCGGGCAAAAAATCTGCATTTGTCGCTACCGGCCAGACTGGCATCATCATTGATGGACAGGGCGTCGCAGTCGATAGAGTTATTGGCGATTTTATGGCAGGAGTAATCGAAGAACTGGTTCTGGACGCTTCTAAAGAAGCTCAATTTGTTCTGGTCGAAGGTCAAGGGTCTTTGGCCCATCCTGGATATTCTGGAGTAACTTTGTCTTTGCTCCACGGTGCAGCACCAGATGCAATGATTTTGTGCCATCAGGCAGTGCGCACTAGAATTGGCGAAACCGAATTCTCAATTCCAAGTCTTACGTTGATGATAAAGACCTATGAGAACATGGCTGAATTCATGCGCCCGGCAAAAGTTATAGGCATTTCGGTAGACACTCGTGGGCTTTCGGAGCAAGAAGCAAAAGATACCCTTGAAAAATATACGAGAGAAACAAATCTGCCAGCTTCGGACCCTATTCGATTTGGTGTCGAACCACTTATAAAAGCTATTGAAAATCACTGTAAAAAATGTGAGCAAGAAATTTTATGCCGCAAATAAAGCTCAGTTTCGAAAAACAAATCTTAAAAACCAAAATGCCCTTTGGCATAAGCTATGGCACTAAATCCGATGCCAAAAATATACTGGTCAAACTCACTTACGATAATCTAACTGGATACGGCGAGGCGGCTCCTGCTCCATATCATGGCGAGACAATCGATACTGTGATGGCATTGCTTCAGAGCTTTAGCGAAAGTGAAATTTTAGGCGACGACCCTTTTGCTATTACTGCCATAATTAATAGATTAGACAAAGCGGTAAGTGAAAATTATTCTGCAAAATGTGCTATCGATGTTGCGTTGCACGATTTGTGCGGCAAAATAGCTAATCTGTCAATTTCTAAATTGCTTGGACTGAGCGGATTACAATCGCAAATGCCCCAGACCGATTTCACTATTGGACTCGATACTATCGAGATTATCAAACAAAAAACTCAAGATGCTCTCAAAGATGGCTTTCAAATTTTAAAAGTCAAACAAGGCACCGCAAATGGTACCGATTACGATAAGCAAATTATCAAAGTCATTAGAGATGTAGCACCAAATATCACGTTGCGAGTCGACGCAAACGGTGGCTGGACACCTAAACAAGCCGTTATGATGTCGCACTTTCTAGCCGAACAAAATGTTCAATATATAGAGCAGCCTATTCATAAACATTCAGGCATAGAAGATTTCAAATATGTCAAAAACAATTCTGCAATTCCAATTTTTGCCGACGAAAGCGTGATGCGAGCAAAAGACGTAGTCAGACTAGCTGACTGTTTCGATGGCGTGGTGATGAAACTTGCAAAAGCTGGCGGGATTCATGAAGGAATCAAATTTATTCAGATGGCTCGTGCGTGCAATTTGCAAGTAATGATTGGATGCATGCTCGAATCATCTTGTGGTATCACTGCAGCTGCTCATCTTGCACCACTTGCAGATCATCTAGATCTTGATGGCGCTCTTCTTCTGGCCAATGATCCTTTTAATGGTGCCATTTGCAAAAGTGGTCTGCTGGAACTTCCAGATACACCAGGACTTGGAATTAGCCCCACTTCGCTATCCGGTCTTGAATCAAAGCGATAGTTGCGTTTGAGCATAGCGAAAACGGCAGCACTTTCTTACCTTTTTTATTGAATTTTGTCACTTCGTCCTTGCTTTGCGTATCGCACAAAATCAAGTCTGCATGCTCGAATGTATACTGCCATTCTGTTTTGTCCGAAAGTAAAATAGTGCGCACTGCCACATCATTTCCGCGCTGAGCGGCAATAAGCTTGGATGCCATTTTCATCAGAGTTTCACTGGCAGACACAAGCATTATCAAGCTTCCAGAGCGAATCTTGCCCACTTCTTCTAGCTCGGCACGAGCAGGTTCGATATTGCAGGGAACAAGTCTGGTCTTGTCTTTGACCAAATTTTGAAAAGCGAACAAATGATATAAGCTTGTAACCAAAAGCGAATCACCAAGAATGTCTGGATTGCTTTTAAATTCTTCGATTGTTATTGCTTTTACTGGCAAAGAAAATTCTGGTTTTAATTCAGTGAGCCAAACCGAATGAAAATCTGGATTGCGGTCTACTACTACAATTTGTTTTAAAGGCTTTCGTCTTGAAATAAAATCCTTGAATTTCTCTAACACCTGTTCTTGCGAAAGTCCAAAATCGCAGCACTCCACCAGAAACTCATTGATCATTGAGTCCAACTGGGAATCTACCGATTTATTAGAGTTGCCCTTAGCTTTTGAACCATTTTTCTTGTTTGCAGATTTGAGCGAAGCAACACGCACCCCGCTTCCCTGGCGCACTTCTAACAAACCTACATCTGCTAGATGGTTATAAACAGAAGTTATAGTCGAATAGTGAATATCAAGCCTTGCAGCCAGAGCACGGATACTTGGCAATTTATCTTCATGCCCAAGAGCTCCCGAAGCTATCTGAAGCGAAATCTGCTCAATGAGCTGGTCACGAATCGAAACAGGACTTTCTTTATTGATTTGAATTTTCATCGGCTTAATTTTAGCTAGCTTGGACCTATTTAGGAAGACCCATTTCCACCCTATCAACCACTCGGTCAGTCAAGAAAATTAGCAGGTACATAGCTGTTTTACCATTTTTGTCTTGCATTTCATAAGCCATGCAATCAGGTTCTTTGAGTGCAGGATTTTGACCGGAGCGCTCGTCTGGCGGACCTAACATTTCCTCGACCTCAGTGTCTTTGAGACCTTTCAGCTTGATTGGAAGAATAGAATACATTTGGCTGCGCATTTTCTTGTTTTTCTTCCAAAATTTAGAATCAAAACTCACAGTCGACGAAGAACCCAGAAATTCGCCACGTTTGCGAAACTCTTCAAACAGCATTTGCTGACAGCCACAAAGGAGCAAGATCTGGCTCGATGCGCTCAGACAAAGGATTGATCTAAACAAAGCAACTTTCATCATTTCACCAGTTAGTCCAAATTAGTTTATGCGCATCGAGAGTCTAGCGCAAATGCTATATAGAGATTGGTCTATTGGGTCGACAATTCGTCAAAAAAGTGAGACAGACATGAATATATTCTGGAGGACATTAGTCTTAATGGTCTTATTAATAGCCATCGGGACCCTTGGTTATTTTGCTTACATACACATGTTCACCCAAGAGCAAAACACCCCAAATCAGAAGCTAACCATACAAGAAGAGACGAATACACAAGAACAGACGAATACACAAGAACCGGACCAGACTGTTTCAAGCGAAGTACCCGGACCGCCTGCGCCCGGTCCACTAGTGTTCGAGTCATCTGGAGTTATGACATTGCCATCTAACATCGCACATCACGACTGGACTAAAGAATTACCTGTTGTGGTGATAGTAGACAAGACAAATACCGCAACTTTAGTCTTACAGATGTTTGATGGAAATTCAGTCTATGCCGTTTATCAAGCTGACAATGCAATTGGAAAAGAAGAATCTCCCACGCCTCCAGGGCCCTATGTTGTAGCAAGCAAGACTCTCCAGCCCAGCTGGACACCACCAAAATCTATTGATAAAAAACAAAAAACAATCAAACCGTTCGATCAAGACAAAGACAATCCGCTTGGAGTAGCTGCAATCAGACTCAATAAATGGAATATAGTCTTGCACGGAACGAACAGTCCCCACTCCATCGGCAAAGAAGCAAGTCATGGATGCATACGTCATCGAAACGAAGATATCATGCGGATTTATGACTCAGTTTGGAAAGGAACGCCTGTAATCGTGGCGGACAAACTCGAAGGCACTAAAGTTTCCAAAGACATGTTCATGCCAGTAAAAAATAAAGGCGGCTAGAAAAAAGCTAGCGGGTAACTTGATCCATTTTGAATTTAACGGATCCCGTGACACGTGACCCGTTAAGTAACCCGTTAAGCAACCCATTAAAGGTTCAACTGAAATAATAGGTCAAACCAGCAATCAACACTAGCGAAAGTGTTGATTCGAGCTTTTTTGGACCGACTGTGTTTTTAGAATGAGTGTGTGATAGCACAAACGCCAAACTCTCATTTTTTAAGGACATTGCATGATAGCTCACTATTTCCAGCCTTTTGTTTTGCCCGCTCTTTTCATTTTCGGCGTGCTTGTTGCCATCATTAAAATCTTGTCGCACATTCCTGCGACATCACAAACAACAAAAGAATACGTTCGCAAAACTTTGCACGTCTCGATGGGTTCAATATGTCTTTCATTTCCCTTTGTTTTGCAAAGCGGCATGACAGTTAGTTTGTTGGCGCTTCTTTCAACCAGCTTGATTTGGACTATTCGCTATTGCAAAGGATTTTTCCTGAGTAAAATGAAAGGAGTAATTTGTTGTGATTCAAGAAAATCATATGGAGAGTTTTATTTTCCTGCAGCTATAGCGCTAACTTTTGTCTTAAGTGGCGCGCAGCCAGTTTTATATATAGTGCCAATTGCAATTCTTACTTTTGCAGATGCAAGCTCGGCTCTTTTTGGAATTAAATGGGGCAGACATCCATTTAAATATTTGCCTTTCAAGAAATCATATGAAGGATCGCTCGCTTTCTTCTTTGTGTCATTTATGGCGAGCTTAGTCGGGCTTGCAGCTCTTAGTGATCTAGATACTCTTCACATTTTGATGGTATCGATAATGGTTGCTGCCTCTACTACATTAATAGAGGCAGTGTGTCCTGTTGGTATAGATAATTTGATGATACCGCTTTGTGCATTGTTCATCTTAAAGACTCATATGGCTTTGACTGCTGAAGACCTTACTATTCGCACTCTCACCTTGACTTCTCTGCCGTTTTTGCTCCTTTTAGACCAGCGCCGGACCAACTTGAAAGGAAGTCGATAAATGAGCGACAAGGAAACAATTAATCTAGGGGAAGCAGGACACATAAGTCTCTGGTATCCAGTCGAAAAGATAGGCTATCTAGGAAATTTTTATGCTCAAAGCAAAGAAATTGCAAAAGAGCTATTGACAATTGCGCAAAATCGCTTCACCGTAAATGGTGTCAGTACAATTTATGGTCCGATAAATGGGAGCACCTGGAACCAATTCCGCTTCGTAACGTCTGGTTTTACCAACAAACCGTTTTTGTTTGAGCCGTTCAATCCGGAGTGTTATCCCAAATATTTTCTTGAGTTTGGCTTTGAGCAAGCCGCCTCCTATGAAAGTTCAATTTTGAAAACACAAGAAAAATATAATCGCAGTCAAATTGATTTGCCACCAAATGTAGAGCTTGTGCCCTTTGATCAAGCTCATGCTGGAACCGAACTTGAGAGTATGCACGAAGTGGCGACTAACTCTTTATGCGACAAATTTTTGTATACGAGTATCAGCAAGCAAGAGTTTATTAATAAATTCAAGCCGCTGGTTGCAAGTCTCGATCCTCGCCTGGTCATACTGGCAAAAGAAAAAACTAGCAGTTCAAAACAGACCGTAGGTTTTATTTTTGCTATACCTTACGATTTTTCACGCAATTGTCGCACAGTAGTTTTAAAAACATTGTGTCGACTCAAAGGCGATGAATACAAAGGTCTTGGACTAGCTTTGACCAGTGCCTGCCATTCAAGTGCTCATAATATCGGCTACACAAGAGCTGTGCATGCGCTATACAAAGTTGACGTTAGCTCACAAATATCAAACAAAATTCCGCAATCAAAAGTTCTTCGCACATACAGTCTTTTCAAAAAATTCATATAGGTATGATCATGGAATGCATCTCTAACAACATAGTCAATTTATTCGATCAGCAAGCACTTGCAACCCCCGAGCAGACTGCGATAATCGAATACAAATTAGGTCGCGCACGTGCTATCACATACAAAGTGATGCGCAAAAAGGTGCTGGACCAGGCTAAGTTATTGAAACGAAGAGGTGTAAGTAAAGGTGACATGGTACTAATCATGCACCCCTTATCAAGCGAGCTATTCATCAACCTATTAGCAGTTTTGCGAGTTGGTGGAATTTGTTTGTTTGCCGAACCAAATCTGAGCAAATCTGTCTTTTTTAAAATGATCAAAATGTTTCGCCCAAAAATGGTTCTGTCACGATTCATTCCAGAAATATATTTCAAATCTTACAAAGGCAGTATAGACATCGCTCCGGTGAAACTAAAAGACACAGCCCTACTTAGTTTCAAAAGCAGCGTAAATATTCAGCCCGAAATAATTAAGCGAACACACGGATATCTGCACGAGCAGATTGCAGTTTTGAAAAACACACTAAATGTGGAAGCTAGTGAGCGCGAAATCACTAATTTGCCAATTTTTACTTTGGTGAATCTTGTCGCTGGCGTCACTACAATTCTGCCAAACGGAGATTTGAGTCAGCCAGAAAAACTGAATATCAAATCTCTACTTAAGACAATTATCGAACAAAGAGCAACACGTCTTTTGTTTTCGCCTGCAATTATTGAAAATCTATTACTCTTCAACAAGAAAAATCCAATTACGCTTGCGGACGTAAAACAAGTAAACACCACTTGCGGTGCTATTTCACTCAGAGAATTAAAAGACCTGCCCACTCTTTTTCCCAACGCTCAAATAAGAGTTATTTACACAACGAGTCAAGCAGAGCCAATTTCGGTCTTAGATTTGGACCAAGTAAGTCTTATCGATTTGAATAAATCAGAACATGGAGCAGGCGTTCTAGTTGGAGCGCAACTGAGTTGTATCACCCTGTCTGTAGATCCAATAGATAACCCGATTGCTACCAATAACATGGGTGAAATAATTGTTTCAGCCAAACATATTTCTGGTGGAAACAAAAGGACTGGCGACATAGGATATATAGACGAGCATGGCAGAATCTGGTTAGTGGGAAGAAAATCAAAAACCATCTGCGATACCACTACGTCCTTGTCGCTTGAAACTGCATGCGCTTACATTGAAGGAGTCTCTCGTGCAGCCTGCTTTAAAATCGGCGAAAAGTCCTATCTGTATGTCAAATTGATGCCTGGAGTAAAAGAAATACCAGACTCTGTATACGCTTTTGCCCAAATGCACAATATCGACGAGCTAAGAATAAGAAGCGACATTCCGCTCGATAAAAGGCACCAAACAAAAGATATGTATAAAGCTCTTACTCCGAGCGATTGGCGTCGTACTGGGTAACCAGACTATCGCTTTCAGACTGCTCGAACGCTTCCATTTGCGAAACTGGAATACTCATGTGCGACAACTTGCTTGAATGACCAAGCGTCACCATGCGGTCCATAACCTGAAATATCTCTTCGATATGTCTTGCCAAGGCGCGACCTTGAGGAATGATATTGGCTACAGGCGAATTGATATAATACTCGGCTGCAATAGTACTTGCAGCCGCCGATTGCCCCTCCGCCTTGCTCCATGCACATTGAAAACGCATAGTGAAAGGCGCACCCGGATACGACATGAGAGTAAGCTTGCGGTTGAACCCTTGTTTATTGATTTCAATCTCTGCTAAAAGCTTGTCGAAAGTCTCGGGACCACTAGGCATTTGACCTTGCATCTTGCTTACAGCCGTGCCGAGCTCTTGAGCCAAAAGCTCTACCAAACTGGCGAAAGCCGCGACTCCTTGTAAGTCTACAGTTTTTCCCTGAACCTGATTAGTAGAAGAATTCATAAGCTTGAGGCACCTCTTTGCTTCTTAAATGGAGACCGGCAAGTACAATTACTAGCTGTCTAAGATAAGATTCTACAATGAAATTAAAACATCAAAGGTAAGAAAGTGGATCAGAACGCGAAAATATCCACCACACGCGAATGGCTTGAAATGATCAAATTCGAGCACACAGTATTCGCGCTGCCATTTGCTATGTCGGGCATGATTCTTGGATATACAGGCGGCATAGCTCCTGAACCTTTGACTATTCTTTATACTGTGCTTGCATTCGTTGGTGCCCGTTCGGCTGCAATGACTCTCAATAGATTGATCGATGCCAATATCGACGCTCTAAATCCAAGAACAAGTATTCGTGCCATTCCAAAAGGACTGATTTCAAAGCGAAGCGCTATGGTCTTTGCGATCTTGAGCTTTGCTTTGATGATAGCAGCAGCCACACAATTGCCACCTCTTTGTCTTGCACTGTCTCCCATAGCCGTTTTCTGGCTCAGCTTTTATTCATTTACTAAGAGATTCACCTGGCTTTGTCATATCGTACTTGGTATTGCCCTTGGCGGAGCAAGCCTTGGCGGCTGGATTGCTGCAGGTGGAGATCTTGCACAAGCGCCACCCTGGATTTTGTCACTTGCAGTCACAACCTGGGTAGCAGGATTCGATTTGATTTATGCCTGTCAGGACGTCGAATTCGACAGAGAACAAAAATTGAACTCGATGCCTGCACGTTTTGGAATTGCCAAAGCCCTTTTGATATCGAGATTCTTACATGTAATCACGGCTGCAAGTTTAATTGCCCTGGGACTGGTCATGCAATTGCATATGCCTTACTTTGTAGGCGTAGTCATTGTTTGTGCTATGCTCGTTTACGAACATAGCTTAGTCAAACCAGACGATTTAACTAAAGTGAATGCTGCTTTCTTCACCGTAAATGGTGTCATAAGCATTTTGTGTTTTTGCTGTATTCTTCTTGCAAAAATCTTCTAAGACTTGTCCAGCAAAGCGCCGTTTAGCCCATCAAGAAGATTTTTCCTCAGATCTTTTTCTGATTGATTACTCGGCAGTGTATTATTCAGAAGATCGATAATCGTCTTTTTAGTCTCGCCAGTCATAAGTAAACTCTTCTTTGTGCCACCACATGTTAGGTTCCATTTGGATACGCCTTTCAAGCCAGTCCCAGTCAACAGCTGGCCGGCTCTATAAGGATTAGATGCAAGCATCACAATAGTGTTCAAGTCGCGCACGGCTTGATCGTGTTTCTTTTCAGCCAGAATATTCTTGACTTTTGAAATCATCTCACTAGTCAATTTCTGTCTATCCTTCTCGAGAGCTTCTTTTTGTGACTCAATTTGACTGTTCATTCCATAACGATCCAGAGCCACTTGTAATTGAGCTTGTTTGGCCAGAAACGCTCTTGCTTTAAAACCATTTTTTTCAAAATACTCTTCGAGTTCTTTTAACTGCTCTGGATTTAAAGAATGACTTTGCAAGAACTGTTTTTTCATTGATTCTAAAAAAGCATCTTTGTTTGACCCTTCACTTTCAAAAAGAAACATTGCAAGAACCTGGTCATGAAAATCGGGCAATGCAATAATGCCAGCGGTACGAGTAAATTCTGGATGATTTAAAGGCTGACCATTCTTAGAACTGGCGTTATCGCGATCTGGTTTGGCAAAACCCGATGAAATTGAAAACAGAAAAGCTAGCGCAACAGAACAGACTCTTTGAAGAGACTTCAAACTTTTTCTAATTGGTCTCAAAACTCTAGGACAGTTGTCGGTTTTGATGGTACCGTCCTGTCTTACAAAAAAGGTGTAACACATTTTTCGACCTTTATTTACCGACAATAATTCTTCAGCTTCTTTTTTGGTCAGGTCCGAAATATTGAAGACTTTTTTCGAGCATTGCTTACATAGCCTTTCTCTCTCGTCTCCTTCCATACTGTCCCAGCTTACTGGACACGGAAAAGAAAGAGTCAAGTTATCCAGAGGGCTGTTGTCGTCCATATATGCTCCAAAAACGGTGTCAAAAATAAGTACTGCCTGTTCTCAACAATTAGGCCGATGTCAAAAACTAAAATATGACAAGCTTCCATCGACCGCCGCAAGCAGTAAGCCTTGACGTGTAAACACAGGCGTTGATTCGAGTCCACGCTCGAAGTTTCGCTGCCACAAAAGCTCGCCAGTTTTTACATCAAATCCCTGCAACCAGCCTTCTTTGCTTGCCGCCACCACTGTTTGTCCAATAACAGACAAATCAGCTTGTACTCTGCCTTTGAGTGGAGCCTTCCAACGTAAAACTCCATCGTATTTTTCACAACAATAAAGCCAGCGATCATAACTTGAAAATACAACTGACGTAAAAACAATTTGAGCGCTTGAAATAATCTCTTTTCCAGTTTGATACTCCCAAAGAATTTGTCCCGTTTCGATCGAAAGAGCGTAAAACATTCCAGACTGAGAGCCAAGATAAATGCTGTCGATTGAAGTAGCCGGCGTTGTGACTAAAGTCCCTTCAAGCTGTGTAGACCAGACTTTATTACCAGTTTTTGTATCGACACAAATTACTTTGCCACCACGAGTAGAAACAAAAACCAGATCGCTGCTCATGGCCAAGTTTCCGACTATCGCAGCTTTTGTGTTATATGTCCAAATTGTGGCACCATCGGCTCGATTGAGACAATGAATATCACCCGTTCTATTGGCGATGAGTACTTTCTTCGCCATGACCACCGGATTTCCAACCACACCGTCTTGAAACTTGCGTTGCCAACGCAATTTCTTTTTGCGAATATCGAGCAGTTGAACATGACCATCGACAGTAGCTAACACTATTTCTGAATCTTTCAACACTGGACTCGACATATAACAAGACCCCGAGTCGTGTTTCCAGTTGAGTTTTCCACCTTCAAGCTCGAAGCGATAAGCACTTCCATCTGTAGAAGTAAGATAAACTGTCTGGTCTTCTGTGTTTACGACAGGACGCGAATGCCATCCTATAGGTCCAGCTGTTTGATGTTTCCACAATTCTTGTAATAATGGCAGCAAGCCCTGACTGATTCTAATTGCGCTTCCGCTTACGCGTGTATTTAAATTCACTTCCATTGAAGGTCTGCGCACCGGACCAATTTCCTGCGGGAGTTTTATAGACTCGCGAAGCGGGTCTTTAGAAAGGTCTTTAGCCTGGTCTTTGACCTCAAAAGATTCTTTCTTCGAAACTGGTGGCTCTATAACTGGTGGTTTATCTTCTGATTTTTTTTCGGGCTCGACTTTGAGACCCATGCGCAAGATGCGCTGTTGAAAAGCGATATCATCGATAATTCCTATGACATCGTACAGAGTTTGATATCTGTCTGATGGAAGCTTTTCCATCATTTTCATAACCATCTTATCCACAACAACTGGTATCTGCGCATTTTGTTGACGTGGAGATGGAATAGGATGGCTCGTGTGTTTCATAGCCATTTCGACCATGCCATTTGCTCGATAAGGCAAATTACCGGTTAGAATTTCAAAAAACAAAACGCCCATGCTGTATATATCTGAGCGTAAATCCTGTTGTTCGCCCTTACATAATTCAGGCGACATGTAAGCTGGCGTGCCCATGCCCTTTATGGTCGGATTGACATAAATTTTATTTGCCATCAAACGGGCAAGACCAAAGTCTCCGATTTTCAAATCGCCTTCAGTAGTAATGAAAATATTGTCTGCTTTAATATCCTGGTGCACCACGTCTTTTTTGTGAGCATAATAAAGACCGTTTGCCAGTTGTTTCATCCAGTTCAGAGCCTGCTCTAAAGGCACTCTCGATTGCTGAATATAATTTGCCAGATTACCGCCTGGCAAATATTCCATAGCAAGATAGTGATAACGCTCACGCTCTTTTTTTTCTTCACCGATATCAAATATGGTGACAATATTTGGATGTTCAAGATGGGCAACCAATCGTGCCTCTTCTTTGAAAACATCTAGATTCTTCGGATCCGTCATAAGCTCTGGTCGCAAGATTTTGATCGCAACGTCTCGTTGCAAGAATTCATCGCCACACTGATAGACAACACCCATCCCGCCTACGCCGAGCTCTTTGACCACTGTATAGTGACCTTTGCCGAGTCTATCGTTGCGGACGAGAATTACTGCCATTTTTTAGTAAGTGTAGAGGTAAAATCAAACAGCCCCTATTGTGGTATTGCCACAGACCAGGACGCCAGTTTTACTGGATTAACCATTTTTAATCCAACTCTAAATTATAGTTTGTCAAGAAAGAATCTTCAACACAGTCGTAAAATATTCAAAGTTACGATTCGTCGTCACCACCTGTTATTACCGAAGGAATCACAAATTGAGCTCGAGCCAGGACCCTACGCAGACCCAGGACCTCACATTCCAGGGGCATTCTCTAGATTTCAGCGTACTCAAAGCCGAAAAGAAAGGAACAGATCTCTTTTCCGACCCGGACGCTATAAGCCAGGCATATTCGGTCCTGAGTGACGAAGCTGCCGCGATAACTGCTATGCGCGACCGCCTGACCGAAGACTTTTGCACTGCAATCGAGTTGATTCTCGAATGCCCAGGCAAAGTGGTAGTTACTGGCATGGGCAAATCTGGACATATTGGCAATAAAATTGCAGCGACCCTTGCGTCAACCGGCACCCCGGCATTTTTCGTCCACCCAGCC
>CAZFKB010000027.1:1322-31041 GCA_964519785.1 uncultured Candidatus Obscuribacterales bacterium | reverse complement strand
AGACGGAGATGATCTGCGCCTTAAAGTAGCTCGTGAAAAAAGAGTGAAACGACAAGTTTTAGAAATTGTCCATCGCTATCACGAAACCAAAGCAGTAGCTAAGACCAAAGATGAAATTGCTTATCTGCAAAGACGCACAATTGCTTTGATGCAGCGTGTGCAAGAGCTTACCGAAGAAAATGCAGCAGTCAAGCAGGTTATGGTAAGCCAGTATTTTGCTCTGGATAAGCTTCAATATCTTGAAGCAGAAGTGAAAAGACTGAAAGTTCTTGAAATTGAAAAGGAAGCAGCGGTTGAAGAACGCCGTTTTCTTATGGACGCGCTTTCAAAGCTCAAAGTCGAACGTGACTTCCTGGAAGATACCCTTGATGTCTGTGAGAAAGAGAATTCTCGTCTTGCAGGCAAGCTAAACGATCTCAATTACGAGTTGATTGAACTGCGCGAATACAAGAATCGCACGTGGTATCAGCATTTATACAACTGGTATAAGAGCTTTCTTGGTTTATTCAAACGACCAGCAGCGACCTAAATGAATTGAACCATAGGAATTTGTTTTATGATGAAAAAACAAATTCTTGTGATTTCTTGTCTGTGTGCCAGTTATGTATTGATTTCTCCCATAGTTAAAGAGCTTTTTCCTTTTTCTATGGCTACTATGTTCGCTTTTCCACTCACCAAGCTTTATATCTATGATGCCCGCAATGCAAAAGGTATAGTGGTTGGTTCGGATTGGTTTTATACGCATTCGGATAATCTGTTCGACCCTCCGCCAATGACACTTGGACGAACGGGTTATGGTAGGCGCGAAATCGGTAAGCTCAGCACTTTTGATAAAGAGCCTCCTTATGCCAAAAAAGCGTCTGAGCAAGAATTGAAAGATTTCGTTTTGCAAAAGCTGAAGGACGAACCCGATTTAGGATATGTATCGGTTTCGCAGAATTTAATTGAAGCGCAAGACGTAGATCCAAAGCATCTTGATCCTGTTTGGTCTAAAACAATCAAAATGGATAATCCATTTTATAGAGGCAAATGAAATTCTGGAGCGAACTTTATACGCCACGTTTTGGTCAGATTTCGCTCTGGATCTTGCTTTTGACTGCATCATATCTTGTGCTTGAAACACATTTGCAGTATCAGTCTTTGCCCAAAGGCGATAATCTCTCGGTTTTGGGATATATTCTGCCTGCTTCGTTCTGGAATTGCCCACTCATTTTGCCTTTCGGCAAAATATCTTTCTTTGCTTCTGCTTTTTGTTGGGCTCTGGTTCCTGTTTGGGCAAAAAAGATTAGTCTAAGTGAGGCTAAAATCGCTCGAATAGCTCTTTGTAGCGCCTGGATTTGCGTCTTTAGCTATTTTTTTGTGTCTTGTGCCTATTGGGAGAATTTGCCCTGGATAAGGCATAAATTTGTCATGCCTTTCTGGTTATTGACTATAAATGCATTGTGGTATCAGTTCTATGCAGAGAGTATAGTGAGCACTCTCAAGAAAAATGATTTTTTGAATTCCGAAATTTATCCAGGTTGGGTTTATGGAGCCAGTGTGTTTTTCATTTCTGTGTTTTATACCTTTTCTGGAATCAGTAAGATTTTGAGCGCTCCCGATTGGGGCAGTGGATTGTCGTTGCAGTTGTGGACTGTTGCTTTTGGTGACCCTAATTCTCCTGTGGCTAGGATTATTCTGCAAGATCGGTTTTATGCAAAGATCCTGCAAACATCAGTATTGAGCCTTGAAAGCCTATCTTTTCTTGCGATATTTTTTACGCCATTTCGAATTTTGATTGCAATTGGCTTATTTGCTTTTCACTGTGCTGTAGATATGGTTTTCAGCATCAAAATTCCTTTTGAATCGCAAAAGATATTATTGCTCTTGTATTTTTTGCCTTGGTTCAGGATAAAGAAGAAGCAGCAGACAAGCCAGTAGCACTACGCCATTTGTATAATCTGAAGACACAAACAAAAGGGCTGAGCTTGCAAAATAACCAAGAATGAATCCATTGTTTTCGTGTAGAAGTACAAGGCGCGCGTCTTTATGCAACTCGACTCTGTTTTGTAAAAACCAGCCTGCATATGCACCAAAAGTAAAAGCACAAAGCAAAATCAAAAAGGTGATCAAGGGACTGAAAAAAAGTGATTCTACAAACTCGCTAGTAACGACGGTTGCGCAGTACAAAAGAAAACAGATTATTTTGTAAATCATTCCCATTTGTTTTCTGCCAAGTAAAAACATTCCAGAAATGGAGCCTAGAAGCCAAAATAAAATGAGCAAGAAATAGAGTACTGACGCACCACCTTCTGCAAGAAGAAGGTGGAAATAAGTTCCTACTTGTGCTGAACCAAATAGAAAGCCGGTTAGAAACAGTTCTGATTCTATTTTTTTCAATTGGCTTTAAACCTTGGCAAATGCATACGTGACAATGCAAGCAGAGCAATAGGATTTTTGATTCCATGAGCTTTTGCACCAGATGCATTCAAAAATGTTTCAAGCCCTGCTTTGTCGAAAACGGTAAACTTTCGCTCTGGTTCTTTTGCTAGTTCGTTACGTAAATCTATCGTTTTAAAAGGCAGCTTGTCCGAACAATACATAATTGTAAGCCCTACAGACTCGCCTTGAATTGTTGCGATGTCTTCGAATACTTCTGTTGCACCGCGAGCTATAGAACTGCCTATTTCGTCATCCAAGTGCCATGAGCATGTATTGATAGAGGCTATGCCACCAGGCTTCAAATGCTTTTTCAGGTCGACAAAAAAGTTCTTGGTATAAAGCATAGAGGTCTGCAAATGATAAGGAGCGGGAGTATCTAGAATTATCAGGTCAAACTTTTTCTGGTCTAGATTGTGAACATAAGCCCTGGCATCATCAATTACAAGGTTAAACTTGCTAGGATCTATTTGATTGAAATATTTCAGTCCAAATTCGGCAACGTATTTGTCTATATCAACAGTGGTTACAGAAAAGCCCCTGTCTAAAAGATATTTGGTTGAATTGAGACTGCCTGAACCGATTACCAGTGCGTCTTTTTTTTCTTTTAACAAGGCACCAGGCAATGCCGAAATGTAGTAATTAAACCAGTGTAAATCACCGCTTTGATAATAGGGCACACCATCGAGATAAATTGCCTTGCCATCTTCCTCCTGGACTATATCTATGCGCTGAAAAGGCGAGTATTTTGTTTCAAGTATTTTTGCGTTTTTCACATACCAGTAATGATCTAAATACTTTTCCATCGCGAGCTGGTCTATTTGTGGATAAAAATAAGATGCACCACATATGGTGATTAGCCCAATTGCGCTCAGAACCTTTTGTTTTATAGATAAGTGCATTACAAGCAATATTAAAAGCCAGAATAGTGTGATCAGACTTTGCCAGGAAATCGATAAACTGATACCGACCAATAACAATCCAAGAATTGCTCCGCCAAGTTCGAGTGTATAAAGTCTTTTAAAAGAGATTGAAGGTTCATAAAAGCGAGGCAAAAAAATTGCAAAATAAGCAGAGAAAAAAAGGCATCCCAGTAAGAAAATAAGACTCATGGCAAGCCATTCTAAGTGCAATTTATTTAGAAGTGCTACTGAGAATCTAATGGAAAGAGGCATCGATACAAGAGTGATAAAAGTAACGATGCCAAAGAGCTTCAGAACTTTCTCTGTCAGATTTTTGCTTGCCCAGAAAGCCAGGCTTGGTCCAAGCAAAATCATGATGGTTGCTGTTAATGTAACTATTTCAGTGGAGAAAAAGCAGGAGCCAAATTCGCGCACACAAACATACTGGCTTATGATTAGAACGGCTCCGCACAGTACGAGAAGCCAGTCTTTACGGCCCAACAATACCAATATAACCTGTTTCTCCTGAAGCTGAAGGCGGTCCTAGCACGACATCTGTGACGTCTACCTGACGCCTGAAGCGTATGTCTACAGCAGTTCCCGTAGATTCATAGAATGGTCGTTTTCCAGTTCCTGAAGGCATGGGATTCATTACTGTCGCAGGTGGATTAGATAACTCTCCAAAGTCGCTCTGGGGAGCTATCAGAGGCGGCCAGCCATTGTCACCGTTTCCGGTAGGTCCGGCGTTGCCTTTACCTTTGCCTTTGCCATGTCCTGCGCCATGTCCGTGTCCAACAGCACCACTGCCAGCACCATAAGTGGTGTAGGCAATCTGGCCATTGTGATTTTTCTTGCCGCCATAAGCAACGACTGGCTTGTTGAGCGGCTCTCCGGCGTGTTTGCCGCCTTTGATTCGCCCTGGAGTTCTTACTTCATCTCGAATATAAGCATCCCAAACTTTGGTCAGTACAACAGTATCATCAGGAGGATTATTACCTTTGTTGTTTATGACAATGGTCTGGGTGCCAACTGCGCTATTGCGAATTGCAACCATTGCTTCTCCATACATCTGCTCGTTGCTAGCGCAATATAGAGGATAAGGAGTTAGTTGTTTACTGCGATAATAGACAGTGCCGTCCTGGTTGAATCTAAAAATATGAATGATGCCACCAGGAATTTTGCCAAGATTCATATATGGTCCTCCCAGGCTGATTGGCGCAAGCCATGTCACTGTTGAGGGACTGGGCATGTCTAGAACTTGTTTTTGCATATTGACGCACGAATCAATATTGGCTTTGGTGCCAGCGCGTCTGAACCAGTCGTGCAATCCTACTTTCCATACGTCGGACGTAGGTTTCATACTGTTGCTTTCATCTAAGGGCCAGGGCTTGTTTTGCATATGAGAGCCGCCATCCAAAGGATAATCACCATTCTTAGATGTAAGCAGATCCATAGGATCTTCTTCGGCAGAATTCAAATTGGCATTTAGATATAAATCTTCTGGAGTTTGTATCTCGGGAACGCGACCATCCGGAAACGAGATAGATAAAGCACCTGGGGCAGGTAGTGGGTCGTGCACCGTGGCTGGTTGAGCACATGCCACTGCTTTTGTGTCATATCCACTTGAGCTGTGCAAGTCTTTGATATTTTGAACCGCTTCAGCTCTGACAATAGTTGGAAATTGATAAGGTACTCCGCTTAATGTCGGTTTCCAGGCATTTTTATCGACTATTTTTATAGATGTTCCAATTCCACCAAACATGAAATCGGTATCGAGATAAGGGATATTGACATAAGACTTGTAGTAGTCGCCAACTCTCTGGTTAGCAGCCACGCTTGCTTTTGATTGTGGATTTGGAAGTGGGGTTCCAGTTGCTGCTCCACCATCAAGACAACCTAAATCAAGTTTGAGTGAATCTGGCACATAAGTTGAGCCACCTGACATGCGAATGTCATTTCTTTTATACGCGTCTTCAGCGCTCAGATATGGTCGTACTTGATTTCCGTCTTTGTCGTAACCAACTCCTGTCTTAGTAAGCGCACCTTTGAGCGCTGCAACTAATGCATCTTTAGCTGTAAGTGCATTCTGCAGGTCTTGCTTTGAGAGGTCGATCATCACTTGTTGACCCAATTTGTCTGCGATGATCATGTCTACTCTGGCAGTGCCAATAAGTGTATTGATACTTTTTACTGGTAATGCAAATCCGTCGGCCGCCTGCGTGTATGAGCCAACTGGCGCGTAGTCTGACAAAGAGACAAAACCACATTCTGGTGTTTCGACTACGATTCTGCTTAAATCTCTAGCCGCCGCTGCTGCTGCAGCTTCAATAGCAGTTTGTTGCTCACCGCTTGTGCCCATTATTCTGACAAAACTTGTGCTGAAGAGCACAAGGGCAATGATTACACCAACAATAACTGCGGTGATTAGTATCAGCATATTGCCTTGAGGATGCCTTATTCGAGACTTACGCATCAGTCTCTCCTCCCATTTTAGACCCTGTTCCTATTTAAGCACTAAAGCGTCGATTTGAGATATGCGTCTTGTTTTTCCATGCTCAAATCGTCTGAATGATTCTTCGACCGAATCGTTTGAGTTTGAATGTTCATCTGTTTCCAAGAAATCGTAGATTTCAAAAATATCTTTTGTGACGTCGGCAGTGTTGATGTTATATTCGCTGCCTAACTCATTCAATGCAATTTGAAGTGCTTCTTCGCATGCTTCAGCTTTGCTTGAACCTTGACCAGTATAAATTCGCTCAAATAAAGGCTTTGCAGCTTCTTTTATGGCGTCTGAAGCGCTGGAATATACTCTTTTGCAAATAGTGGCATGTCCCATCTCGTGCGCTTTTGTTCTTTCATCAGGAGTGGGAGGATAAAAAATTTCGATTGGAAGGGATAATCTTGCATGAACGGTCGAAATCTTAAGTCGAACCAGAAACTTGTTGTTTTCTTCCACATTTTCGATGATGTCATAGTCCATCATGCTTTCAAGAATGAATTTATAGTCACAGCGGGCTTTTGTATCAGGACCAAATTCAGTTAAGAGATCAGCCTGTTTTACATATTTAGTTGCGATTGTTGGCTCGGCTTTCAGAACGTCAACAGTCATATGACTTCTAAGCGCGAAAAAAGAACATAAAATGGCGGCACAACAAATTTCAGTGGCAACAAGAATCCTGAGGCTCAAAAAGTTGGTCTTCATATTCTGCTCCTAGCTTTATGCCTGATTATTATGTGCCCAGTTTCCCTTCAAAACCGCGCTTTGTGGGATTGTAGTATTTGCGCGTAGCTAGTTCTTCTGGCATACACTTCATGTCTGCTTTTCCATCAGCAAAATCGTGGGCATATTTGTATCCTTTGCCATAACCGATTTCGGTCATTAACTTAGTTGGCGCATTGCGCAAATGAAGCGGAACTGGATGAGCAAAAGTATTGTTGGCGTCTTTGGCGGCTTGGTTGTACGCGACATAGACGGCATTGGATTTTGGTGACAAAGCCATATAAACAACCACTTGAGCCAGAGCAAGTTTTCCTTCTGGCAGTCCTATGAGTTGAACCGCTTGCATAGCTGCTACAGCCTGATTAAGTGCCTGGGGCGATGCTAATCCGATATCTTCGGAAGCAAATCGAACCAGCCGTCTTGCCACATAGATTGGATCTTCTCCAGCTTCAAGCATGCGTGCAAGCCAATATAAAGAAGCGTCTGCATCCGAATTTCTAATTGATTTGTGCAGTGCCGAAATAAGATTGTAATGATTCTCGCCATCTTTGTCGTACTTGAGCATCGCTTTTTGAACGGCTTGTTTGATGTCGTTTTCGTTTACTTCTTTTCTTTCCTGGCGAGCGGCAAGCATCACAGCTAGCTCTAAACTATTTAATGCCGAGCGGGCATCACCCGAAGATAAATTAGCAAGCATATTTAAGTAGTCGTCTTCGACTGTGATCTTATTTTCGCCCAAACCACGCTCATTGTCGTGGAGAGCCTGTTTCAATATGGTCACGACATCTTCTATAGAAAGTTCGTTTAAAACAAAAACTTTCATCCTGGATAAAAGTGCACCGTTCAATTCAAATGATGGATTTTCAGTGGTGGCACCAATCAGTACGATAGTTCCATTTTCGACATAAGGCAGAAAAGCGTCTTGTTGAGCTTTATTGAATCTGTGAATTTCGTCTACAAATAAGACAGTTTGTCTGTTTTCTATTTTTCGTAATGCTTCTGCGGTTGCCATCACATTTTTGATTTCTTTGATGCCAGAAACCACAGCAGAAAACGCAACCCAATCGCAATTCGTCGAATTTGCCACTATATTTGCAAGGGTCGTTTTTCCTACGCCGGGAGGTCCCCACAAAATGAAAGACGACAATTTCTTGGTGTCTATCATCGCGCTCAGCATGCCGCCTGGGCTAACAACAGATTCTTGTCCGACAAATTCGGATAAGTTGCGCGGACGCATACGATCAGCCAGTGGTTGTTTCATGGTCAAAAGAATGCTCGGGCTTAAAACGCGCCGATGACCGACGGAAGCAAACTAGCTAGAAATGTAAGCAGAACGCCTAGCACTATCCAACGTTGATGTTTTCTGAAAAAATTTGCCATGCAAATTATTGTAGCACTAGTTTTGGGCTGGATTATTCAAGCTTGTAAAGATGGCTTGAGCTTGACTTTTTCCAAGACCGGGAACCTGCATCAAATCTTCTAAACTCGCTTCCTTAAGCTTATCGAAGCTACCAAAATGATCTAGCAATAATTTGCGGCGAACTTTGCCAACACCGCTCAATTTGTCTATATTCGAGCTTATAGAGCGTTTTGCTCTCAATTTGCGGTGAAAAGTAAGGGCAAATCTGTGTGCTTCGTTTCGGGCTTTTTGTAAAACGAATAAGCCTTCGTTGCGACGGCTGAGTAAGATGGGGTCACTTTTATTAGGTAAGTAAATCTCTTCGCGTTTTTTTGCAAGTCCAATGATGTCGCGCTCAGATAGCTTGAAGACAGGTTCTTCTTGTTCAAGCTCGTTTAGCGCTTCCAGCGCAGCCGATAACTGACCTTTGCCGCCATCAATTATAATCAAGTCGGGAAGCGGTTTTTGATCTTTCACAAGGCGGGAGTATCTGCGTTTTACCACTTCTTTCATCGATGCAAAATCGTTTGGCTCGCCTTCTACAGATTTGATTTTGAACGTTCGATACATTCCTTTGGCTGGTTTTCCATATTGAAAAACAACCATGCTTGCTACGTTATCTGTGCCTTGGATGTTTGAAATATCAAAACATTCTATGTGTTCGGGAATATTTTTCAGTCCCAACTCTTCTTTTAACTGAGTCAAAACAGGCTCCATTTCTGCTTTACTTGGGTTGTCGCGCGAGATTGAAGCAATTTCGTTTTCTAAAGTCATTTTTGCATTGCGGCTGGACATTTCGATTAGTTTTACTTTGTCGCCACGCTGCGGCACTAGAATTGAAACGGCTCTGCCATGAGGACTTTTGCTTTGAAGTAATTCAAGCAGCATGTGTTCGTCTGGCAATTTGTGTTTTAAAATCACTTCTCTTGGAATTGAAATGTCTTCACAGCTTGCATAATACTGATCTATGAAACTCTCGTATGCTTCATCCCATCCGGTTTGATCGGTAAGGGGAATATTCACGCATTCAGACGAGATCAATTTACCTTCGCGCACTCGCATAAGACAAACCGACAGATTTGTGTAAGTGTGCGCTTCTCCAAAAACGTCATAACTGATTTTTTCACTTTCGAAAAAGACTTGTTGACGCTCAATCACGGTTGATAAAGCTCTCAATCTGTCTCTTAATTTAGCTGCTGTTTCAAAATCCAGAGTTTCAGAAGCGCTCTCCATGTCTGATTTGAGCTGGTCAACTACTTCTTTTTGTCTTCCCGCTAAAAACATTTCGACCTGTTTGACCATCTTGTCGTAGTCTGATGCTTGCACCAATTTTTGACATGGTGCAAGACAAAGTCCAATGTGATAATTCATGCATGGTCGGTCTTTAAATAATGGTGACTTTCGCTGGCGCATTGGAAAAACTTTGCGCAAGATGCGCACTGTTTCCCACATAGCAGAAGCTTGCACATATGGACCAAATATTTTTGCTTTGGGATTTGTGTGTCTGAATCTTACCGGATCCCGAATCATGACCAGTCTTGGATATGACACATCGTACGTGATTGCAAGCCAGGGATAGCGCTTATCGTCTTTTAGCGCGATGTTGTAGCGCGGCATATGTTTTTGAATGAGAGTAGCTTCAAGTAGAAGCGCTTCTTTTTCTGAATTGGTCAAAATAGTATCGAGTGTTACTACTTTAGGCACCATTACAGCAAGCTTAGGACGCTCGCGCCAGCTCGCTTGATTCCAGTATGAACGCACTCGGGATTTGAGCGAGACCGCTTTGCCGATGTAAATAATTTCGCCTTTTAAATTGCGAAAAAGATAGACTCCAGGTTGATCAGGAAGGGCTTTGACCTGACTTAAGATTTGCGATTGGGCAGAACTTAAATTTTCTGACTCGCTATCGCTTTCCTTTTCTTGTGAATTCATTTTATTTCTGCTCTAACAGGAGCATAGTCAGGAGTATTGGTAGTTTGTGTTTTGGCTCTTTGTAAGAGTTGAGGCATCACTTGTTCAAATACTTCTTTAACCGAGTCTACACCTATGACTTTCATTTTGCCTGGATTCTTACTCAATGGCAAATTCGCTTTAGGCACATAGGCGTGAGTAAAGCCAAGTCTTTGCGCCTCAAGTAATCTTTTCTCCAGATCGGCAATAGCTCTTATTTCTGCGGTTAGACCGATTTCTCCAAGAAAGACCGAGCCAGGATCTAGCGATCTGTCCATGTAAGAAGTAGCAATAGCTATGCAAACTCCAAGGTCACCTGCAGGATCGTTTAAATCGAGACCGCCAACTACGTTTACATAAACATCGCAGCGACCTAAACTCATCTGTAGTTTCTTTTCGAGCACTGCAATTATTTGAAGCAGTCTATTTGTGTCCCACCCATTTGCAAGACGTTTAGGCGACGAGTTGGCAGCGGCATTGGAATTTGCAACTAATGCCTGCACCTCCAAAAACAAACTGCGTCTGCCTTCTTGAGCAGAAATTATTGCTGTCCCAGATGGTGCTTGCTTTTTGCCAACCAGTTCCAGTCGTTCGCCAAGTAGTAATTCAGATGGATTATCGACTGCTTTCAACCCATCTTCGGTCATTGTAAAAATTGCTGATACCTGGGTTGAGCCAAATCTATTTTTAATTGTTCTAAGCACACGCAGTCTGCGAGTGCGGTCGCCTTCGAAAATCAAGACTACATCGACCATATGTTCTAAAACACGTGGACCTGCAATAGAACCGTCTTTGGTGACATGACCAACTACAATTACGCTTGTACTTGCGTCTTTTGCTGTATCTATAATTAGTTGAGCCGATTCGCGAACCTGGCTTACCGAGCCAGAAGCGCTCGAAATCTGGGGATGGTATATTGACTGGATACTGTCGATGATTGCCACTTGAGCTTTTGCATCTTGCAGTTTTTGAGCGATTTCTTGAGTATTGTGCGAACCGTCTAAATAAATCTGAGCGCTACCAAGCCCAAGTCGTTCGGCTCTGAGTTTGACCTGACCTTTGGATTCTTCGCTTGCAAAATAGAGTACCTTGTTGGACTTTGAAAGAGCACCTGCAATTTGCAACAAAAGAGTTGATTTGCCAATGCCTGGCTCTCCTGAAATGAGAATTACGCCGCCTGGAACCAGCCCGCCGCCAAGTACTTCGTCTACGTCATTCATTTGAGTGGGAAGTCTTTTGCAGTCTCTAAAATCGACTTCTTCAAGCAATGACAAAGGCTCGCTCAAAAGAGATCTCCCAGAACTAAGCGTATTTGCGCTTGCGCCTCTGATTGAAGCAGCCGGAGCAATAGCCATTTCTTCGACCACAGATCCCCAGGTGCCGCAGTCGGTGCATTTGCCCAAATAGCCGCTCGATTCGAATCCACATTCCTGACAAACAAAGCGGGACTTGGTTTTTGCCATAATTAAACTCCGTTTAATTAGTGTTATCTAGCAAACGGACTTAAGATTGCACTTGGCAAGTTTTTGGCCCCAGTACAATTTCGTCCGTGGAGGGTGGATATAATGATAACGTGTCTTATCGCTTTGAGCAGCACTCTGAGCCTAATTCCCTCGCAAGGGGCATTTTGTGGTTATGGTTATAGTTTCGACAACCAAGCCAAGCCAGATGTATATATCGTTGCTCAAAAGTATCCCGGAAACAGGTATCCTTATAGTCCAGATCCAAAAGGCGACGACCCGCACGACGAAACGCACGATTCTGACCTTCCGGCAAATCAAGCAGCTGACGCGGCAAAGCCACCCAAGGATGTGTATGGCGGAGCAATCCCCAATGGTAAGAATCCCTACTAAATAGGTAACTATGTTTCAATCGCCCGGGCCAATCATCTGCCAGTGGGGTTTCTTCACGCTCAGATGGTATGCGGTCATGATTGCCCTTGGGTTTCTGGTTGCGCTTTTTGCTGCGTCCGGGCTTGCTAAGCGGATGGAACTCGACTACGAAAAGGTAGGAAACGGCATTTTTGTTGTTTTTATAGCTGGAATTGTGGGTGCGCGTCTTTACTATGTCGCTTTGCGCTGGCAGTATTATCTAGAACATCTAATCGAAATTCCACAAACCTGGCAAGGGGGACTTTCGATTCATGGTGGTATCATAGCTGGTGTTTTGGCTGGAATCTGGTATTGCCGGGCGAATGCACTTCCGCTTTTAAAAACACTCGATTACTGGTCGTGCGTTATGCCTGTTGCACAAGGAATTGGACGATGGGGTAATTTTTTCAATTCAGAAGCTTACGGAGCTCCAGTCAGCGACGACTTTGCTCTTAAACTTTATATTCCGCCAAATGCGCGTTTGCCTCAGTTTGCATCGGACAGCTATTATCACCCGACTTTTTTATATGAGTCAGTTTGGAATATTTTGTTATTCTTGCTTCTGTATTTTTATGCCTCAAAAAAACTGGCAAATTATCCTGGTTTGACATTTTGTCTTTATCTTGCTGGTTATTCATTGGGTCGAATTCTCATCGAGCCAATTCGAATAGATAGCGTGGCATTTTTCATGGGGATGCCTGTTCCGCTTTTGATTAGCGCTTTTTCGATGGCTCTAGCGCTTTGTTTGGCACTGTATTTGTTCAAGCGTGCAAGGACGAAGCAAGCTTAGAATGAACATTTTTGACGTAATTAAAAACGAACTGATCAAGAATAGAGTTATAAAACTAGCTTCAGCAGGCAAATATGACCAAGCCATAAAGCTTACAAAACAAATAAAATCGATGCGCACTACTTTTATGAAAGTGGTACCAGACGAAGGGATGTTTGCTTATGAACTGAGAGCACTCGCATTCAGGCTTTACTCAAAGAAAAAACACAAAGCCGCGCTCCATTTATATTTAAAAGCAGAAGAACTTATCGATTCGGTCAAAACTGTAGACAGAATTATCGATAAAGAATTTGAAACTGCCAAAAACTATTCTGATATTGCTAATTGCAGACAAGCTCTTAAGGATATTGATGGCGCTAGAATTGCCCTTGATAAGTGTTTGGTTTTGCTCGAACAAATGCCCGAGCCTCATTATTTGTGGCAAGGCATAAATAGACAATACAAAATGATTCTAACTTCGTGGATTAATGAAGCCGTAGTATTTCAAGATAATATGTTGATTGAGCGTATTTTAAAACAATATGCTCAGGTCGAGATAGCGATTGTAGAATCGATGTCAGAAACTCGCATTGTCGATTACTGGTATAAATGGCCTCAGGTGCCACCAATATCGTTGCACTGATTTGTTTTTTCACGCCAGATTGACAAAACCAGTCCAAGCATCAAAAGATGCGTAATTGCAAAAGTGTAACCAGCTGATTGCGGAATTGCTGCAACCAGTAAAAAATAGACCCAACTCAAAAATGGATAAATAACAAACAAAGAAAATAGAATTTTTTCTTTGATAGACAAAGTGTTTTTGAATCCAGCAAAACCAGTTGTTGGCATCAATAAACATGCAGCGATTCCTGAAAGAATCGCATCGTAACCTTGAGCATGGGGAGATAGAACCAGCCCAATTAGCACAGCGCATGCTCCGGCATACAAGTATGATTCACTTTGAACATTAGTTTTGCGCCAATAGAAATATGTAGTTATCATTGCACCTATATAAATAATCCAGGCCACGTAATAAGCAATTTTGTGCGGAATTATAATTTCCATCAACGATAAAAGACCGATCATATGTGCAGAGAAATCACCATGTTCGCGTTCCCAGTGCGCTATTTTGCCTGGTACAGAAAGCACAGTCTCTAAGCCAAGCACGCAGGTAGACAAAAGCACAAGCAGAAATCCAAAAAACGCTGTTAATCCAAGTAATTTATATTTTTTGTGTGCAAGAATTGGAACGAGCAAAGGTAGTACGAACTGTGGTTTATAGGATGCAAGAGCCAGCGAAAAAGCTGCAATCAATGGTCTGTCTTTTTTGAAAAAGATCAAAAATAGACCAAGAAATAAAAACTGAAAAAAACAAGCATGACCTATGAAAACATTGAACCATGCTGGCTGACAAGCAAGTATGGCCGCGCAAAATCCTGCTATGGCTAATAGCGAATCGGAGTTTCGCAGTTTTCGCAATATTAGAGTAATTGCAAAAAGAATTGCTGCAAGCGACACCAGATTCCAACAAATCATGGCAACATGGACGTCGAGAAAAGACCAAGGCGACATGAGCACAATAAAATAGGGCATGGCGATCAATATAAAATCAGAATTTAAACTTTGTTCTTTTACTTCTTCAGGTAAATTGCGATTGATTGAAGATGCCTCATAGACATTCGCTCGGTCGGTTGACAGTGCCATTTTTCCCGTCGTATGAAAGTAAAGGAAGTCACTTAGATAAAGATTTCCATTTGCAGTGCTGTAAGCAAGCATTTTGTTCGATGCTCGCTTTGCAATTTCACTATATGAAAAAACGCCGATTAAGAGAATCGTGGCAAAATAAATTGCTGTAATTATCAAAGCAAGGTTTTTCACCGCAGAAAAATCTATCTGCGACGAGCTGGCGGTTTGGCTGGTGCTGCACCGCCCAACACTTTTAAGCGTTCTTTGGCATCGGCAGCATTTTGTCCTGTTGGAGCCAATTGCAAATATTTTGCATAATCACTTTTGGCAGCAGGTATTTGCTGAAGTGCTTCGTATACGGTGGCACGGTAATAATAATGGTCGGGATTCTTTCCGTCACCCTGAATCGCTTTTGTATACTCCTGCAGAGCCTGCGCATTGTCGCCCTTGCCTTGATAGGCAGTACCCAGGTTGAAGTGGGTTCCCGGGTCATCTGCAATACGCAGCGCTCCAAGGTAATCAGCAATAGCACCAGGATAATCTGGAGGAGTGGCAGTTTGTTTTTTATAAGCCGATTCTAGCAATGGAGCTGCTTTAGCCTGGTTTACAGCCAATCTTGCATCGCGCAGAGTGTCGGAATATGTTTTCTCTTTTGGAGCTAGAGCTACGGCTTTTTCGTAGTTCTTAACGGCATTCTCCATGTCGCCTTTGGCTTGATAATTAGTACCTAAACCGTAATAGAGCGATGGCTCATTTGGTGCAGCAGCAATACCCTCTAGGTATTTTTTCTCAGCTTCATCGTACTTGCCTGCTTGTTGCAAGTTTACAGCGTCGGTGTAAGCCTGTTGCATCGAAGCTGATTTTTCTTGTTCTGCTTTTGTCTGTATTTTTTGTACTGCATTTGGATTGGCTCTAAGTGCGTCTATACGCTGTTGAGCTGCAGCTTTGTATTGACCTGCAGGTGCAGTTTGCAAATATTTCTGATAGGTTGAAATCGCTTTTGCGCCATTTCCATCTGTTTCATCGAGCATACCAATGAAATAGAGGTTGTCCGCTTTGGCTTTTCCGCCTATACGAAAACCATTGTCATAAGCTTGACGCGCTTGGGAAAAATTACCCATGAACTGATACGATGCGGCAAGGAACGTGTAAGCATCTGCATTGTTTGGTTGAACTGCAAGCGCTTCTTGATATTTTGCTGCAGCTGTCTGGTAATCGGCAGCGCCATATGCCTTGTTTGCTTCGTCTATGATCGGTGCCACTTTTTGTCCTTGGGCACTTTCCATAGCATTCTTGATTTGTTCAGTTAGCTGAGCGTTGCTCGAAATTGCAAGAGCTTGCTTATAGCTGGTAACAGCATTGTCGTAGTCACCTTTGCCTTGATATGCAGTACCAAGCGCATAAGCATATGCTGGCTCTTTTGGCATTGCTTTTGCAGCAGCACTATATTGTTTGATTGCTTCGTCGAAGTCGCTTGCTTTTTGCGCGTTTACACCCGCTTCGTATGCAGTGGCAGCGGTTGCAGAGTTAGCTCGGTCAGACGAACTTGCAAGTTTTTGAGTATCGTTTGCATTTTTTGTCAGAGCATCGAGTCTTGCTTTAGCCAGTTGATAATACTGACCGCCAGGGGCTTTTTGAACGTAAGTAGCATATTCGCCTTTAGCTTTTGCGCCTTGTCCAGAGTTTTCATCGATTGCAGCAAGCAAATACAAATTGCCTACTTCGTTTTTGCTGTCTAAATCGTAGGCTTTCTGATATGCGTTGCGTGCTTGGTCAAACGCGTCAGTTTCCTGGAAGCATATACCAAGGTTAGTCCAGACTCGTGCATTGTTTGGTACCAGTTTGACTGCTTGTTGATACAGACCAATAGCAGATTTCATGTCTCCTGCAGTTTGTTTTGCCACCGCTTGCTCCACAAGTGGTGCCGCCTGATCTTGCGCGACTGAAGCAATTGCTTTGTCTATATAATCTGCTTTGGAATCCATAATCTTTGCTTTTTGATACCAGAGCAAAGCATTGTCATAATCGTCTTTGGCTTGATAGGCTGTACCCAAGCTATAGACATAGTCTACTTCTTTGCCATTTTTAGCGATTGCTTCCTGATATTTTGCAATTGCTTGGTCGAATTGTTTGCTTTCTTGCAGTTTGACCGCAGCTGCATATGCATCAGCAGCCTCTTTTTCTGTCGCTAATTGTGACTCTGACTTGATTTTGATTGTGTCAGTAATATTTTTGCTAAGAGCCGAAATTCTTGCTTTAGCTGCAGTAGCATTGGTACCATTTGGCGCTTGGGCAAGGTAGTTTTTATAAGATGCCACCGCATCGCCACCATTGCCGTAGTGTTCGAGAATTGTACCTATATAATACAAATCGTCGACTCTACCTTTGGGATCTAACTTGTATGCCTTTTCGTACGAGAGTTGAGCTGCGCGATAATCTTCTTTTGAATATTGAGCAGCACCCATGTTGTACCAGATCTCGTCATTGTCTGGACTGTCCGGGCGAATTGCTAGAGCCTGGTTGTATAGATTGATAGCTTCAGCGTAATTTTTTGCCTGGTGAGCGGCAAGTGCTTGTTTGATAACTGGAGCAACTTTATCGTCTAGCGCAGAAGATAATGCATCTGCGTATTGTTTACTCTTTGGATCGAGTTTTACTGCCAATCGGTATTCGTCGATAGCACCATCAAGATCTTTTTTACCTTCAAGGGCTGCACCAATGTTGAAGTGAATAGCGGGATCATTCGGATCTTTTTTCAACAATTCTTGAAAGCGTGCAAGAGCCTCGTCATATTTTCCTGATTTGAACAAACTATCTGCTTCTTTGTTCAAAGTGATGATACGCTGCTCTTCTTTATATTTGTTGCAAGCTTGCAGACCTTCCATCGCTCCTTTGTTCTGCGGGTCGATGCGAAGTCCTTTTTGATAACAATCCATTGCATTGTCGTAGTCTTTTTTTGCTTGATAGGCAGAACCCATGTTGACCCAGGTTACAGCGTTGTTTGGATCTGCTTGCAGAGCCAATTTGTATTCTTCTATAGCTTGGTCGTACAAGTTTTTAGACTGTAAATCCACACCAAGGTTGATATGTTTGTCGACTTCGGCTTTTTTCATAACTGCGGGCAATTTGGCAAGTAAATCTTGCGCAATAGGGTTATTGCCGCGTGAAAACCTGATTGCTTGCTTATATTCTTCCTGTGCTTGAGCGAAGTCGCCACGATACTGTAGCGCCTGTCCCATACCTATGTGGTTCTCTGGTGCTGTTGGATTAGCTTTGATAGCTGCATCCCAGCCGGCAACCAGAGCATCTAAAACGTCAGAGTCGTTTGGATTGAGAGTAAGCGCGCGAGCGTAAGCTTTGATTGCGCTTGCAACATCTTTTTTAGCCTGGAAAGCTTGACCGATTTTTACTTCAAGACTGGCTGAATCCGCAGATCGGGTAGCTGCCTGATATTCAGTTACCGCCTGGTCGATTTTGCCTTGCACACGCAAAACATCGCCTAGCTTTTCGTGGGTGGCGGGGTCGTCTTTAAGCGCAAGAGCTGCTTTGTATTCGACTATCGCTCCTGCAAAATCGTCGCCCGACTTGCGTGCTGCATCGCCCAGATCGACACGGTCTTTAAAATTATTGGGGTCACGGCTCATCATTCTGATGATGCCTTCTAAATTGTGTTGGGTTGTCACATTCTTAGCATCGAGAATCAATGCCTTGTGAAACATTTTGATTGCTTGCGAAGGATTGTTTTGTTGTGACAATCCATAATTATTGTATGCAATTGAAAGATTGGATCGAGCCATTTCATATGTCGGATCCTGACGGACTGCTTCTTCGAGTTTTTGAATGGCTAGGGCGTAATTGCCCTTATTTAGCGCGTTCACCCCTTCGTTATTTAAATTGATAACAGCAGACGATGTTCCTTGGGCGTGTGCTGGCTGAGCCTGGCTCACAAGTAGTGCCACCGTCAGGGGTGAAAATGAAAATTCCATGAGGCACAAAAGTGCCACCAGATACGATGCTTTTGCCGACTTTGCGCTAGCCAATTTAAAACCACCCTCCCGAATGTCGTTAAAGACCTGTGTTCTCTTGAAAACAATCTATACTAAAGCATCCCATTTTTCTCTATGGGAAACCCTAAATATAAAGCATTTTGGACTTTAAGAGAGACGTCAGGAGGTCGAGAATGTTTCGAATCTAGTATTCAGGTTCGATAAGCCCGTAATTGGTATCTCTTCGGTGATAAACAGAACAGACCTTGTTTGTTTCTTTGTTTAAGAACAAATAGAAGTCGTGTCCCAGGAGGTCCATAGCTTGGCATGCCTCTTCGACAGACATAGGTTTCAAGGCAAATTTCTTAGCCCGAACGACGCTTGGATCTGAAGTAGTTTCTGTTTTTTCCGCTTTAGAAGTGCCGTTGCCATTTTTGCTTTTAGCTTCAGCTTTCATAGCTAATTCTTTGGCAGCGAAATCGACTTCGTCTTCGTCGTATTCGATAACGTCTTCGTCAGATTGTCCAGCTTGTCCCTTTTTGTCTTTGGATTTCCGCTCTTTGGATTTGTGACCTTTGTCGAGGTAGCGCGTTTTATATTTGCGGAGCTGGCGTTCCACTTTGTCAGCCACAAGGTCGATTGAAGCATACATATTTTCGGTCGACTCTTCGCCGCGAATAATCTGGCCGTGCAAATTAATGGTTATTTCTGCAGTTTGGCTTCTTGCAATCGAAGGATTTTTAGAAACGCTCAAAAGCGCTTTGCAATCAAGGTCGTGGTCGAAATGTTTTTGTGCTCTTTGCAGTTTGTCGCTTAAGTAGTCCTTCAAGGCTGATGTGACTTCTATATTGCGTCCGGTTACCGTAACTTGCATATGGTCATTTCTCCTGTTTCTTGACATGGAAAAGTCCCGGATCATAAACGCCTTCCGGATTCATGTCGTCAAACGATAACTTGATCGTAGCAGCAACAAAGAGAAAATGGCCAACAAATTAATTCTTAGTGGCTGGCATGCAAAATTAATTCGCCAATGTCGAAGTAATTGGCAGCCTCGCCCCCTTGATGATTCACATTTGGAAAAGTACTGGCTTGAGCTGGGGCGACGAACCAATTAGCCAGATTTTTCTTTTGGCTCTGACTCTTTAAGGCGATAACTTTAGTCGTAACAGTATGAGCCTCGCGTTTGCTAATAGGTTCGTTTAAATTCTCAGCCTGGTCGATTAAATTTAGTGAGCGGAGCACATTGTGGCAAGTGATTGCACTTGCGTGTTTTTGATTTAAGCCTTCATGTGTAATCCATTTATAGAATTGACCCTTAGTGACTGGTTTTGCAGGGTCCAGACTCTTGCCGTCTTCGCTCTGGGACTGAACATGACCTTGTGAAATGAGATATTTTAGACTATTCAACCGGTGTTTGTTATTGGCTGGAAAATAATCACTGTATTTGCTCATGCACAAAAACTGCTCTTCGGTCATTTGATGGAAAGGATAAAGACTGGCGCTGGTTGCCGATGTGTCTTTGCAGGCTTTCATGAAATCTAGAATGTCTGCTTGATGAGTCTTCATGCCGTCGCCAATTACGTGCACATCTACGTCAGGGCGTCCGCATAATTCGCGTACTTTTCTTACCGTATCTAACGTGTAGTTGTGTGCGTGCAATTTCTGGTATTTGCTGTTCCAATAAGCCATGGGGGCAATTACATCGTAATATTTGTCGAGCAATTTCCAGGGGGTGCGCGCCACCTGTGGTGCCTTATTGAGTGGACTGTACACCACTGCAACCATGGGATATTTGTCACCCAGTGTCTGACGTAGTTGTTTGCTGTAAGCTTCCACTTTGCCATAGGAAAGATCTTGTTCAAGATTGGCTGCTAATCCATCAAAACCTTCTCCTGACGGTGTTCTGAATTTGCAGGCGTCTATCAATTTTTGAGCGTCAGCTTGAGGGTTTGTAAGTGTCGCAAAAGACCAGGCAAGTACATGAATTTTATATTTATGGCAAGCCTCTATGATTTTTCCTATGTTTTCGGCATCTACTAAAGCCGGTGTGTTGCTTCTGGAAGTCTGCAGAAAAATATTGGATACGCCATGATTATGCAGCTTGAGACAATATTGCTCCAAATTGTCTTTGGGATGACTCCACATATTGACCCAGATACCGGGACCTTCAGCAAGACCTTGCGCATGATTAAATGAATTGGTTTGCGGCTCGATAGCTTGTGCCGGACGCACAACGACCAGGAAAAGACCAAATAACAAAGATAGCGTTGCCGCTTTAATGTTAATAGACCGGCTGGAAGTGCCGGTTTGGGCAAGGTGTTTAATCTTCATAAGACCGCTTTTCTAGTAAGGCTGGCTCAGACTGTACGAGGAGAGTAGATGTATTGGACTGGCTGGTTTAATTATAAGGCAAAACCCGCTTTGTGGGCGGATTTCTAATGTTCTGACATTGATATACCAACTTTATTATCAGAATAAGCGCGATGGTATCCTTAAATTAGATCTTTTAGTGTCCTAGCAGATGTGTTATTAATTGCAGAATGAAAGACGAAGAAATACAAAAAAAACTCATAAAGCTTGAATCTGCGGTGCTAAAAGAAAACACCGAAGTCGCTGCCCCTCAAAAGAGTACTGAGCTAACTGCCAATGAGCGTTCCGCTTCGGGCAGCTCGGCTAATCCAGATGCTCCCACCAAAGACGATTTCAAATATTTTGGTGGCATGGCACTTGTGATGCTGGGGCTATTTCTACTTTTTCAGCATGTAAAACTTACTACCGGTTACTGGTTTTGGGGTATGAGCGCCACGCACGGTATTGGGCTTATGCTTATTCCTCTTATATTTGGTATTGGCTGGATTTTTTATAACGCAAAATCCATCTGGGGCTGGATAATCACTGCAGTTAGCATAATTACTATGGTCTTTACTGTGCTTGCAACTTTGCGCTTACAATTTGACCAGATGTCGATGCTTGGCGTAATAATGATGTTACTGCCTTTTGCTTTTGGATTTGCCCTGATATTACAGGGTATCGGTGGACCAAAAGGATTGCAAAAAGTCATTCGCGATAAAATCGCAGAATCCAAATCTGATGCAAAGTCGCGTAAATCTTAATTAGAAGTTTAGTCGTCGAGCAGATTCTCTGGCATGTCGGGAGACGAGACGTTTTGTTTTTGAACTGGGGAAGTCACCGGTGAATTCAAAGGGTTTGGCTGTAATCTGATTCGGCTCAAATCTTGCGGTAACTCTTTGATGACTGGTGCTTCGAAAGCAGGCGTTGCAGTTATGGGGTTGATTTCCTGGGTTTCTTCGGCTGCTATTTGAGCACCATCGAAGTCCTGCCAGCTTTTTGCTATATCCTTTATATTGTCTAAACGCGAAGCGATTGCATTTTGACGAAACTTGTCTTTAGCTAAAAGAAATCCACCCCAATCAAATAAGACTGGATCGGTGTGATCGCCTTGCTGTGCGTATCTGTGAGTAATTATATTTTCCTGACTGACGCAATAGCGTTCTTGCAAATAATTGACCAGCCTAATCACCGCTTGCACCATTTCTGGTGGATAGTTTTGTCTGCCGCAGTGATTCATTTCAATACCGATACTATTGTCGTTATTGATACCAGGAAGTGTTTTCAAAATATTGATGTGTACAGTGGCAAGGTCGGGATCTACTGCTTGATAGATTGTGCCGTCGCGTTCGACTACATACTGCGCACCGGGATGACGTCTGCCTCGACCGCTCCATCCTTCAATTACACGAATAGCACTGACTGGAATTCCAGTTTCGGTAGAATGAATAATGATATGTTTGACTGGCTCGCGGCGCCAGAAAATGCCACCTCTAAGCGGATGGAATTTAACCACGCCTGCACGTACAAGTGCTCTTGGGTTGTGCTTTGCAGCAAGACCGTATTTGAAGTCGTGAGATATTTGAGCCGATTGATCTTCTGGGAGAGGGGTGGTATCAAATGCAGGCGCATGCATCATGAACATTTCGACCGGATATGCATAGCGCGGTCTATGAGCTACATGATGTTTGTGGTGCCGCCCGTGGTGCTTCGCAACATGGCTTCCTGCATGTTTTTTGCTTCGGCTGTGTGCAGAGTGTTTTGCGCGACCAGCATGACTTGAATGACTGGAACTTTTCTTTGTTGACGACTTGCGCGAGCGAGCGTCAGCTGCGCTATTGTCGAGATTGAGAAATTGGGCGAAAAGTAGTAAGCAAAAAACAGATACGAATTTGTTCAATTCTTAAATGACTCCAAATAGAAACCGCACAGCCACCAAGTTCTATTGTAAGCCTGATGTCAAAAAGATCAAGAACTTGTTAGTGGGCAGATTCTAGTCGATCCAGCCGCCACCAAGTATATACGTATCGCTTAGATCGTATATGCCAAGAACTTGACCAGGAGTAATTGCAGGTTCTGGTTCGTCGAATACAACACGTACTTTATATAAATCGTTTTCGCTTTCGCGCGCGAGCGGATAAACCATCGCTTTCTTGGTGCGACTGTTGTAGCGAACTTTGCAAAGCGCTTCAAAGGGTTCACTTGGAACATTTGGCACTAGCCAATTCACAAACGAAGCGGTAAGTTCATTTGTAAGCAAAGATTCTTTTGGTCCAACATAAACAGTGCGCGTATCGGGATCGAGCGATACTACATAGAGAGGTTCGCTGTAAGCAATTTTGATACCGCGTCGTTGACCAATGGTGAAATTGTGTGTGCCTTTATGTTCGCCAAGTAATTCGCCAGTAACCACATGCATTATTGCGCCTGGTTTTTCATCTAGATGATTGGCTAGATAATCTTGAACAGTGCTTCCTTGCGGAATGAAACACAAATCCTGACTGTCTGGTCTGTTAGCCACTACCAGGTTGCGTTCTTGCGCCATGCCGCGTATTTCACTTTTGAGCAGGTCGCCCAGAGGCAAAAGAGTCGAATCGAGTTGTTCGCGTGTTATTCCCCAAAGTACATATGACTGATCTTTGGTACTATCCTTGGCGCGCGCCAAATGTTTGACACCATCGATTTCAACCACGCGTGCGTAATGTCCAGTAGCAATATATTTTGCATTTAAATGCTTTTTGGCATAGTTGAGCAGAGCGCCCCACTTAATCAAGGTGTTGCACAAGCTGCAAGGCAAGGGGGTTTTCGCTCGTTCATACGACTGGTGAAACTGATCGATAATTTGAGACTTAAAGAGTTCACGCAAATCAACAGCGTGGTGCTCGATATTGAGGTCTTCGCATACGCGTGCTGCATCAATCATTCCTGTATCGCAACAACGACTGCCGGACTTAATGAGCCAGCCTGTAACGCCTATGACTTCATAACCTTGTTCTAAAAGCAAAGCCGCACAGGTCGACGAGTCAACGCCACCGGACATAAGAACGGCAACTCGAGTCTTATTGGGATCGGATTCGCGGGTTCTAACAGCTTGCGGGCTGTTCTTTTCCACAATTTCACATACACTAGTCATGAAAAGTATTATATTGACAAGTGGCGCTATATGGAATTAGCTGCTCTTAATTTAATCTACTTCTTCAAGTGCAGTTGGGCGTTAGCCACGTTTATGCCTTTTGGATTCAACTTCAAATAAGTTTTGAATTCACGTTCAGCTTCGCTTTTCTTGTTCATCTTTTCAAGTAAAAGGGCACGATTGTAATGCAAAACGGGGTATTTGCCCGACGACTGAACAATCGCCATTTTGAAAGCTTGGTCGGCTTCATTCAGCTTCCCTTCCTGCTTAAGCAATATCGCATATAAATTGAATGCCAGGGGGCAGGTTTCTTGAAGCTTCTTGGCACTTTCAATTGCCTTTTCGCATTCGAAACGAGCACTATTGTTATCTCCAGATAAACGCAAAGCCTGGGCGAGATTGTAATGCAAAAGAGGCGCACTGCCTGCTTCTTCTAGCATTATAGCTTTTTTGAAATATTCAACAGCCTCTTGTGCTTTTGTCGAATTGCCTTGCTGAGTTAGGGCCAAGCCAAACAGATTCCAGAATTGCGGATTTGCTGAAATCGAACTTTTGACGACTTTACGGCAGTCCCATTCAGCTTCGGCATATTTGCCATTTTTCACATAATTCGAAATGGTTTTGAGCGTGCCAGCTTCAGAATTATCGACTTTGGCGATCTCATCTGGCATTCCAAGCGACTTTCGCATCACCAGAATTTTTTGTCTGGTATCATTTATGTAGGCAGGCTCGGTTTCAAACTTCAACGATTGATTAAAGGCGTCAAGCGCGTTTTTGAGATCGTTTTTGCGCTCGAGAACTAAACCAAGATGATAATAAGCAAGAGCATAATCTGGCTTGTATTTGATTGCCAGTCGACCCTCTTTTTCGGCTTGCTCCAGATTGTCGAGACAATAATATGTACTTGCAAGACCGTTGTGCGCAAAAGCAAAACTCGGATCTGCCTCTACAGCTTTTTTGAACTGTTCAAGGGCCTCGTCGTAGCGCTTTTGATCGCGCAGAACATTTCCAAGACTATAGTTTAGTTTGGCGTCTTTGCCCTTGGTCAGGCGCAAAGCCATTTTGTACAATGATTCCGCTTCTGCGTACTGTTTGAGCTTGTAACGAACTACAGCCAGATTGCAGAGGCTTGGCAGAAATGTTGGATTTATTTCAATCGCTTTTTCATAGGCGTTTGCGGCTTGAGTCAAATCGCCGGAACGATAATAAACGAGCCCTAGATTATTGTGTGCTTCAAAGCAACGACCATTGATTTGGAGCGCCTTTTCAAAGGAAGCCTTAGCCTGGGGAAAGTTGCCTTTCTTTAAGAGGTCGCTACCTTCTTGCAAATATTCGTAAATTTGCGGTGGATACTTGGAATTGTTTAGATTGTTGTTTTCTTGCTCGGTTTGCGCCTTGAGTGGTGCAGTGGCGCTGGAAAAAGTGCTTAACAAAGCACAGGTCAATAGCGCGTTCGTCAAACTCCTTTTGCGAGGCGTTCTTTGCGTATTCTTGCTTGGTATGGCGTCGTCTGTGATCTGCATCTTTGCTTATGCTAATATACAAGATTCGCTCTTCGAGCTTTCATGCTAATTCATAAAACCAATTACATGCGCAATAACCCTCTAGCGGCATCTCTTTATGAGCTTTTCCTCAACAGTTCGAAGTTTGCCCGTCTAATAACTCGCGTTAATAGATCTAAAGAGGCAAAAGAAAACGAACTAAATATTTCAGGGCTGACAGATTCGGCAAAAACTTTGATTCTGTCTGTTTTGCAGCATCAAATCAAAAAACCTTTAGTGATGGTCTGTCAAGATAATCACAGCGCAGCCCATTACCATCAAGAATTTAGCAATCTTTCGCGCTACAAAGTGCTCTGGTATCCGGCATCTGAAGTTTCGCCTTACGAGCAAGTTTTGAGCGGACCAGATAATGTGGCTGCGCAAATGGAAGTTTTGCGCACTTTGACCGAAATCAAAAACAGTGGTCAAAGCGAGCCTTATGTAATCATTGTCACAGCACGTGCGCTTATGCAAAGAGTGCTCGATGCAGATACTTTGTCACGAAATACTATAAGGCTCAAAGTCGGCGAGAATATTAACACCGATAAATTGGCGACCGACCTGGTGAAGCTTGGCTATAGCCGAGAAACTCTTGTCACGTTGCGTGGTGAATTCAGTATCAGGGGCGATATCGTTGATATTTATCCCAGTTCCGGACCGCCTGTTCGTGTCGAGTTATTTGGTGATGAAGTTGAATCAATCAGACTTTTTAATATAGACAATCAGCGTTCGTTCGAAGAAAACAAAGTGCTTGAAATTCCGCCGCGCTGGTGGATAGTGCTTGATGAGCAGGAAGACTCACGTGCAAAACTTGCCGAGCGTTTGCGTGAAGCAGCAAAAAATGCCATTGCTAAGCTCGAATCAAATGCTGGCGATACTTTGCGCTCTATTATGGAAGGCGATTTGGAAGCCATCGAATCTGGTGCTTATCCCGAATCAATTGAGTATTACGCTCCTTACATATTAGATAAGTTTGCTACTCTAATTGACTATTTGCCATCTGATTCCATTCTTGCCATAGACGAATTTGATTCGATAACCCAAAGTCTTACTTCGTACGAAGAAAAGATGGAAAAAAATATTCAAGAAGGTCTTGAAACTGGTCGACTTTTACCGCTTCCTCGCAAACTACATTTAGAACACAAAGAAGTAGTTGAGCAGTTGAAGCCTTTTCAAAAAGCATATCTTTCCAGTCTGCCGATTTTTGATCCCGAGCTTGCAGGTTCTGATGCGGCTCAAAAAATGGTAATTGACTTCAACTCAGTGCCAATTCAAAAATTCGGCAACGATATGAGTAAAGTCATGACCCGAGTAAAAGAAGCTCGGGCAGCCGGAAAAGCAGTTATTATTTCTACCGACCAGCCTCAGCGTCTAATGGGACTTTTGCGCGAATGGGATTGTCTTGCCACTTATTTGCCTAATACAGAAGACGCAACACCTGTCCAGACTGATGTTCAAGACAAGGATAACCACGGCAAGGTTTTCGTTACAAGAAATGGCTTTATTCATGGTTTTTCGCTTGAAGAAGAGAATATAGTTAGTATCACAGATGGTGAAATGTTTGGTTTGAAGCGCAAGCCAACTGTTTACCGAAAAAATGCTGTCGAAAAAAACGTAGAGAAATTCACATCTGTTGCCGATTTGACCGTAGGCGATTATGTGGTGCACATCAAGCAAGGTATCGGACAATTTACTGGCATTCAGCGATTGACTGTCGATACCCAGCAAAGAGAATATCTGACTATTCAATATTCGGGCGACGATAAGCTCTATGTTCCGGTCGACCAAATTCATATGCTTTCGCGCTATAGAGGTGCTGGCGATCATGCTCCTAGACTTTCTAAACTTGGCGGTTCAGAATGGGAATCGACCAAGAAGAAGGTCAAAAAGTCTGTTCGACGTATTGCAGAAGACCTGGTCAATTTGTATGCTCTTCGCGCTAAGCAAGTTGGTTTTCAGAGTCTTCCAGACACTCCCTGGCAGTACGAAATGGAAGAAGGATTTCCTTTTGAAGAAACGCCAGACCAGTGGCAAGCCATTATGGACGTCAAAAAAGACCTTGAATCGGATAAGCCGATGGACAGACTTATTCTTGGAGACGTTGGTTTTGGAAAAACTGAAGTGGCAATTCGTGGCATTTTCAAAATGGTCATGTCTGGCAAACAAGCAGCCGTTCTCGTTCCAACCACTATTCTTGCTCAGCAACACTTCAATAATATAAGTGACAGATTTGCAGCTTATCCAATTAGAGTAGGATTGCTAAACAGATTTAGAACACCAAAAGAACAGCGCGAAGTAGTACGACGTCTTGGTACTGGCGAGTGCGATGTTGTTGTTGGCACACATCGAATGTTGCAGAAAGACATGTCATTTAAAGACCTCGGGCTTGTCGTAATCGATGAAGAACATAGATTTGGTGTTGCTCACAAAGAAAAATTGAAACAGTTGAGAGTCGCTGTAGACGTGCTCACTATGTCGGCTACACCAATTCCTCGAACGCTGCATATGGCACTGTCTGGAGTGCGCGACTTATCGAACATAAGTACACCTCCAAGCAACAGGAACCCGGTTAAAACATTTGTTGGCGAATACAAATTGCCTCTAGTTCGTACCGCAATTTTGCATGAGCTAGAGCGCGGCGGTCAGGTCTATTTCGTACACAACAGAGTAGAGTCTATCGAACAAGTAGCAATGGAACTAAAAGATCTCGTTCCAGAAGCACGCATAAATATAGGTCACGGACAAATGCCTGAGCACGTTTTGGAAAACGTGATGCTTGCGTTCAACGCGCATGAGTTCGACATTCTGGTGTGTACAACCATTATTGAGTCGGGTCTCGATATTCCAAATAGCAACACAATTATTATTGACGACGCAGATAAATTTGGTCTTGCTCAGCTCTATCAATTGCGCGGTCGGGTTGGTAGAAGCGATGTGCAAGCATACTGTTATTGTCTTTATAAACCGCAGAAAATTTTGAGCGAACAAGCACAAAGCAGACTTAAAGCGGTGCGTGAATTTACTTCGCTTGGTTCTGGTTATCAAATTGCCATGCGCGATATGGAAATTCGTGGCGTAGGAAACATACTAGGTGCCGAACAGCACGGGCACATGGTATCGGTTGGTTATGACCTTTATTGCAAATTGCTTGACGAGTCTGTTTCTGAGCTCAAGGGCTCGCCTCGGGCTTCGCAACTAGATAGTCAAATCGATTTGAACGTGACTGCGTATTTGCCTGAAACCTACGTTCAGGACAATCGCCAACGCCTAATTGAATACAAACGATTAGCAGATGTCGTAACTATGCGCGAGTTAGAACTTATAAACTCTGAATGGCGAGACCGTTTCGGTAAAATTCCAGATGAAGCTCAGCAACTTATGGATGTAGTCAAACTGCGACTGCTTGCAAGTGACGCTGATATTTCTGCTATCAAGCCTGATTTCCAGGGAATTAGATTATCTGTTAGCTACAGACTTCAACAATGGCTTCCGATTCAGAGCAAATTGCCCAAACATTTAAGTCGCCTGACTACTTATAAACCTGGGCAAGCTGGCGGACAGGGTGCTCAGCCATCCGTAATTGTAAAGGTGGATGGACTAACACCTGTCGAGCAGTTACACTTGCTGATTGAATTAATATCGTCAATGCTTGCATCTGGTGCTTCAAAATCTTGAAAAAACAAATAATTACTAAATCGGCAACTTTAGCACTTTGTGTACTCACTCTTTTCGCTGGTTGTTCATCAAAAAATATAGACAGCTCTGATACCAAACTCAATGCCAGTGGTGGCAATCAGAAAATGGCTGTTGATTTCTTTTCTGGCAAGATTTCAAATCTCGAATTTAAATCTAGCTTGATAGAAAAAATACGCAAAGAAAATTTGGGCGAGCAAGTCGTAATTTTTAAAGTCGGCAATGAAAGCGTCAATGTAGGCGACTTCAAAAATTCGTTCAAAGCCATGCAAGCTCAAATGAAGCTCTTGCTTAACCAAACTCCTGGGATGGAAGAGCGAATGGTCGAGCAAGCCAAAAGGCTCAATATAAGTCTGACTCCAGACGAACAGTCTAAATTGATTTCGATGGCTCATCAGCGTGGTGGTGAAAATCTTGAGAAAACCTTGAAGGAACAGGGAATCTCTACTGCCGAATTCGACAAGCAAGTTTTGCAAATGGGTCTTGCACTAAAAGTAATCACATCGACTGTAGAGCAATCGTGTCTGAATCAATTGATAACAAAATGTCTTCTTATAGACGGCGCATATAAGGCTGGTCTTGCCAAAGCTGCTTATAGCAATTATGTCGATTACAAAGGAACAGCTGAATATCAGGAAATTTTGAAAGTAACAGACATAACTCCGACTCAGCTACAAGAGCAGATTATCAAAGAAGGTCTTGCAGAGGCAATGCAGGACAAGATATTGTCTGATATCAAAATAAAAGACAAAGACGTATTCGATTTTTATAACCAGGAAAAAGAAAGATTCAAAGGCGAAGG
>CAZFKB010000027.1:0-1222 GCA_964519785.1 uncultured Candidatus Obscuribacterales bacterium | reverse complement strand
GATGGTCTGAAAGCTTCGCTCATCGCAAAGAGCAAAGAAGCAATAATCAAGCAGTGGATTGCCAAACAGCAAGAAGTAAAGAGTCTGGAAATAGCAAAAGAATTCTCGGACTGTCTGTCCTTTTCTGGATAATAATCTGGCATAATGTGCCATGCATCCAAAGTTGAATGAGGATATCAAGAATGCTTTCTAAGTCGGGTTTGTTTGTTTTGAGTCTGTCCTGCGCTTCTTTGCTTTTGTCGGTCAACGCCGCCGAAGCCAAAAAGGAGAAAACAGCGAAAGCGACTACAAAAGTCACTAAAGAGAAAGTGGAAGTAAAGAAGACTACTTCCAAAGTTAGTGCTGGTGCATATGATGCTAACAAAGAAGGCACTAAGCTTGGAATGTATGAGCATCCTCACCAAGCTCTTGAAAAGTTTAACGAAGCAATTAAGCTCGACCCCAACTACGCTCTGGCATACGCCAATCGCGGCAACACCCACATGCTTCTTGGCAAGACCGGCGAAGCAATGAAAGATCTCAATAAAGCTATCGAGCTCGATCCTAATCTGGCAGTAGCTTACGCTAATCGTTCATGGGCTAATAACACTTTGCGCAATTACAAGGCCGCAATTGCTGACTGCGACAAAGCAATCAAGCTCAACTCTAGGTTAGTACTTGCATACACAAACCGTGCACATGCTCACAATAAGCTCGGAAATCATCAAGCCGCTCTTGCGGATTGCAATTTGGCTATCAAAACGAATCCCGAGTTTGCGCCTGCTTATGTCAATCGTTCGCATACTTACATCGGCTTGAAGGATTACAAAGCAGCTATTCAAGATGCTAACAAAGCAATTGAGTTGAACCCAGGATCGGCCAAAGCTTATCTTAATCGTGGTCATGCTCTTCGTCACCTTGGTGAATTGGATGAGTCCATGGCTGACTTCGACAAAGCAATTGCGTTGAACAAAACTCTAGGCGCTGCTTATTTCAACCGTTCCGAAGCATTGCAAGCCAAGTCAGACAAAGACATGGAAACAGCCAAAAAGCTCGGCTTTAAGGCAATCGACGATAAATAAAATAAACTTGCTACGGTTCTCGACTGTTCAAGTTTTTAAGGTAGAGATCTAGCATGCCGTTTACTTTGGCTCATCCGGCTGCAGTATTGCCTTTTCGTCGTTTTTGTCCAGAGCGCCTGAATTTTGCTGCACTCGTAATTGGAAGTATTAGTCCAGATTTT
>CAZFKB010000026.1:0-31349 GCA_964519785.1 uncultured Candidatus Obscuribacterales bacterium | reverse complement strand
GCTGAAAATGTGGCTAAAGCTGTAGCTGAGGCGGCTGTGAAAACTGGAGTGGCAAGAAAATTTAGTCCCGACGAGATAATTTGATATAGTAGCCATTAGAGCCTGGTTTTAATTTGGGGGACATGCATGTCTGAGTTAGAAAAAAGACGCCGCAAAATGGAAGCCGAAAGCCGTGCGCGCCAGGAAAAAGAACGCGAGGAACGTCGCAAAAAAGAAGAATTAGAGCGCCGTCGAAACAAAGAAAATTACGAGCGTTATCGTATGCAGCAAATGGCTGTGCAAAAGCAGAGAGAGAAAAAACTAGCCAACGAAAAAGAATCGGAAGATAGAACGGAGAAGCTAGTTGCAGAGTTGGACAAAAAGAAACTGCAAAAGCAAAAGAAACAGCCCTGACCCTGAATAAATCGTTCTGGTTAAAAACAACCTTTGTCTTGATTGGGCTTGTGATCTGCTAGCGGTTTAGTCAGTCTACGTTTGCTGACCTTAGGCTTTGCGCCAGTCAACAGTTGAACGTATTTTTCAGCCATGTTGAATAATAGTTTGTCGCCACAGCAAGAATCTTCGATTTTATGAATTTTGCGTCTGGGCATGATATTGAATTCGTTCATATCAATCTCCAATAATTGCGCCTGTTTTTCATTATAATGTCAAATTATGAAGATTGCCTCGTTAAAACTGCTAGCCGCTCTTTTAATTGTCTTTTGCTTGGCTCCGCACGCATTTGGCGATGCCTTGAAAGACGAAGAGAAAGTGGCAAACGACCCGCAATTTCATAAAGCGCTACTAGACATCGCTGCTAAATATAAGTCTTATGGCAAAGTGGACGACATGGCTAAGTGGGCTCCCTGGCTTTGCGCACCGCCTCCAGCGCCTGTAGCTAGAGAAAGTCAGAGTAAAGATACGGGTACTCACGGACGCAAATTATATTTTCTATTTGCCTCAAATCGAGACGAGTATGTTGCAAATAAAACTCCGCAAGTCGGACAAGCCATCGTTAAAGAATCTTGGCTTCCAGATAAATCCAACCCGCCTAAGCCCGACAAACAGTCTGCGCTATTTATCATGACTAAGTTGAATCCTGCTTTGAAAAATACAGACAATGGCTGGATTTATGGTACCGTGACGCCTGATGGCAAAACAGTGACATCGGCAGGTAAAGTAGAATCCTGTATGAAATGTCATATCGAATCTAAAAATGACAGGTTGTTTGGTCTAAAAGAAAACTTGCCGGGGTTGGATAAGCAAAAGTAGCAGTGGCAAATACAAATAACTCTCGAAATTCGCCCAGAGTAATTATTATTGTTTTGCTTGTTTTGTTTGGAGTGTTCGCCGTTTTTGCCGTTTATTTAGTTGAAAATACACCGGTTAAATACGTTCCGGAATTGATAGACAAAGTTTCAGACAAGGTCGGCAACCGATTTTATTTTGAAATTCCAAGCGACAAAGTTTTAAAAGATAGATTTTTAAAGAACCAAGAATCGTATGAAAAGCTTTGCAAAATGGCTAGAGCGGATGGTATCGAGCGACTGGATGAAAGTCAGCTCGTTTATGAAGATGGGCATGTTTCGCCTCAATTTATGCCAGGAACTCTTGGTGGCAAATTGAAAGGCAAGATAAATCATGCCAGATTTCTTGAATATCACGAGTTGCTCAGTGATTGCAAAGTTAGGACTGTGTCACGCATGTTTGAAAAACGTGGTGGCGTGCCGGGGGTTGCATTTCTTGTTTATGCTAGCGGAATTCGTGGTTTAAATCAGCCATTTACTCAAAAATATGTAGCACGATTCGATACCGATGAATTTCCGGTGGTGGAGAATACTGATCTTGCCCTTCCTGATAAAGACGGCTTGGTAAATGCGTTAGTGAAAATAGCCCCACATTGGTATATTTGGAGATACAGTTTCAAGCCAGAAGACAAAAAACATTTTTGATTTAACAGAAGATGACTGACAAAGTTAACAGATACATTATCTATACTGTGATTGGGCTGGCTATTTTTGTAATGCTTGGTGTAATCGGGCTTACAGTGTACGTTGCGTCTTGTGTTAGTAAAGACGTATCTTTTGAAGAATGGATTTCTGCTTCCAAAAAATTTAGCAAAGATGCAGTTGAAATGGATGATCCGTCCATAAAGTATCTAACTTGCCCAGACGACAAAGAGTTGATCGACTTTTTCAAACAGCATAAAAAAGATTTCGAAACGATGAATGCAATGTTTTTAGAGGACAATTTGTCCAGCTTAAACAGTCTTCTTGCCTACGATAAAGAGAACAGGATGGCAATTTATCCTTATGTGAAAAAACTGAAACTTGGTGATGATTCTGGTAAAGAACATTTATTTACGATAGAGAAGGAGCGATACGATAAATATCGAACATTGATGAAAGCGTGCAAAGTCGATGAAATTCAATATCTTGGCGAAGACAAAGAAATTGGTGTTGGTTTCAGGATGTTTAACGAAAGTCTCGAGCCAGGAAAAGAAGCAGACGATGCTGATTTTTTCAAACGCAAAGGAGTTAGTTACTGGAAAAATCCTGACTTTCAAACTTATGACTCAACAAGTGACATAGCGCCTGATGATGGTTACACATATGGTGCAGTGAAAATAGATTCGCAGCCCAACTGGTATGTTTGGCTCTGGGTACAATCGCAAAAAAGTAAATGATTTTAGTCTTTTCGATTTTTTAGATCGATTAAGGCTTCTTCAGCGCTCAAGAGTTTTGTTTTGAGAATAGATTTGGCTTTGTCTATGATCAATCCTGCCTTCATTGGGCGCACAGCAGCTTGATTCAATTCGGGCGTGGTCACAGGGATTATTAGCTCTTCATTTAGTTCGAAAATGCGAGCAATTAAAAGAGCAAATTCATAGCGACTTATGAAAGTCTCTGACGAAATATTCAGAACTCCTTGAAGGTCATGTTCTGCTAGTTCAACAAGCGCTTTTGCAATCGATCTGTTATACGAAGGCGACCCGAATTGATCTGTTGGAACTTTCATTTGCTCACCTTGACTTAATTTCGATTTTAAGACCAAATAGAAATTTTTTCCAACTCTCTCATTTCCAAATGTAATTGTGGTACGCACAATCAAGAAGTTTTTTGAATTAGCTTTTACATACTGTTCGGCAAGCAATTTATGCTCACCATAATAATTGACTGGATCCGCAATGGCGTCTTCTTTGTAAGGACCTTCTTTGCCATTGAAAACATAGTCGGTAGAAAGAAATATCAATCTCGAATTATATTGATTGCAAAAATTTGCAATTCGCTTTATGCCATCGAGATTGGTGGCACGACTTTCTTCTGGGTGAAGCTGACAGTAATCGACATTTGCTAAGGCTGCACAGGCGAATACCGCATCTGGTTTGAACTGGTCGAAAGTATTGCTAACGGATTGGTCGCTTAAAATGTCGGTAGTAACGAAATGCGCTTCGCTCAAGTTTTGTCTGTAGCTCGTCCCCAGGACGTCGTGATTTGCTTTGAGCGCTTCTTCAAGCAACGCTCCGCCTATCTGTCCAGAAGCCCCAACGATTAAGCATCTAGCCATGTTTTATAGACCAATCGTATGGAATATCGTTTTTAATTGGATCAAGTCGTCGAATTTCATATGGATCATGAGCTATCGTCGAGCAGTTGGCGACGACAGAAGGCGCGATACTAATTCCTTTGAAGCCGTTCCAAATATTTGGTGGAATTGTGACTAATTGATAGTTTGACTCGCCAATAAAAATTTCTTGTACTACACCGTTTGTGATTGAATCTTTGCGATCGTCATATAAGACTAATTTGATCATGCCGCTTACACAGGCATAGTTGAGTGTCATTTTTTCGTGGATATGCCAGGCTTTGATAGCCCCTGGATTTACGCAGGAAAAGTAAATTTCGCCAAACTTTTTAAAGTGTGGATCATTAGCTTTGAGCATGTGCATTACTTTGCCGCGCTCATCACAAATCTGTTTTAGCGGTGTGATAATCACGTCATGGATTGTATTTGTTGGTGTGGTCATTTCCATAATCTCCATGGTGCATTACCCGATGCCCAGAGGCTTTGCAAAAGTTCAACGTCGCGCACAGTATCCATGCATTGCCAGAAACCATCGTGCTGAAATGATGATAACATTCCTTCTTGGGCTAGCGATTCAAGAGGTTCTCGCTCAAATACAGTCTCGTCGTCGCTAATGTAGTTTTTTATTTTAGAATCTAAAACAAAAAAACCTCCATTAATCCAACCGCTGTCGGCTTGTGGTTTTTCCGCAAAGCCGACCACTTTTGTTTTGTCCAATCTAATTTGTCCAAATCGAGCAGGTGGTCTAACAGCAGAAACTGTTGCAATTCTTTTTTCTTTTTGATGTAGATCAAGCACAGCTTTCAAATTGATATCGGCAATGCCATCGCCATATGTCACCATGAAAGATTCGTCACCCAAGTATTCTGCAATGCGCTTTATTCGTCCTCCGGTCATGGTATCAATACCGGTGTCAATTAGATGCACTTTCCAATCTTCAACGTCGTGAGGGCTTGAAACTTGTGTATCTCCAGATTTGAGGTCGATAACAAGATTGCTGTCTCTGGTTCTGTAATTGAGAAAATAATCCTTGATTATGCCACCTCTGTACCCAAGAGCTATAACGAACTCTTTGAATCCGAAATGGCTGTATATCTTCATGATATGCCATAGGATTGGTCGTCCACCGATTTCGACCATTGGCTTTGGTTTGATCTGAGTCTCCTCTTGCAATCTGGTGCCCAGACCACCCGCTAAAATTGCTACCTTCATCCTAATCTCGCTCTTGGTTTAATCATCGTTATAATTATAGTGATGAGTTCAGAAAAACTTAGACAAGATATTTTAGCTCTGGTCAAAGAGTTCTATAAGGAAGAATGGCCAGGAAAAGAGTTCAAGCCTGGTACTACGCCGCTTGAATATGCTGGACGCGTCTTTGACGAGCAGGAATTAGTAAATCTGGTCGATTCATCACTTGATTTCTGGCTTACTACCGGAAAATACGCTCAAGAGTTCGAGCGAAAATTTGCAGGATACTTAAATCGTCGCTACGCTTTGCTGACTAATTCGGGATCGTCTGCCAATTTGCTTGCTGTCAGTGCGCTTACATCCCCAAAGTTGAAAGAGCGCCAGCTTATGCCAGGCGACGAAGTTGTCACTGTAGCTTGTGGATTTCCCACTACAGTGAATCCTATTTACCAAAACAATCTGGTACCAGTTTTTGTTGATGTCGACCTATCAACCTATAACGCAAATATCGATCAGCTGGAAGCTTCTATTTCTTCTCGCACTAAGGCAATATTTTTAGCCCATACACTGGGCAATCCGTTTGATTTGAGTGTAGTAAAAAAACTGTGTGATACTCATGGTTTGTTTTTGCTTGAAGATAATTGCGATGCTCTTGGAAGCACTTATGATGGAAAACTTACCGGTACTTTTGGTGACTTGAGTACTTTTAGTTATTATCCAGCCCATCACATAACAATGGGCGAGGGTGGCTGTGTAAGCGCTGATTCGCCAATATTGAAAGTAGTAGTCGAATCTTTTAGAGACTGGGGCAGAGACTGTTATTGTCCTCCAGGAAAATCCAACACATGTGGTAAGCGATTCGAATGGCATTTGGGAAGCCTGCCTCTGGGTTATGACCATAAGTATATTTACTCGCATATTGGTTACAACTTAAAACTTACAGATATGCAAGCAGCAGTAGGATTGGCTCAGCTAGATAAGCTTCCATCGTTTATTGAAGCTCGCAAACGCAACTGGAAATTGTTGCGTGAGGGCTTATCTCATTTGCAAGACTATTTTATTTTGCCCGAAGCCACTAAAAATAGTGATCCATCCTGGTTCGCCTTTGTGTTGACAGTTCGCAATGGTGCAAAAATAAAGCGCATAGATCTTGCCAATTATCTTGAAAGTAAAAAAATCGCTACCAGGCACGTGTTTGGTGGCAACTTGATTCGCCAACCTGCTTACCAGAATAAAGAAATGAGAGTAGTAGGCGAATTATCTAACACTGATAAAGTGATGGAAGATTCAATTGTGCTGGGCGTTTATCCTGGGCTTAGTGAGTCAAATATTGACTATATGATTGAATCAATTTGCAGTTTCATTACCAGGTAAAGAAAGCTCTAACGAGATCTTCCCTTTTTAGCTTGAGGTCTTTTGATTACCTGTCTTTGAGTAACTTGTTTTTTGCTGCTCGAATTCGATAAGTCTGGCTTATCTGAAAATTCTGGAAGCGAAGGTGGATTGAGTTTGAGCTGTTTTATAACCATATTGATTGCAGTATCAAGCTGAGGATCTTTGCCCTGATGATAATCCTGTGGAGTTATATCAACTTCGATATCAGGATCTACTCCGTAGTTTTCCACCTTCCAGCCCACATCTTGAAACCAAAAGGAAAATTCGGGCTGAGTGGTAATAGTTCTATCCACCAGTCTGTGTCTTGGATAAATTCCGATGACACCACCCCAGGTGCGCTTTCCTACGAGTGGTCCTAACTTGTATAACTTGAAGCAATGACTGAAAATGTCACCATCTGATCCTGCAAATTCATTGGTTATTGCAACCATAGGTCCTGCAAGCGATTCGGGCGGGTAGGGCTGTGGTGGACCCCATCTGTTTACGTCATAGCCAACAATTTTCCGATTCAATTTTTCAAGCAATAATGCCGATACGTGGCCACCTCGATTATATCTAACGTCGATAATGAGCCCCTGGCGATTTACTTCAGCCATATAGTGTCTGTGAAACTCTGCAAAACCGTATGGTCCCATATCGGGGATGTGCACATAGCCAATTTGGCCGTTTGTTTTTTCGTGCACATATGCACTATTTTTTTGAACCCAATCTCTGTAGCGCAAGGCTCGTTCATTTCTCAATGGCTTGACTACGAGCTTTTCGCGTTTCTTTTCCTTGCGCAATACCGCGATAGTTACTTCTTTTCCACCGTGATTGAATAGCAATTCTTCAAGTGGGCTGTGTTCGTTTACAGCAATCCCGTTGACTTCGTAAATGCAATCACCAGGCTCAAGTGAAATTCCTGTTTGCCCAAGAGGCGAGGCTGCTTCTGGTTCCCAGCTATCACCTTTTAGAACTCGTTGTATTTCGTAAGCATTTTTTTGAGCATTCCAGATGCAGTCGCATCCAAGAAATCCTTGTCGATAATATGGTGCCCATCTATAATCTCCACCCATTTCGTAGGCGTGCGAGGTACCCAATTCGCCATGCAACTCCCAAATTAGGTCTGAAACTTCAGATCTGGTGCGTACCCGCGGGAGTAGCTTTTGATAACGTTTTCCAGCCTGATCCCAGTTGATACGAGACATGTCTTCGACCCAGAATTGTTCTTTTTGAAGACGCCATGCCTCATCGTACATTTGTGCCCATTCGGCTCTGGGATTGACTATGACTTGCGCTCTTGATAAATCTAAAAAGCCCGAATCTTTGCCCGAACCTTGAGGATAGGCTGGACCTCGTCCTTCCGCAGGCATTTTCTCGGCTGAATCAAAAGCGCGAATGCGACCACGTCTTGTTTTGTAATAAATTGTCTGACCATCAAGTGCCAGACACATGTAACCAACGTCACCATACATGTCTGCTTGCTTCCGGTCTTCAAAATCATATGCCATCAATACTGCTAGATTTTGATCGTCATCGTACCAACTGTGATCCGGTCTGATTCCGCGCACTGGATATAGAGTAAATAAAGCTCTGTTTTTGACGCCGATTATTTGTCCGTATTTGCCTTCGGCTGCTGGAAAAGCCAGGATGCGATTGGTAATTCCGTCAAAATCAATTTCTACATTTGAAGCGGAGTTGGCAATTGGTTGATTTTCTTGTGGTTGCGCATTTGGTGCCGTGTTTTGTTCTTTTTTAGTTCTGGCAAGCGTTTTTGACGTAGCTGCAGGCATTTTGGGCGCGGAGGAGCTGGTCCGCTCCAGTTCTTTCAATACTATTTCAAAAGCTTCTTTGAGAGCTTCTTTATAGATTTTTTGCATACCTGCTTTGGTTGAAGCACCCTTAGCTCTGGGTGACACTTTGCTTTCGGGAAGTCTTGCGATGGCATCCTTTAATTGTGCAATTCTTGATGCCTGTTTTGGTTCTGCTTGCGTTTGGTGTTCCTGAGTTTGTGCTTTGGCGCCTTTTCTTGCCAATGGTTTTTGTTTGGGAAGAAATGGTGAAGGAATGTCTTTTCGTAACGTCACCAAGAAGGGTCGCATTACACGCGGAAATCCATAAGCAAATGACATTGAATCTGCGACTGGATAAAAGTTTCTTGCTCCCAGGAAGTAAATATACTTTCCGTCTGGATCAAAACAGGGCCTTGCATCAAACCGCACCGGGTCTGTTATGTCGTGAATTGCGCCAGTAGGAATATGAACAACCCGTATGATACAAAGTCCTGGATGAGTAGCAAAACTATAAGTAATCCACTGGCAGTCGGGAGACCAATTGAAGTCGTCTATACGTTCTGCTGGGCTCTTATCCAGCACCTTGAATGTTGGGTTAGCGATAGGTGGTTTTGCCGATGCTTTTCTAGCTCGGCTGGATTTGGTCGTTTTTTCGGCTTCTTTTTTCTCTTCGTCCTTTTTAATATTGACCAAAAGAAGCTCATGGCGATGGTTTGACATTGCCACCATCTTTCCGCAGGGTGATACTTTAACTGAAAGAGTACGACCAATTCCGCGTTCAGTTAAAACGACCGGAGGTTTTTCTTTTGTGCAGTCGTGCAATTCTAATTTTTCAAAACCGTCGCGATCATTTATTACTACAAACTGGTTGCCTTCAGGCAGCCATTCGAGATTGCGATATCTGACTCTGCTTCCATCTCCATATTGATTGACAGGACCTTCCCAATTGCCCATTATAATAGGCTGTCCACGTGCAATAATGCCAACCGAGTGCCCATCGGGATGTGGAGAAAAATGTTCTAAATATTCGATGGCTTCCACTACTTTACGCTTGGTTTGATGCGTGCTTAGTGGTGCCATGACATTGACTTTGTTTTCTGTTTTGCGCGCCGGATCGAAAAGATAGATGTCACCACCAGCGGTGTAAACTATTTTACTACCATCGGTCGAGGGGAATCGAACATAATATTCTGTCTGGTTTGTTTCTTTGCGCAAATCTTTGCCATCAAAACGGCATGAATAGATATTGCCCACCCCTTCGTGGTCTGAAAGGAAATAGACCCTCGTGCCTATCACCATTGGCCAGACCGAGTTGCCTTCTACTTCTACTAATTTATTGAATTTGCCCTGACCGGTTGGGTCGATCCAGATTTCGCCTTTTGTACCGCCCTTATAACGCTTCCAACGTGCAGGATCGGTGTTGTTTCGCCCTACTACCACAACCTTTTTGCGATTAGGAGCAGAAGCTATTTGAAAAGTGCATACATGACCCCAGTTAAAACACTGAGGATTTCCTCCATCACGCGCTACGCTGAAGGCATCTTGAGAGCGGAAAAAGGGGGTGCGAGCATCAGAGGTGAAATGTACTTTTTTACTATCTTGCGACCAACCTGTCAGAGCGATTGCATCAGAGTGCATATAAGTAAGTCTGGTTGGATTGCCACCTGCAATCGTGGTGACATAAATTTCTGGATGACCTTCTTCTTTGCCTACAAATGCAAGATGCTTACCATCTGGTGAAACACGAGGAAAGGAAAATTCGGCTTGGCCAGCAGTAAAACGACGGGCAAGACCCCCTTTTAAACTGCATTCCCAGATATCGTCTTCGCAGACAAAATAGATTTTGTCTTTCCAGATGGTGGCATGTCTGTAATAACCATACTGAGGATAATCGTCGCCATTATTTTGTGCCGAAGTTCTGGCCATGCTTTTATCTCTTGTTGCCGAATTCTAGATTTTAGCAGTTAAGAAGACAGATTTCGCCCTTCCACACCATTGGCTTTTCCTGACAATCAGTCTGGAAAAACTAAATATGTTATATAGCTTGCCATAGTTGGTACACTAATTTTAGGTGGGTTGGGAGCCACCGGGGAATCCGAATTTTAGACAGGAAACTATGCTAGAAAAGCAAGCATCATCCACCGATACCTTCGGCACTCTGGTTTTGAGCACGGGGATAATTTCACCGCAGCAACTAGAAGAAGCCAAGAAAACATCTAAGAATCTGAACGTGCCTCTGGAGCGGTCCTTAGTCATGCTTGACATGATGTCGGGATTTTTGCTCGGTTTAGTGCAGGAAGCCAACGAGCTTGTATCGAATGGCACAGTCTCACTGGATTTAGCCGTAAGGGCATTGCGATTGGCTCGCCAGCATAATATGAAACTCAAGGATGCCATAGGCGTTTTGGGTCAAGTGCACAAAAAGACTGGTCGGGTTCAAACCATTACAACACCAGTCACTGAGCTGCTTCTTGCATCCAATATGATCACAATGGAGCAGATTGGAAGAGCTGTATCTCAGGCGCAAGATAGTGGAATGCAAACTGGACGCATTTTAGTTTTGAATCGAGATGTCTCAAGCTGGATGATGACTGCGGTTTTGAACGCATTGCTCATGGTCCGCGATGGCAAAATAGACAAAGACAACGCTAAAGAGGCTATTTCAACTGTAGGAAATAGACGCGTAAGTATTGAACAGGCTTTGTTCGAGCTTGGGTTGTATGTTGAAAAAGAAGGCAATACTGTTCGCATTGGCGAACTAGTCGCTATGGCTGGATTCGTTTCTGAAAGCGACATGCTTGAATGTCTGGAAATCGAACTTGTAAAAGAGAAGCAATTTGGACAAATTTTGCTTGAGCAGGGTCTGGTTACTTCAGAGCTTTTAGAAGCCGCGATTATTTTGCAAGACATGGTGGCAAGCGGCAATATCAAGGCTTTCCAGGCTGCAGAAGCTTTGCGCGCGGTCAGAGATAAAGGCGTGATGGTTTATCAGGCGATGGCTGAATTAAAACCACCACCCCAAGCACCGCAAAAACACATTTCTCCCCAAGATTTGTTAGTTGAAGCTGGATTCTTAGATCGCGAAACTATTAATCAGCTCGTTTCCGAAGAAGAAACCAGTTCAATTAGAGTAGGCAAAAAAGTACTTACAGCTGGCATTATCAGCGAAGCATTTTTGTATCTTGCACTTAGGACTTATTCGCTTTTCCGTCAGGGATTTTTGTCTGCAGACCAAGCTACCAAGGCACTTGCATTGTGTAAATCGGACAATATGAGTCTGGATGAGGTTCTATCCAAGCAAGGATGGTTCGTTCCTGCCAGAATGCAGTGGATTTGGTCCTAAAAGTCTAAAAAACTGACTAACTTGGCAGATACGCTGAATCCAGTTTCTTTTCGGCCAGCAGGGCTATCTCTGGTTGCAGATAGCTTTCCAGACCACCTTCCATTAAACGACGAACGTCTTGCATAAAACGAGCTGCCGGCGCACCGTCAATTACTCTGTGATCGAAATTCAAAGCCAGAGTTACCATTTTGCGGATAACAATCTGACCATTTTTGACCACTGCTCTTTCTTCCACTTCGCCAACACCAAAAGTGGACGTGGTGACACAAGGTGGCACCAGGCACTTCACTCCGAATTTACCCAGGGTGGAAAGACCAAATGTTGCGCCCATATATTTGAGACGAACCCAAGGATACTCACGACCAGCCCAAAGGATAAATTTGCGGAAAAGCCAGGGCATATTGTTGAACCGATTTTGAACATCAAGATGTTCCATATCCTTCATGTCAGCCTCAGCATAACCTTTGAGCTCTTCAGCGATTTGGCTTACTGGTTTTGTATCTGGATTGTCAATGGCGCCAAAGAAAACCGCAGGTTGCGAGCCGATAAAGCGCTCTACAGTAAACCCGGCAACAATATCTCGAAATGTAGCCAATCTGCCTCCAGGAGTCCAGCCAGTGCGAGTATCTGGATGATCACGCTGTGCAATAGCGATTGCTTTGAGTAGTAAGGCGGTTACGGTCACTCTTTGACCGACACCTTTGAGCTGTATACGCAGGTCTTCAGCCCAAGTCAGGTCAATGTCGCAAGTGATCAGGGTAGGAATGTGTCCATGATTGATGAATGTAATCAGGTCGAGTACGTTCCAACGCGGACGCGGTACATCAGAAGTGGTGTAGTTAAAGAGTTTTGAGAGTAAATTCGCCATTTGAGACCTATTGAACGAAGTGAAAATTGGAGCCTGCAATTACTAATTATAGAACAAGAGATGTGTTTACAAGAAGTAGGTGTTTCATATTCTATAAACGTTTATTCGACCCAAATGTTCCTGAATTTAGCAGGAAGTCAATATAAAGCAAAATTAGTCTTTGTTTTAAACTGGTTTGCTCGACAATTCGCCACCCATTCTCAGACTGGCTTGTAAAGACAATAGTTGTTCTTTGAGTACGGGACGGATAACTTTTTCTGGTTCGTAAAACAGAGACTCGATAATTTCATAAAGTCTTGGGTCATGTTCTTTTAAATACCGTCTGCTATCTTCAATCGAAAATGCGGCTACGCTCTCAGCGAAATACTCATGAGAGCTAAATCTTGCATATCCAGAGATGAAAATTCTTTTGCCTACCTCGTGTTGGCGCAGCAGTTCGGAAGCGCCTGGATACTCGTCGGGGAGCGGATGTTGCTTATCACAGGTACGAAGCATTTTTTCATATATGTCAGAAATCTCGTCCTGAGTGGCTTTTGATAATATGAATTCGAGTTGATGTCCAAACTCGTGCGCTACTACTAAATTTATTCGAACCTCCAAGAATGGCTCATAGCGAGTATATACAACCGCAAAAGGTCCGTGTTTGTAAAACATATCCAGGTCTCGACCCATTTCGTCTCGATCTAGAGTGACATTGCCTGTGCGCACGCCAGTCTGTCCAGCCGCTCCGTGCCGAACATTGCCCAACGCGCAATTACCTTCGTTGCGACGCACTGTCTGAAGGATTCCAGAGACAGCCCATAACTTCATGTTATCGAAAAGATATTTTTTTTCTGGACCTTTCAACTGGTCGTAATCCATGAAATATCGAATTGTCTCGTCTTCAGAATAAGTTTTGTCTCGTCTTGAAAGTTTTCGGGTCCATTGTGTCGTCATTGGCTCCTGTTTGGAGTTTTTGCCTTCAAAGCTGAAATTGAGGCAGGAATGCTCGTCCAGTTCGCGTTTTGCCACCCTGGTGACGTAATCACGCACTGAAACTTTCCCTTCATCGTCAAACTCGCCAATGAACCCATGGTCTGGTGCTGCGATGCGGCCATTTATGACGTGGTAAGGAACATTGTTATATTTGAGGCTGCCGGTCGGACCCAAAAGTTTATTTGGCTCACCTGTTTGAGGCAAAATAAGTTCAAGTCCACCAGAATCAATTCCCCGGAAAACGCAACCAGGGATGGCATCTATAGGTCTGAGATTCTTGTTTGTTCCAAATGGACCTGAAGTATGTTGCAGATAACCATCGTCAAAAATAAGACCAACAATGGCTCCGTCTAGAAAAATCTTGCCAAAATCAACAACGAGTAGCTGTCCATTTAAGTCTATAAATCCGCTGGGACCTTTGGTTGTCATTTAGTTACTTCAGTTTAGTAGGACACTTCTAGTATTGTATGGTAGTTTTTCCTATTGCAAGATTGCTGTAAAAACTACTTGAAAAGTCGAATAAATCGGTCAGCTACTCAACTAACCCAAGCTAAGATAAGGCATATAGAAGGGTGAGGCAGGTTGAAAATGCCCGAAAATAGGCACGATATTAACTCACTAAGGAAAAATATGTCGACAAATGACGACTCGAGCCCTAATCCAGGCCAGTTTGTTCGCAAAATGACTCATCAAACCACCTGGTGGCAGGCTGTACTTGCTGTGGGAATAGGCGTAGGCATTGGCTTGATCCTTTCTAAAAATATTGCCCACAAACCGATAGTAGCTTCGCTGAAACATCGAACAGCCACTTTGATTTCGCAAAAACTAAGTCCCCATCAAGAATTCCTAAAATCAATGGGCTTGGATTTCGTACCTGAGATTTCTCAACGAACTAACATTCTTTTGATGGGAGTAGATTCAAACGGAAAGGGTAATGACAGATGGGTCAATACTCGTTCTGACACTATGGTTTTGGCTAGTTTGAACCCCGAAGACCATTCGGTAGGGTTGATTTCCATTCCTCGTGATAGTCGGGTAACCATTCCTGGGCGTGAGCGTAGAGGTCCAGAAAAAATAAATTCTGCCCATGCAATGGGGGGACCGGAGTTAGCGGTTGAAACCGTTAGAGAAGATTTCGGTATACCTGTAGATCATTATGTAGTAGTCGATACCGACGGACTAAAAGACATTTTCGAGGCGATAGGACCGGTTAAGGTCAACGTCGAAAAGAAAATGAAATATCGCGACAAAAGTCAGAAACTTAATATCGATTTAGTTGAAGGCGAACAAATTTTGGATCCTAAACAAGTTGAAGGATACGTTCGTTTTCGTCACGATCAAAAAGGTGATATTGGTAGAATCGAGCGTCAGCAGTGGTTTTTGCGTCAGGCTTCGGCAAAATTCAAAGACCCTTCAATAGTTTTGAAACTGCCCGAATTAATGCGTTTTGCCAAAGATTATATCGTTACCGATATGTCTGTTAAAGAAATGGCTGCAGTGGCATTGTTTGCTAAAGACCTGGAGTCTAAAAACATCGAAACCGCCATGATTCCTGGCGAGCCGAAAATGATAAATGGCGGAAGTTACTGGATCCCAGATCCACAGTTGGCATCACTGGTGGTGCAACGTCTGGCCGGAGCACCAGCATGTGGTGAAACTATTGCTCGAGCAGTTTATCCTCAAAAGTATCATGTTCGCGAAGATTGGAGCCAAGAGCAGGCTGAGCCAAGCTCAGACTTCAGCAATGACTCGTTGCAAAATCAACTTGCTGCTAGCTATTCGGAAGAACGTCCTTATTCATTAGTTTTGAAATATCCGCAAGGTAGCGAGGAAGCTGCTCGCAATTACGAAAAGGCATTCGAAGTTGCTGGCTACAATGTCAGATCAAAGGTCCGATGCAAATCTTCTGAATGTCATCATGAACAGATTTTCTTGAACAGCTACAGAGCCGATAAGCATTATGTCGATAGTTTCAAGAAAAAATTTCCTCTCTTAGACACTTTTGCAGTGGTAATGAATCCCACGCCTGGCACCAGGCACGATATCACAGTACAGATAACTCCCGACACTGTCTATCCAGTAATTCCGGAAACTGCGAAGACCAAGTTTCAGAGTGACGAAGTTGAGGTTGGTGATACGACTGCATCTAAGCGCACTGGCAACCGCGGTTAACTCAAGTAATTTTGGAATTGTTTTTTCTTGTGCGCTGAGCAAAGCGCCAGTTTCATTTCTGCGCACAACCATAGATCTTCTTAAGAAGATCTATGGTTGTGCGCGTCAACTGTTTTTGGTTTCAGCAAGACCTACTCTATTTGTGCGAATAGTTTTGAACTCTTCTTCGGATTGAATCGTCTTACTAAGTAGTAAATCTGCTTGAGGAGGCGATTGATATGAAAACTCTGGATTGCATAAAGCATCATCTGACTACTTTGTCGACAAACGAAATTTTCACATCTCGTCAAATGCTCAGGTTTGGACCGAGAAAATACGTGGATTTGGCTTTATCTAGGTTAGTTCGAGAAAAAAGAATCAGAAGACTATCATTTGGAGTGTTTTGTCTCATGCAGGAGTCTGAGGTATCGCCAACGGTGCACGATGTTGTGACGAAGAAGAAAGGAGGAAGTAAAATTGTTTTTGCAAATATGATCACCGGTGAACCGGGTGAATCAGACTGCAAGCTAACTTATCTAACTGATGGATATTCTGGAAGGTTCTTGTGTGATGGAACCCGCGTGATATTGAAAAAAATATGTGACAGAAAACTCCAGCTTTCAAAAACTGAGATTGGTAGAATTTTTCTGGTACTCTGGTTAACTGGCCGAAGAAATGTTGATGCCAAGTTGGTGCGCCAAAGTATCTCAAGGCTGTCTCCTGAAAACAAAGCTAAGCTGAGAAGTTACCTTCCCCTTATTCCAGGATGGCTGCACAATTACTTAATAGGAGAACTAAATCGACTGGGTTTATAAAACCTAAATCAGTTCGTCTACCAATGATTTGTACATGGCTTTGTCGATTTCAAGCGGTTGTTTTACAAGCGCGCCTTTTTTCAAAGCCAATTCGCCATCTTCGTATGTTGGCATTTCATGCTTATACAAAATACCCAAAGGAATTTTTTCATCCCACTCATACGATTTTTCAAGCGATTTGTACAAGTTTTCGGTCGGGTCAAAGCCAGTGTCTTCAAGCTTGTAGACACGCTCTTTGAACCATGGATAAGTATTGATTTTGTTATAGGTGACACAGGGGCTGAAAGTATCAACCAGCGAGAATCCTTTGTGCATCATAGCTGCTGCGATGGTGTCGGCGAGCAATTTTTGTTCGCCTGAGAAACCGCGAGCTACAAATGTCGCTCCTGAAATCATCGCCAATGCAAGCGGGTTGATTGGATTTTCGATGTTGCCTAGCGGTGTGGACTTGGTCTTGTGACCAATTCCAGATGTAGGAGATGTTTGACCTGTGGTCAAGCCATAAATCTGGTTGTCCATTACTACATAGGTCACGTCGAGATTACGGCGCATAGCGTGGATCAAGTGTCCGACACCGATACCATAACCATCTCCATCTCCACCAACGATTACAACTTTCATGTCAGTGTTTGCAAGGTGAACTCCAGTTGCAACCGGCACTGATCTGCCGTGCAAACTGTGCACCCCGTAGGAGTTGATGAAACCAGGTAAGTTGGATGAGCAGCCGATACCCGATACAACCATAAGGTTTTCAGGCTTGATACCATTCTTAGCAGCTGCTTCTTGAATAGATTTGAGAACACCGAAGTCGCCGCAACCTGGGCACCAGTCAGGATCGACTGGCCCTTTAAAGGTTTCGACGGGGAGTTCAGTTACTGTAGCCATTTTTTAGTCCTCTGTTTTATAAATGGATGCTTGCAATGTCAGCTTATAAATCTAAGCTTTTACGGCGGTCTCTTGTTTGAACTCAATAATCGAACCCGTATTGGAGCCGATCTTAATTGTCCCGGCGCTCTTGTTGGTTATGCGCTCAGAGAGTTCAACTTCCCAGACCGGCTCGCCGGATCCGTTTTTGGCATGAACTTTTAATGCAGATGGGCGAAGCTTTTCCAGAGCATGGGTTCTGAGATAGTGATATGCCATTTCCATAGCTTCTGCTTCGCTGACCGAGAGATCTTTGGTTTTCGATGCTAATTGAGCTTCTACTTCCTGAACAATCATCATCGGTTCAAGCGGCTCGCCATCATATTTGGTGATATGACCATCCATCGAGATGCCGGTTTGCATTTTGACGAATTGTGCCATTACGCTTGTAAAGTTGACTTCTACTGAGATTTTCTTTTTGGATTTGGAAAGGATCTCAGATACTTCTTTGGTGTGGAAAGGGGCAATATATTTGATGCATAAGAAATTGGTTTTGATACCTTTTTCGTTGAGTATTTCTGCTGCTTCTCGCACTACGCCCCAGGTTGAGCCCCAGCAAAGTAAGGTTACATCGGCATTGGCTGGACCTTCCAATTTAGGAGCTGGAAGTTCTTTGAGCATATTTGCCACTTTTGTCATGCGTTTTTCCATGATTTTGCGGCGAACAGGTGGCGAGGTGAACATGTCAGAAATCAGGATACCGCGCTCGTCGTGATCATCAGATGCTGTTACATGGCAAGCACCTGGAGTGCCAGGAAGTGCACGAGGCGAGATACCAGATTCGGTGAATTTGTATCTCTTGAATTTACCGTTTTTCTCTGCATCCCATTCCTTAATGTATTCAGGACGCTCAACTTTGACGTCGCAGGAAAGCAGCTCGGCATCTACTGTTTCGGGGTGTTCTGACAATAACAGGTCAGACATCATCAAAACAGGCAACTGATATTTATCGGCAAGGTTAAACGATTCGACTGTTGAAGCATAAGCATCAGCAATGTCTTTGGGTGCAACGATAAGTCTTGGGAATTCACCTTGTGATGCTCCAAAGACTTGGAACAAGTCGGCTTGTTCGGTTTTTGTGGGAAGTCCGGTACTGGGACCACCACGTTGAACTTCGACGAAGATTACAGGAACTTCCATGATTCCTGCCATTCCGACTGCTTCGGTCATGAGAGCGAAGCCACCACCTGCAGTGGCGCACATCGAGCGCACTCCGCCGATACCTGCTCCGATTGCCATGTTAGCAACTGAAATTTCGTCTTCGCATTGTTTGACCAGAATGCCAGTTTTCTTGGCATTGGTTGCCATCCAGTGAAGGATGGTTGAAGCTGGTGTCATCGGGTATGCTGCGTAGAATTTGCAACCTGCAGCGTACGCAGCCATCGCTATGGCTTCGTTGCCAGTAATGAATGGACGACGTTTTTTGTCTGCTTCCCATTTGCCTGCTACGAAAATGGGCTTGGTGATTATTTTCTTGGCATATTCATAACCGGCTTCGAGCAAAGCTACGTTCATATCGATAACTTCTTGGCCTTTGGCGCTAAAAGTATCGGTGATGACTTCTTTTGTTTGTTCAGTTCCAAGTCCCATCAAATAAATAGCCGCTCCTACAGCGACAGTATTTTGCATGATCGGTTTGACTGGACCGTATTTCTTTGCTACTTCTTCGGTGACTTCTTTCATCGAGATTGGCAAAAGAGTTACACCTTTAGCCACCAGCGATTCTTCACATTTGATGCGGTCGCTATTGTAGAGAATGAAACCGCCTTCATCTACTTCGCGTGCGTGTCTTTCGATTGAGTCTTGATTAAGGGCGATTAAGACATTTAGTTTGTCGCCGTGGCAGGTGACTTTACGGTCAGAGATTCGAACTCTCAACCAAATGTGACCGCCTCTAATAATGGACTGATAGCTGTTATAGGCATAGACGTGCAAGCCAAATCTGCCGCATGAACGTGCCAGGGTGTCTCCCGATTTATCGAGACCGTCACCAGCCGCTCCCGCGATGCCTATCGTTACTTCCTGCATTGTTGAAACCTCTCTAAAGCCAGATTGTTGAGCGCTTGCAAGCTAGACGCCCAAACACCCAAATGGTGTGAATAGATAACATATCACAGTTACCGTAAAAGTTGAAAAGTGACGACCTTTTTCTTAATACTTAGTGTGACTGGGTCTCGTGCGATTCGGGCGCTGCAGGAGTTCCTGTTTCGGGCGCGTGTGGAGCTTGAGCCGGTGCGTGTTCGCTCGATTCGTGATGTTCGCCATGCTCAGAGTGTCCACCGCCTGACGGGGTGGGGATTTGCATCCAGGTGCCCATACAAATCATCAACAGTGTCATTGCAATAGCGCAAACACCAATTAGCATTTGATCTTGAGGACTCTTTTCGGCAATTATTTCGCCTGGATCGACAGCAACATGATCGTGGTCATGGTCATGAGCGTGGTCGGCATGGGCGTCATGAGTCGCGTGATTGTGCTCATGGTCATGATTGCAGTTGCTGTGGTCTTGATGTGGTTGAGACATGAATTAGCTTCCTAACTTTAGGTTGTGGTCAAAAAGGCGAGCCAGGCGATTACTGAGACCCAGAAGAAAATGACCAATGCGTAATACTGACCTTTACCAGTTTGTGTGTACTTAAGTACTTCTCCAGTAGCCAGAGTTACTATGCTTGCTCCGTTTACCAGAATTTGGTCTACGAAAATGCTGTCGAGAGTTTTCCAGGTTTTATCGAAAATGGGCAAGAATACTTTGTTTACAAGGCCCAAATACAATTCATCCCAATACCATTTGTTCAGTGAGAACAAATAAAGCGGTCCTTGTTTTTCAACAATGTCTTTGTGGAAGTTAATTGATCTTGCGTAATACATCAGATACGCAACACCAACGCCGATCAAGCCAGCTGTAGAAGAGGCTATGACCATTGTCCAGTCAACAACTTCTTGATGGGGATGTGCCCAATATATGAAGGAGCCGAAAGGATTGGCAGCTGGAGTGTTTTCAAAGAACGAAGACTTGTTGAAGCCAAGCATAAAACCAGCGACGGTAGAAGGAATTGCCAGTGCTACAAGTGGTGCCCACATGACGACCGGGACTTCATGAGCTTTTGTATTGCCTCTGTATTCTCCAGTGAAAACAAGGAAGAAAAGGCGGAACATGTAAAATGCGGTCAGTCCAGCAGTCAAGATCAAGATGCCGCCAAGAAGAGGGCTTTGGTGCCATGCTGCGGAGACAATTTCGTCTTTGGAAAAGAACCCGCTTAGTGGGGGCAATGGCCATCCAGCAATCGATGCTGTTCCGATTAAAAAGCACCATCCGGTAATATTCATCGGTTTCCAAAGTCCGCCCATTCTTCTTATGTCTTGTTCGTGGTGGAGACCATGAATTACGGCACCACTACAAAGGAAGAGCATCGCTTTGAAAAATGCGTGGGTAAAGAGATGGAACATGCCAGCTCCGTACGCTCCAACACCGAGTCCAACAAACATGTAGCCAAGTTGTGAACAGGTAGACCATGCTAAAACTCGCTTGATGTCGAACTGGGTCAGTGCGATTGTTGCTGCCATGAATGCAGTGAATGCACCCACTGCTGCCACCACCGATAGAGCGATGCTGTTTGTGCTGCCGTCTGGAGCGAGGAAGATAGGGTAAGCTCGGGCAACTAGATATACACCTGCTGCAACCATTGTGGCAGCGTGAATCAGAGCTGAGATTGGAGTAGGACCTTCCATCGCATCTGGAAGCCAGATGTGCAACGGAGCTTGTGCCGACTTAGCCATCGGTCCCATAAAAATAAGAATCGCAATGAGAGGCATTGAAGTGGCTAGAAATGCCAGTTCTGGGGTTAGGCGATGGTCTTGTAATGCCATTTGCAGAACTGAAGCCATATCGGCGCCAGTTGTACCCAATTGTGGCAGGAAAGCAAGGATAGTGCCGCCGCCCCAATAATCTTTGGTAGCAAGGTATAAGAGCAGTATGCCTATTAGAAAACCGAAGTCACCGACTCTGTTGACTACGAAAGCTTTGAGGCAAGCTGCTGCAGCTGAGTTTTTATAGAACCAGAAACCTATCAGTAGATAACTGCAAACGCCTACCAGTTCCCAGAATCCGTACATTTCAAAGAGGTTGGTCGAAACAACCAGTCCTAACATCGAGCCAGTAAATAAGGATAGATAAGAATAGAATCTGGCGTAACCAGGGTCTTCGCGCATATAGCCATGTGTATATATTTGCACTAGGAGACTGATAGTAGTTACAACGACAAGCATCGATGCACAAAGGTTGTCTACCAGGAAGCCAACCGATAATTTGAAGTTTTCGCAAACGAACCAGTCGAAATTTTGTTGGTATCCAGAAAGCGTTGGTTGAGTTAGCAGTGCTTGCAAAATGCAAAGCGAGTGCAGGAATCCAACTGCCACGGCGCCGACCGACAGACACATGGCAAGCGTTTTGAACCAACGCTTGGCACCAAGGTGAGGTCCAGTCAGAAGGAAACTGGTAATGATTGCAAATCCGGCGAAGAATGGCAGAGCCACAATCATCCAGGCGTTTTCCACACAACTTTTCAAGAATTCGGGCGTTAACAAGTCTGGTTCCCCACATGTCTTAGTCACAATGATTTTAACCAGTGAGTGAAGTTATTAACAAATAAGTAGGCACCACATATGGTTTCCAATAGGACCTGAATAGTGACCTGCGGCGGAGTTCGAGATCTGGTGAAAAGATTCTTCTTTTCAATAATTCTTCAACTACTGACACGCCCTTTATACTGGGCGCGTGTGAAGCTGTAAGCGCGGACCAAAGAGGAAGCTTTTCAAGTGACAGACCCAGCCCTGATTTTAAACGTTCTTTTATTTCTGCCCCTGATTGCCAGTTTCGTCATTCCGTTCGTTCCGGAAGACAAAGATGCCCGAGGCGTGGCGCTGTTCTTCTCTGGCGCGATGGTTGTCTTCTCGCTTTTCCTCTGGTCTGGATTCGATCCACGCATAGCTGGAATGCAAGCCACCACTTATATGAATTGGATTTCTACTCCAATCAAGATTGATTATCATATCGGTGTTGACGGGCTGAGCCTCTCGCTGGTGCTTCTAACCACGATTGTGACATTACTTGCAGTGCTTGCAAGTTACTCGATTGAGAAACGCGGAAAGCTTTACTACAGTTTCTTGATGCTTTTGACCTTTTCGGTTATCGGCGTTTTCGTGTCGTGCAACCTCCTTCAATTCTTTGTGCTCTATGAATTAGAGCTTGTCCCCATGTACTTCTTGATTGCCATTTGGGGTGGTCCAAGACGTGGATACGCAGCGATGAAATTCTTGCTCTACACCTTCTTTGGTGGTGTGTTGATGTTCGCTGGACTTCTATATATGTACATGCAGCTTATGGCGATGGATCCTGCTTCTGCCACTTTCGACATGAATCTGCTCACAACGTACGCGAGCAAACTGCCTGTAAATGTTCAGTGTCTTGCATGTCTTGGATTCTTTCTTGCTTTCATCATCAAATTGCCTTCAGTGCCTTTCCATACATGGCTTCCCGATGCACACGTCGAGGCGCCAACTCCGATTTCAATGATGTTAGCCGCACTTCTTTTGAAAATGGGTTCTTATGGTCTGGTGAGAATTTGCATGGGCTTTTTCCCAGCGTTTTTTGCTGAATATGGAGCCTGGATATTGGCTCTGGGAGCCATCAATATCGTATGGGGTGCAATGGCATGTCTGGTCCAAGAAGACATGAAAAAAATTATCGCTTTCTCGAGCGTATCGCACATGGGTTTCATTTTGTTGGCAGTTGGCTCTTTGTCTAATGCCGCCATCAATGGTGCCATCTTCCAGATGTTGAGTCACGGTCTGGTATCGGCGCTGCTCTTCTTTATGGTTGGAACTGTTTATATCCGTTGCCACACTCGTATGCTCAAAGAAATCGGTGGTGGCTTAGCCAATCAGATGCCGGTCCTTTTCTATTTCTGGATGATCGGAACAATGGCCAATCTTGGTCTGCCCGCGCTTTCTGGATTCGTTGGAGAAGTTTCGGTTTTCTATGGGGCTTTCACCTCACCCATGGCAGTCTCTGCAGCACATGGTTCGTGGACCCGTGGTTGGACTTATTTCGCCTGTCTTGGTGTACTTTTGACCGCCGGCTACATGCTCTGGCTTTTGAAACGTCTTTTCTACGGACCCGAGATGGAAAAGTGGAAAGGTCATTTGTATGACGCAACAAGGACCGAGCGTTTGGTTGCTGCCTCTCTTTCAATTATGATCTTAGCCTTTGGTGTTTATCCAATGTGGCTCATGAGCATGTATTCCAAAGTGGGAGATAGAATCACCCATTCTGTAATGGAAAAGATTCAGATTACCCAAAAAGATAAAGCTGAAACTGAAAAGATTTCTTTGAACAAATAGAAGTCTATTTAGGTAAGTATTTTTCAGGAACTACTAGCTTTTGCATGGGTACGATTGGTACCAGCTCAGGCGGAGTAAGCTTGTTTTGACCTTTATTGGTGATGACTACTCCCGAAATTGCCTGGCTCACACTATGAGAAATGCTATCCATGAGCTCAGGAGTGGTGTGAGCGTCGTAATATTTTCCATTTGAAAGTTTTGCTATGCAGTCGAGTTTGCGCTTAGAATTTTTGTCTTTTAAGTCAAGTCCGACAACATCGACTTTGATGTTTATGCCTCTATATGGCAAAGTGGCAATATAGGCACAAGGATCCTCGCCACACGTGTCGGCACCATCTGTAATGAGAATAATGGTCTTTTTGCCTTCGACGTCTCTCAGGTCATTCTCTGCTGCCTGTCTGATTGCAAATGTAAGTGGCGTCATTCCAGTTGGAATAATGCGTCTGATTCGCTTTATTATGGCGCCTCTGTTTCCAATGCCAGGAGGAACAAGCAACGCGCTTGCACTGCAAGGGCTAGGAAAATTGATATGTCCAAACACGCGCAAACCAACTTTAACGTCGCTTGGAATGCGCATGAGAGCTGTTTCTAGAACCTTTTTTGCCGCATCAATTTTTTGGTCTTTGTGTTCTAGATGTTCGTTCATACTGAGTGATGCGTCGAAAATCACAAGAATCGTGACAGGACCGCCGGTTTTTTCAGTACCTGTTTGCAGCAAAGTCCCTTGAGTACCAGTCTGAAGCATAGTCGACTGTGTACCTGTTTGAAGCAAGGTTGACTCTGTCCCAGTTTGGAGCATGGTCGACTCGGTGCCAGTCTGAAGCAGTGTTGACTGTGTTCCAGTCTGCAACGGTGGCGCCGTTGGAATCTCGTCGGCATAAACCGGAGCAATAAGGGATGAAATATATAAAGAAGATATAGCAGCTAAAGTTCTATTTTTGAGCATCCGCTTCTTCTGGCGTTTCTACTTTTGACTCGACATTCTCAGTGTACTCAATTTTCTTAGAATCTTCTTTATCCTTTTTTTCTTGTACAAGTCGAGCGGTCACAGTCCTTCTGCTGACTGGAATTGAGCGATTTCCCGAAATCGCCCAGACAGTCACGTAATAGATTCCAGGTTTACCTTCATTCGATATGGAAACTTTTCCAGAAAAATTATTGCCTTTTACTTTGATGCCGCCTTTGATAGGAATGTCTGATTGCGGCTTGATAGGGCTTCCAACCCCTCCCGGACCAGCCATGACTATAAGTGGAGCGGCTAATGCAACAGGTGGCATAAAAACGCCACCAGCTATCGCTGCTGCAACACCAAGACCTTTGAGGGCAATTATTAGTTTGCTATAGTCCTTTTCAGATTTTTGTCTGTGAGCCAAATAATCGAGAGGCGGAAAATAAGGTAGAGCCTCTTTTGAAGTAGGATCTTCTTCTATAGGTACTTCATTTAGTTCTTCATAAGCCAGAGTGATCCGATCGAAAGTAAGCGGTTGATTCAAGGTACCGCTTATGTGAATGTCATCTTGAACTGATACTTCTTTTGGTATCGCTTCGTATGTTCCCTTACGGGTTAAAACCTCTGCACAAGCGAAAATAGCACTGCCATCGCTACTCTCAGAAAACTGAATAGACATATGAGTGGCATCAGGATTTAACAATGCCTCCCTGTCGTCCTGGCGTTCTAGCATCATTTTTATAAGTGCAGCACCAACCATTTTGTTCAATTGAGAAGATTTCAAATTTCCAGTAGTGATTGCTGCAAGACACTCCTCAACAGCATCTGCTCCACCCGATTCTGTTAACCGCTGGTCAGGATTTCGACCTTTGAGGTCTGTGTGAGAAATTATTCTTCTAGTTGCCAGTTCGCTAATATGTGTTTTGGCCATGTTGTCTGTGATTGAATCTGCTTCAAGTGGAGATAAGCCTCGAGCTTGTCTTTCGGCATTTATTACATAAAGTCCAAATAGTTTCATCTCATCCGAATTTATAGTTGCAGTTGCTTCAGGAGAGTTTAAAAAGGATTCAACGATTTGAAATTCAGGCTGTCTGGGCTGAATAGTGTTGTCAGTCCATGTTGGCACGCCGCCTGGATCAAGCTGGTCTGGTGGAATACCTGGAATTTGATTGTCTACTGTTGGTGATACTGTATTTGGTGTTGAAGTATTTGCAGTGTCTGGCTTTTCAGGTTGTTCAGTTTTTGATGTTTGAGTAGAACTTGATCCATAGAGACTTTCTTGCAATTTTTTCAATCGCTCAGGCATTGTCAGTTTCGGATGTGTTTCTCCAAACAAAGCCATTTCCAGCCTCGATAACCGATCGTTGAGTGAACCATTGCCTGCTTTACCTCCGGGTTGTCCCGAATGATCAGCAAACATAACTTCTTCTAGACGCTTGATTTGACTGAGATAAGGCGATGTTTCAGACTTTTGCTCCAAGAGACTATTAGCTTTGCGAATGAGTTTATCTTTTGTTGCCTTACAGTCTGGAGCAACAACTGGCGTTTCATCTTTTTTGCCTGAGTCGAGTATAGGTTTTTGTTGAATTAGCTGGGTTTGTGGCAGCTTGCTTTTACTTATGGGTTTGGCTTGTTTTTTAGCCGGAAGGCTAGCTGCCAAGCTTGGTAGCACGTGAAGATACGAGTTCTGAGACAGAACCAGAGTAATCGACAAAATCGCTAACGATTTGAAAAAAAGCTTGTACACAATATATATTTTAGTCGCATCTAGTTCAGATGTACCAGAGCTGCTTGACGCCCAGTAGTTCCACCAGAGGCGCGGTGCGAGTAAAAGATATCGCTAGAGCAGGAGGTACACCAAGAACAAATATCGACTTCTTTTACTCCCAGTTGCATCAGCTGTCTGGCGTTAATACCTTTGAGGTCTGGACGTAAACTTGAATCAATTTCACGCCGTTCGATAAGGCTTTCGGGATCTTGAACAGTTGCCGAGAGTTTTTGTAAAGCGTCTTCCTGGACGGGATAACAACAGGTGCCTATTGCCGGACCCACAGCAGCAACCATGTCATGGGTCGAACAGCCAAACTTGCGATTCATTGCTTCTACGCCACGTACCACGATTTCTTGCGCTGTTCCACGCCAGCCCGCATGGAAGATTCCAGCAATATTTTTATTTTTGTCATAAACAATTACCGGGACGCAGTCGGCAAAATGTAGCATCAGGGTCAATTTGGGTCTGCCTGTTACGAGTCCATCTACTTCCTTTAATAAGGGCAAATTATCGGGATCTTCTAATATCTCGACATTTGCTGAGTGAACCTGTCCTGCAACAGCAATTTTGGAGTCTGCCAAAGATAAAATGCGTCGCAAATTTTCTCTATTGTGCAACGCGTCTGCTCGTCCGGATTCACCGCCTATCAAAGTGCCTAAATTGAAAGCTCCGTAAGGCTCTGGACTATTACCCCCTTTGCGGGTTGTAAAAGCATGCGAGAGATTTTTTTGCGCTTTGAGCAAAGGTGAGAACAAGAGGTCTACACCTTGCACAGTTTCAATTGACCACAGATTGTATTTGGTAGCTAACAAAGCGAAAGCCCTCCACATATAGTTATAGCCTGACCAGTGATGCCTTTGCTTGCATCTGTACTTAAAAAGGAGGCAAGATTTGCGATCTCAAAAGGATCTAATAACCTCTTTTGGGGAACTGAAAGCTCTGCAATAGCAATGGATTCGTCTAGCGGAATTTGATTTTCCATGCACCATTTGGGGTCTTTTAGCTGTTTTAGAGCCATATCTGTTGCGACCCATCCAGGACATATACAGTTTGCTGTGACGCCATATTCGGCTAATTCAAGTGCAATTGCTTGAGTTAGTCCTACTAGGGCGAATTTGGAAGCCGAATAAGCTTTGCCAAACTTTTCTGCCTTGATTCCAGAAATCGAAGATATATTGATTATTCGCCCAAATCCACGCTCTTTCATTCCCTTTGCAAAGTGACGACACAAAAGGTATGGGGCCAACAAATTTGTATTCATACTTTGATCGTAATCAGCTTCCTCTATATCTTTTCTGTATATAGGTTCGTCTGTTTTGTAGATACCGGCATTATTCACAAGTATGTCAATCGACTGGAAATCGCTGTCAATTTGTGTGCAAAGCTCTTTGATTTGATCTTTATAGCTGAGATCGCAGCTGTACCATTTCCAATCGAAATTTTTCTTGTCAAGTGATTCGAGGTCTTGAAGAAGCTCATTTGGCGGTTCTTTAGCCCGAGAGACCAGAGCAAGTTTAAAACCTTTCTGAGCAAATTCGACGGCACAGGCTTTTCCTATTCCTCGAGAGGCGCCTGTGATGAGGATGGTTCGGCTTTGTGTGCTTAAGCTCATAAAAAACTCCAAAAGACCGGCGTAGTACACTATATAACTTTACGAGCACAGTCTGGGAACATTAGGTTACCTTTTGCTGTCTATTTCGCAAGTGGTGTGAATCACCAATATAGAAAAAATGGCGTCAGCCCCCAGTTACAGGAAATACTTAGGTAGGAAAATAAAATGAGCACAAGACTATCCACGTCGCTTAAACGCAGCGTTTTAGCAGGAGCCTTAATACTCAGTCAAACCCTGGCACTTGCACCAAATATGGTGCTAGCAGCAGGCGACGTTGTGTATGTTGCAGGCCAACCTGTTCTCACCGGAATCTTAGGAGCCGGCAGTACAACCGGCGCTCAGCGAGCTGAGCAAATTCAAGGCAATCTAGACAATGCTCTGGTAGCGGCGAAAGATAGAACACCTGCATCGGTAAATATTGCTTATGTAAAGGGTCAACCAGTTATCACACTGGGTGGTTTTCAGGTTGTCACCGTAGACAGTGCTAGTGCAAAAGCTGCTGGCACCACCCCAGCCGTACTTGCTCAACGATGGGCAGATAAGCTCAGAGCTGTTCTTCGCGATCAGGCTAGCATCCAAAGCTACGTGTCACAGCTTTCAGGCGATTACGCATCCAGCGCACCACCAGTAGCCAATTCTGCACCACCGGCGATGCAGCAACAGCCACAAGGCGATTATTACGCTGCAAATCAGGCTCAGTATCAAGCTCCTCAAGCCCCCCAATATGCGGGTAATTATAGTCCACCTCCTGGCTATTCTGTGCCTGTACAAGGCTACAGACAAGGCAGAGTAGCTTATGCTCCTGCAGGGCTTACAATCAAAGCCAATTTAGCTACTTCTATTACGAGTCAATTAGCCAAGCCTGGTGACCTGGTGCAAGCAAATGTAAGTCAAGCAATTATGCTTGGTGACTCGCAAATTCCTCTTGGTTCGGTTCTTCTGGGTCAAGTATCGGATGCTCAAGCCAGTCGTCGATTTGGTTTGACCGGAAAACTAGGTATACAATTCAACAGATTGAGAACACCAGATGGTGTCGAAACACCCATCAATGCTCACCTTGTAGGTGGAATTGGCAAATACGAAGATAAAGGCAACAACGATCAATTCGTTGGTGAAACCTGGAAGAACAAGGCTCTGCAAACCGGTGTAAGAGGTGCTGCTGGAGCAGGTCTTGGTGCCGCTCTTGGTACTGCTGTTGGCGCTATCGCTGGTGGTACTAGAGGTGCCGGTCGCGGAGCCTGGTCGGGCACTGCCATCGGTGGCGGTCTTGGAGTAGCTGACTCTCTCTTATTGCGTAAGGGTAGAGAAGTCACAATACCTTCCGGTACAGCGGTTGAAGTTCAACTTGATGCACCCGTCTCTATTGCCGGAGGTGCTCCCGGTCAATATGGAGGAGCCTACTAAAGCTCCAGGGTACAACGAGAAAACTAAAAGGCTCGGTAGTGATACCGAGCCTTTTGGTTTTGAATCATTACTGCACTATTTTTTCGGTTTGCCTTTTCTGTCCACTTCACCGCGGACTTTAGAGGTTGCACCAGGCATCAATTCTGCCTCGGTCATAGCTTCGCCAGTAAATTCTTTCTGCAATTCAACCAGGAATTCATCACCGGGTTTGATAATAGCTTCCTGACCTTTTGTTACTGTGTCTTCAATGATCCAGCTTCCAGGAATTCCACTTAAGAAGCCCCAGGCAAAGCCTTTCAACCTGCGGTGGCGCACATTGGTTCCGACCGGTTTCATGAATGCAAATGATGGATTAATAGCTCCCATTACTCCAAGAGCAACCGGCATTGCACCAAAAGTGAATGCACCGGCAGGAGCCATCGCTGCGTTAAGACCCACGCGAACCGCTTTGTACCTTAGTTGTTGTCCCCATGGACCCGTTATTTGCCCGTCATGGTTTACGCCAAGCAAGCGACCTTCCGCTTTGTTTTTGACGATGCGTGCGCGTCTTGCCGGTTTAGCGTTTAAGGCTATATGCTCGCCTTTTTCATTTAAAATTTCGTCGAATGCAATTCCGATACATCCCGAGTTTCTATACCAGCGAGTGGGGCTTAAAAGAGAGTGCATTACACTTCTTGCCGGTAGGCAATAATCGATGTGTCCGGTTACTACGCTTCCTTTGTTTGCAATGTGTCGGTCACCGATTTTAATATCGTATTTTAGGCGGGCTTGAATGTTGTCCCCTAATTTTGCGGTCTTACTTGAAAGTTGGGAAACCATTGCAACTGGGAATTGCGCACCGGCTTTGATATGAGTTTTACCTTCGTCGGTCGGCAGCTCTTCGTATACTATGGTGGCTTGAACTTCTTCACTTTCGTCGCTATCAATAGTGATAACGCCCTCTTCATCTTCTTTTGCACCATCTTCTAAAAATGAAAGATCGGCTTCTGTTTTTTCAGGAGTAAGCAGAGGGGTTAAAGATGTTTCGTGCTGAGGAATTTTTAGCGAACTAATATCGCTGCTACCAGTCGATTCTTCCGGCTTTGCATCAGTCTTTTCAGCTAATTGAGGAGCGGGACTTTCAGAAACGTTTGTTTGCGAATCTGCAATTGGATTCTCGATTGTTTTCGTTTCTGTAGCGGTTGGCTCTTCTTTTGATTCGGGCGCAGGATTCGTCTGTGTTGTGGTCTCAGATTTAGTTTCTTGCGAAATTTCAGCCTTGCTTTCAACTTTATTTTCTTGCGCAGCTTCAAGTTTGACTTCGGTTTTAGTCTCACTAGAAGGTTCAATTTTTGTTTGAACTGTAGGCTCTGATTTCGGTTCAACTGTTTGAACTGGCTCTGCAACAGTCTTTGCTTCGCCGTCGATCACGCTGGTTGATGATGACGCCAGACTGGTCGGCTGGCTAATTGCGTTTTCCTGCCAGGCAAACGCTGGAGCGGCAGTGGCGAAGATAAGCTGTAGCGAAAGAATCACACGAGCGCATCTAGTTTTAGAGCGATAAGAAGATTTGAGCTGCATATGCCTACCCTTGAATGCTTAAGCGAAAATGTCCGATGCTATATTTGAAGAATATAATTTTATCCTATACTCGAATATCTGACTCTTGTTTCTAGATGCCAGTAGTTAGCTTGTATTGGAGATTACATTCCAGGTCCGAGCAATTGGAAAGCAGCCCAGTTACGTGGATTGCGATCTCTTGACATGGACAGGAGTTGCGCTTGTCTCAACGATTTAGCCGCGTTCAAACCTTGTTTCTTATTTTGATAGAAACTGGCTAGTTCGCTGACTCTGCTGTTGTCAGGCGCGCTCCATAAGCTCATCATAACGTTGCGAGCACCGGCATAAGTGAGTCCTCGGCTAAAAACCTGGATTCCTTTGCCCTCGCAATTCTCGCCATTGACCGAAGTCTGGCTCAAAATTACAAGGTCATTAGGCATGTTGATAGCAAACAATTGACCCGCTGATGTCTGTTGATTTTTATCAGTTGTTTGAGTGAAAGGCAGTTTTACTTTCATCGGGTTGTAATCAGCCAACTTTAGCGACGATGAAAGGTGAAATACCGACTTGCCTTCAGCTTCTTTTTGCAAAGTAAGCAAATCTCCTTGCGGGAGTTTCGTCACCAGATCAGGACTTACGACAGAGCTAATTTGCGAACTTTCGGTTTGTTCTGAAGGAGA
>CAZFKB010000025.1:0-31676 GCA_964519785.1 uncultured Candidatus Obscuribacterales bacterium | reverse complement strand
GTTTCAAACACAGTTGTTTTTTCTTTCAGACAGGGTGCTTCAAACTGTGCGCTGGGCTCATCTAGCGGACTTTTGCAACAAAGCATCTCTGCCAATCAAGTAACAATCGACGCTGCCATTGCAAAAGACCAGAGCAATTTTTCTAAAAGTGAACGAGCTTTTGTAAGAATCACCAACCAGTCCAATGAACCAGTGCAAATACTGATGCAGCGCCCATCTTTTATAGTCCTTAAACCAAAAATTCAGTTTATAGACCAGATAGAAAGCTCAGAGCTTGCAAGCAAAATCGAAAAGAAAGGCGAAAGCAAAGCAAAATGGATTAGATTCTGGGGTTCGCAAGCAACACAAACTATGACTACCAATGTCATGCAATCGGGAAATATGATGAATACTTACGGTTATTTCCCGCCCACTTTTGGATATGGTTATCCCTACATGCCTTATCCTGGTTATATTCCTTCAAACAGAAACATGAACAATATGACCACGATGGTGACGTCTGTTCCTGACTACGAAGCACGAGCACGTGCCATGGAAAAAGCAAATGCAGTGACAGCCCAATCACAAGCCACAGCAACTGATATTCGAGAAAATGCTCTTGGACCAATAACTGTCCAGCCGGGACGAATGGTTGAAGGCAGTCTGTTTTTTCAGCCCACCGATTTCAAAGAAGCCCTTTTGCGAATTCCAGCAGGCAATGCCCTTTTCGAATTCAGATTTATTCGCTAGATAGCTTCCAGAGAGACTCAAGCAAACCTTTTTGTTCGTTTTCACTTAAAACAGACAAAAAATCTGTCTGTTCTTTATTAGCAATTGTTTTTGCGCGACTGAGTGTTTTACGCCCTTTTGGAGTCAGACTCAAAGAGTATTTACGTTTATCCTGCTCGTTTCGCAAGCGCTGAATCAAGGCACGCTCCTCAAGAGTACTCATCAATTCGACTACGCGCGATGGGTCTAAATCAAGACGAAGACCTATTTGTTGCTGATACTCAACTAGATTGAGCTCAAGTAGTCTCAACACACCATATTGCATCACAGTAAGACCAAGAGGCGCGAGTGCACGGTCCAGGCGCTCACGCCACATAAGAGATGGTCGGTGCAAAAGAAAACCGATATTTTCTTTGAGTCGCTCACGCGTCGAGCTAGGAATATCGTGGTCTTTGTCAATCATTGCATATATAAAGGATTATTTTTTCAGTTCCGCAATAGGAGGCGCTTTTGGTAAATTTATGAGATATCTCTAATCTTCAAAAACGGGTTTATCGAGAACATTTTAACACCCTCTGCGTCATACAAACCATGGAAACGAAATTACCCGGAGGTAATAGAAAAATGAATTTATCCCGTCCGATAGCACTAGCAACAATGGCATTGTGTGCGTTGCCAGCGTTTGCTAAAGATGCAACGCCAGTTGAATCGAGTGCTGCACCTTCGACTCATGTAAGACCTCATTTCAAGTTCAATATGACAGACGAGCAGAAAAGCAAGTTATCGTCTTTGAAAAATCAGTACATCCTTGATACTGCAACAAAGAAAGCCGAACTGAAAGTAGCATCGAATCAGCTTCGCGAGGAGATGGGTAAAAGCTCGATAGACAAATCAGCCGCACAAGGACTGCAAAGCAGAATCAATTCACTCAAAGGCGAACTCGCCTCAGCACGCTTGAATATGATGCTTGCAGCAGCTGATGTATTCACGCCAGAACAAAGAGAAGCTTTCAAAAAGATGCGTCATGGAAGACATGGTCATGGCAAAGGTTTTGGCGGCAAAATGGGATCCCGCGCTTGCGGCTAAGGAGATTGAACAATGAAACTGAAACTTATATCACTCGCCACATTATCAATGCTTGTAGTAGGCATGATTAGCGTGGCACCAGCTGAAGCTCGATGGTATGGCAACAATAACAATAATTCGTGCGGTAACAACGGTAACTACGGTTATAACCAGAGTTACAACAATAACGGATTTTTCAACCAACGCAGATTCAAACATTTCAAAAAACACTGGCGCAATAACAATAATCGTGGCTGGTTCAATAATCAAAACCGCTTCGGTTTGAATACAAACGCCCGATACTGGTAGTACCAGTGATGCAGAGCACCAAAGAACACGTATAGATGGGAGAGGCCTAGTGCTTCTCCCGGGAGGAAAAAATGAAATTCAAACTACCGACCATAGCTGCTTCTTTAATGTTGATAGCGTCGGCAGTGGCATTTGCTCCCAAGGCGGAAGCGAAATGGACGGACTACCTGTACAATTCCGGCATTCTGCCAGGGTACAACAATAATTACGTTAATGGTTATTATCCTTACGGTAACAATTACAGTGGTTATTCAAGCGATGTCCAGAACCGCATCAACGACTTAAACAACCAAGCGCAAAGCATTCAATCCCAACTTGCATATGGTGGCATAAGCCCCAGACAATACGCCAAATTGCAAGGTAAACTGGCTAAAATACAAGCCGAGCAAATGGCTTTGCAAAACAACTATTTTACAAACTCGGGCTATAACTCGAACTATAACACCTACTACAACCCCTACGGTTATGGTATCGGATCTGGTTTCCTCAATTCTGGCAACTTGAATTCAGGTGTTGTAAATACACTAAGAGGCATCCTTGGCATTTAGAACAAAATAAAAAGATGCACTAAATAAGGTTTGGTTCCGACCACCCCGCAGGTACAGGGCAAGTGAAGTAATTCACTTGCCTTGTTCTATTTTGATTTCTTTTGATATCCTTGTGGCATGAAAAATAAAATCAAACTTTTGGCGCTCTCTTTACTTTCTGCGTTGTCAGTATCAATTACAGGATGCGGAATCACAGTACAAGCCCTCCCACTTGAAAAACTGAAATTGCCAAAAGGATTCAAAGTCGAAGTCTACACGGACAAAGTCTGGGGAGCTCGCTCGATGACTTTGAGCGATAAAGGAACTTTATTTGTTGGCACTATCATTCCCAATGTGGTTTATGCACTACCAGACAAAGACCATGATGGAAAGCCAGATTCAGTTATCACTTTGATCAAAGATTTGAATCATCCCAATGGTGTTGCTTTCAAAGACGGCTCTTTATACGTTTCTGAAATTGGCAGACTTCTTCGCTACGACAATATCGAAGCCAATTTGAACAAAGCACCAAAACCGGTGGTATTGAACAAAAATTTTCCCAAAGACGAATGGCACGGTTACAGATATATAGCGTTTGGTCCAGACGGAATGCTTTATGTGCCGATTGGTGCACCATGCAATACGTGTCTAAAGCCCGAAGATCCTCGCTACGCCACATTGACCAGACTAAAACCTGATGGCACCAAACAAGAAGTATTTGCCCGTGGAATTAGAAATACTGTTGGCTTTGACTGGCATCCAAAAACGCATGAACTGTGGTTCACAGACAACGGTCGTGATCATTTAGGCGATAATTTGCCTCCAGATGAACTTAATTGTGCACCAAAAGCAGGGATGGATTTCGGCTTTCCTTATAGATATGGAAAAAATGTCCCAGATCCTGAATTTGGTAGCAAAGCTCCAGCGAAATCAGTTTTTACCGCATGCGCCATGCCGCTTGGACCGCACGCAGCAGCGCTTGGGATGAAGTTCTATACAGGAAATATGTTCCCTGCAGAGTACAAAAACAAAATATTTATTTGCGAACACGGCTCATGGAATCGCAGCAAAAAAATCGGTTATCGAATTTCGACCGTCACTTTAGACAATAACAAAGCTATCAGCTACGAACCATTTATGACCGGCTTTTTGCAAAAAGAGGAAAACTGGGGACGACCAGTGGATGTTCTGCAATTGCCTGATGGCTCGATACTAGTGTCTGACGACTTTGCTGGCGCAATTTACCGCATAACTTATAAGAAGTAGATTGTGCTTCCGTTTGTGGGATGACCAAACTCGTTTGCTGCAGATCCGCCACGCTGGAAAATTTCCCAGAAACGATCGTCACCACCAGAGCTACCAGGTGCAAAAGCAAGATCGCCTTCTGAAATGGCAAAGCTACCAGTAGCTACAGTTGCAGTCCTGATATATCGACCAATTCTAATCTTTATCCGGTCGCCAGGACTCATGCTTGCAATTTGTGGATCGCTGCCACGAATAGTAGTTTTTATATTTCCAAAAGAGTCAATATAACCAATCAAATGCGATGGCGGATTTGGTATCACATCTTTAGGATCCAATTTGTGCACCAGATCTTTTTTCTCGCCTTTAAGTATAGTCCCAACCACCGACGGGAAAAAGTCTCGAGAGCGAAACTGGCTTCCACCATCTTCAGCTGTGGTACTCCACAGTTCCTCTATTTCGTTTTTGACAAAAGACATAGAAAAACCACTGTTTACAGCCACTAATTGCACGCCATTTTTAAGTCGCCCATAAAGCAATCCTTCACCTTCGTTATTTTCGCGAGCTTTAAGATTGTCTTTACGCGGAGCAGTGTTTGCAAAAACAAACAAATTCTTAGGTCGCAGTGGTGGTTCAGCCACACATAACTGACTCACGATAAATCCAGTAGCGATAGTGTCAAAAGGCGGAACCGTCGTACAGTGCAGATGCCATCCGTCAGGCAACGCTCCCATAAAGGCGGCCGTGACTTCAGCCCATGCCATGTCGTTTGGTCCGTAATCGCAGATTAATTGAATTAGATTGCCCATGCACCTAGATTAACATAAATATTAACTATGGTATCCTTTAGCCATGAATATAAGAACCAGAGTCTTATCGCTTGTGGTGGGAGCATATCTTTTGGCTTCGCATTCATTTTCTTGTGCGTTTGCCGAAGAGAATAAAGAAAACAAAGATGCGCCTATTCAAAAAGCCGCAGCAGTTGAGACCGAAAAGAAAGCAACAGAAAACGCCAAACTCTATCTCTGGAAAGCCACTAGAGGCAATACCACTTTATATTTGCTTGGCACCATGCATTTTGGCGCAAATAGTCTTTATCCATTGCCCAAGGAAATGGAAGACGCATTTGAACAGAGCAAACATTTGATTGTAGAAGCACGGATTGACGAGCTGGATCAATCTAAGCTCAATCAAAATTTGAAGACTCTCATGCTCTTTTCGCCACCCGATAAGTTATCGAATCATTTGAGCACTAGTACGAAATCAGCTTTAAAAGACTATCTAAGTTGGGCTGGTGAGTCCGAAAGTCTCTACGAAAGCTGGAAACCATGGTTTTTAGCCAGCTATATCAACGCTTCAATCATGAAGAAAGAGGGTCTTAAACCCGAACTTGGAATTGATCGACATTTTCTGAGAAAAGCCAAAGAACAGGGCAAAACTGTATCTCAACTTGAATCGATTGAATCGCAATTAAGACTTTTAGGCGGTTTTCCAATCGACGTTCAGGACAAAATGCTGCGCCTATCACTTTTACAGCTTAAAAATAATGCTGCATCCCTAAAACTTATAGAACAGTGCTGGCGAGACGGTGATGCCGATTCTATCGCCAACATTACTTGCCAAGAAGCCGAAAGTGATTCAGATTTAAGGGCTGTTCAGCGCAAGATCTATGAAGAACGCAATCAATCGATGACGTCCAAACTTTTACTTTTGCTTACTGTGCCTGGTCCTCATTTCGTGGCAATTGGAGCAGCTCATCTAGCAGGACCCGAGTCCGTTCTTGAACACCTGAAAGAACACGGATTTGCAATAGAACAGATGCGCTCTTGTGACAGATTGGCAAGTACAAATCCAAACTCTCTTCAAAATGCGCACACAATAGACTTGAATGCAAACAAATTTCAAATGAAGTCGGCATCTAAAATGTCCAAGCTCAGTTTTCCCGAAGGCAGATTTACAGTTTCAATGCCTGGAACGCCAGAAGTAAAATTCAAAAATGAAAACGGGATGCGACTTGTAGATTATCAATATTCAGAAGCGCACGGCACTTTCAATATTTCCTACGCCATCATGCCAAAACCCTTACCACTGGCTGCGCAGAAACAAGTTTTAGCAACACTTTCAGCAGGTGTAGCCAAATCGATAAAAGGTACCGAAGTTTCGCGCCATTCGTTCAATTTTCAGGGCGTTTATCCCGGTATTCAAGTCGAAATAGCTAAAGTCCAAAACAAACCCGAACTGATGGCACGTTTTCGCTATTTCACAGTCGGTCGCTATCTTTATATCGTCGGTTCAATGGGAAGCAAAGAGTGGTTGGCTTCACCAATTGTGGGCGAATTCATCAATTCAGTTACAGTTAGAAGCGAACAAACGAGCAGCGAAATTGCTTCGCAAGAAGCAAAAAAACGTCACGAAGAATTTCAAGCCAATTTTGAAGCGCGCAGACGTAAATTCGATCAAGACTTCCAGGACCAGCAATCGCGCAATAGAAAACAAATGGAAGGAGCGCGAGCCGCCCATGAAAGAATGTTTGGACGCCGTTAGGTATTAACTTCTTCCTCCTAAATATCTCTTTTGTTCTTGTTAATTCTGATGAAATTCAAAAGTATTTCGGACCAGGAGCCGGATGATGAAAAAAGCATGGACCAAATTTAGAAATGTCAAAACCTTTCTTTCAAGCGCTTTATTTTTGACCTGTCTGTCCACATTCGCTCAAGATTCAAACCCTGGCAAAACAATTGCAAATGAACAGCATTTTAGAATCGATTACAGCTATTTTTGCGGGTTACCAAACAAATACACCCGCAAAACCTATTACTTGCGCAGCGAAGATTTAAGTCCACAAGACAACCTGAAAGTAAGATCTCTTGTAAATGATTCCAATATTCTGAATTTATCTGAAAAAGACTTATCAATAACGGATGGCGGACCTTGCCGGACTATTTCTTTATGCACTGGCGCAATCACCAAAAAAGTGTCATGGTCTTACGACCTGGCTCCCTCAAAATTGCGAAAGCTAGCAGACTATTTAGATGCAAAAGCGACTGTAGAACAAAAGCCTTAATTAGCGAAGGCAGCACCTGGACGAATTGATTTGATTTCAATATCGCGCCAGACATCACCTTTTACATAAGGCTCATTTTTTAAGTGTTCGTCCAGATCTTTTCGGCTTGGAAAATCGCAGATCAGTATAGAGCCGATCATCTTTTCGCTATCGTCCAAAATAGCTGCAGCATAAGAGAGTGTTCCAGCCGCCTTCATCTGGTCGCACATGGCAATATGGGCTTCGCGAGCTTTCATACGTCTTTCCAGAGCTTCGGCATCTTGACCATCGCGACCAACCAGCATGAATTTCATTGATAAAACCTCACTTTTTAACAAATTCACTTATGTCGTCTAGCACCTGGTCATCAATATGACCTGGCTTGAAAAAATATTCTTCTGGCACGGCGGTGCCTTCACCCGCAATAAACAAGTGATTCAGATCTGGATAAAGTTTAAGTTCATTCTTTTCGCTCGACTCCAGCTTTTGCTTCCAAACATCGAAATCTCCATCGCTTTTGACCTGATAGTCTCTCCCGCCTTGTAAAACCATTATTGGTTGCGGGATCTTAGATGCAATCGAAGACGGGTCGTAGTTTTTCAGATCTATCCAGTACGAAGCCGGAATTCCAAAAGGGAGAGAACCAGTATCAGTATCATGTGTAAGCTTATCGCTTTTTACAAGCGCAACTTGTTCTTTTAAACGCTCCATTTTAGCTTCGTGATTTGGATCCTTCTCTTTCTTGAGCGAAGATATATAGGCTATTTGATCTAACAAAAGATCTTCAAGCGGACGAGTATTACCTGCAAGAATAATGAATCCATGAGCATCCGGAAGGCGCTGAGCAATACGTGGTATTAAATAGCCACCAAGACTATGACCCAATACAAAAATCTTTGTTTTGTCCGCACCGGCAAGGCTCATTGCTTGCCTTGCTGCATTCACTGCATCATCGATAGTCTCTTCCTGCACAGTGATACTTTTGAAATTCATCTTTTTGGGATATTGCAATGTGCGTTTGTCATAACGCAAACTGCCAACGCCTCTAGCAGCCAGACCCAGAGCTAGATCACGAAAAGGTTTGTTTGGTCCGATAGCTTCATCTTTATCTTGAGGTCCAGATCCGTGTACAAACACAACGACAGGAAATTCCTTTAGCTCTTTTGGTACCGTATATAGTGCATCGAGTAAGAACTCGCCAGATTTGACCTCAAGCGCTGTTTCCAAAGCTAAATCTTCTGCACTCAGGTTGAAAGAACAATTTATGATTTCGTTTTTGTAATCTAGAAGCAGATTCAAATTAACCAAGGCGCGCTCGAACACGATAGGCACTGTCACGCTGCGCAGATTACCAATGTTTTGTCCTTTAGCTTCGCCCGAATCTTTGTAATGTCCATATTTTTGTACCAACTCGCCCCATTTTTCCTGAAGCGATTTGGCGTTGACTCGTGTTGAAAGACTCTTGGAAAATCCCTTGACTGCCTGGTCGTATTTGCCCAGACTCATTTGCTTAGCAATCTCTTTGCATCTAACACTTGAATCATTTTCGTTTTGCGGCGCAGCTTCAGCCACTGACAGGCCTGTCAAAACGAGCAGCGCAATCGCCAGAAAGCTTACAAACCGAAAGAATGCAGGACTATGTCTTTTAGAAAACACTATTTATTCCTCAGACCTAATTTTATACACTTTAAGAAGATATTGACTCAGAGGTTCACTTGAAATTTTTCTGTCCTAATTTTTCGATTTTAAGTCTATGCATATCGTTTCTGCTTCCTTGTGCATTGCCTTCTTTTGCACATTATGAAAACGATCACGAAAAAAAGGCTACGACGAAAAAAAAGGTAAAAAAAGACAAAACTGTCGATCCCTGGAAATGGCTCGAACTAGCCCTGGAACCAGCAAACGCTGCTACAACTAATGTCCAAATATATGAGCAAGGGATTTATCGCATAATACGCTCAAACGGTATTCCTAACCATACAACCGGCGCATTTCCTAACCCAGGCAATCCAAACACTATGTCTGAACAGTCATATCTATTTCGTGCGCCATTAAATCCAAAAGAGTCTGGTTCTTCTGTTGAAGGTGGAATGTACCCTTTTGGAGTTGCTATAAACGGCGTACCATTTGATCCAGGTGCAAATGAGTTCTGGAATAACAATCGCAACTCAGGCTGGCAATATGAAGCGATGCACCTTGGTCCTCGTCTTGGTATTGACGCTAACAATGCTCATGTACAACCAAACGGTGCCTATCATTATCATGGTCTGCCCGTGGGATTAATAGACAAACTGAGCAAATTTTCCAAACCAGTTTTGCTTGGGTGGGCAGCAGATGGATTTCCAATTTATGGACCCTATTCGTACAGCGCTGCATTTAATGCTAAATCAAATTTGAAAGAACTGAAATCAAGTTATCGTCTAAAAAAAGGAATGCGAAAAACCGGACCAGGTGGTTCTTTCGATGGATCGTTCGTGCAAGATTACCAGTATGTCACAAACGCAGGCGATCTCGACGAGTGCAATGGCAGAAGAGGAATTACACCCGAATTTCCTAAAGGCACTTACTACTATGTAATAACTCGCGACTTTCCGTATATTCCAAGAAGATTCAAAGCTTTTCCCGATGAAAGCTTTAAAAGACGTGGTAGCACATTTGGTGCACGAGGACCGGGTCGGTTCAATCAGCATAATTATGGTCAAAGACCAACCACAGGATTAAGGTCTCAGCAAGAACAAAGACCAGACCAAGAGGGCTTTCCACCCCCAGGCGGAGGTCCACCGTCTGATCAAGGTCCACCCTTTAATCAAGGACCACCTTTTTCAAGACCGCGTGATAATAGTGGTTTTCCAAATGGAGGACGTCTGCCAAATCAAGGTCCTCCTCCTTTTGGGGGTCCGCCACCGCATCAGGGACCGCCTGGCTTTGGAGGTCCTAACAATTTTGGACAGCGATCACAAGACAACCAAGGACAGTAGATAGAAGCTACTCGCGCATTTGCTCAAGAGTTGACCAGGGGTCTTGCTTGCCTTTAGGCGCTGCCTTTGGCGCCACCACCCTTGGTGCAGTCTGCACTCGCGGAGATTCGATTCTGCGCGGCTGACGCGCAGCTTGCTTAGTTGGCCTAGGAGTCGAATTAGAACTTATATTTGTTTTCGGCTTACTTGAACCAGGACTGGAAACCGCTTCAGTTTCTTTTGCTGAATCAGTTGAAGAGCCGCTTTGGGTGCTCGAAGTTTTTGTAAGAGTTTCGCTTTGAGTCGGCAAGTCAGCAGTTTTTTGTCTGGCTGAAAATTGCTGAAAGATCAGAAAGCCTATTATAGCAAGCACAACAACGCCAGCTATGATGTAATTGGTTTCACGTCCAGGAGCATCAGTTGACTGCCTACTTAAATTTGCTCTTGGCGGAGGCGCATCTAAGACATTTGCCGCTGGCGATACTATAGGCGATGGCGAAGCTGGAGCTGGTGAAGTTAATTTAGGAGCTGGAATTGCATCAAGCTCAGACACCGAAACATCGCGTTTTTGCCCTGAATCACCAACCACTGGCGTTTCCAGAGATGGAACAAAATTCTCTGCTGCAGCTCTCGACCATTTGGCCGTTTCTTTAGGAAGTTCTTGATTAGAAGCGCTTTGTCCCTGAGCGAGATAATTTATGTCAGAAGCGCTCAAATCGGCAGCGTTAAAGAAATTTTCGTTCTGCTGTCCTGAACTAGGCGCTCTTGTACTTGCTTGTTTAGCCATGTGCACGAGATATTCACGCGACTCTCGACCAATGTCTGGAGTGCAAGCCTCGATTATTCCTTGTTGCAAAGCAAGGGCTGTCTGATATCTGCGTTCTGGATCCTTTTCCATGGCTTTGAAAACCATGTCTTGCACTTTTGCAGGTATAGCAAGTTTATGATTTATATCGACGAACGGAGGGGGATTAGCTCCCACGTGTTTTTGTATCAGCTCAAATACTGAAATAGCATCAAAAAACGGATCTTTTCCAGTCAGCATCTCATACATGACGGCTCCGAACGAATAAATGTCTGAGCGCGCGTCTCCTGCTTTTCCCATGCATTGCTCAGGACTAATATAAGGTGGGCTACCCCACAGTTCGCCTGAGTTTGTAAGCTTACGTCCATCGTCACCAAGTTTTGCCAAACCAAAATCAACTACTTTGACGAAGTCCATTTCTTCGTCCATCAAAACTATATTGCCTGGCTTAACGTCTCGGTGAACGATTCCTTTTTTGTGAGCGTGATCTAAAGCACTGCATACCTGAACACAAATTCTGGCAAAGCGCTCCAGGTCTAGAGGACCTTCATCAACAATCAAATTATCGAGACTTTTTCCACGCAAATAATCCATTACTACATAGGGCTGATCGTCCTCGCCTATAACGCAGTCATAGACTGTGACTACGTTTGGATGACTCAAGGCGCAAAGACTTCTAATCTCGCGCAAAAAACGTTCGCGATAAACTGGCTTGGTATCAACTTGCAATTTGATTGTTTTGATTGCCACATGCCTGTCGACAGTTAGTTGAACAGCTTTGTATACGACACTCATTCCACCAGTGCCAAGAATACCTTCAATATAGTAACGGTCATCAAGAGTAGTACCAATCATCGGATCTCGACTTTTGGCGCCACTACTATTAGTGCTTATATTTTTATCTGGTGGTTGACTATCTTGCATTTTTACTTTTTGAGCTAAAAAGGAGGTCCACCATTTGGTGGTCCGCCATTTGGTGGTCCACCGCTTGGAGGTCCGCCACCCATACCATTGCCACCGCCACCGCCCATAGGACCATTACCGCCAGGCGGTCCGCCTCCTTGCCCCTGAGGTCCACCTTCAGGAGCCATCATATCAATACCTAGTGTTTGATAAATTAAGGTGTGAAACTCGTGAATATTTCTAAATGCCTCTGCTTGTTTGTTTTGAGAAAAGAGAGTATTTATGGTTGTTTTGAGCGCTCGTGCGGTTTGCCCCTTGCTTCGATCTTTCATTTCGACCTGACGCACATAAGCATCGGCATTCTTATTAAATACAGCCCTTATCTGATTTGCTTCAGCCGGAATATAGTCGTTGCCGGGAGATTGGGTTTGTCCTGCAGGAACACCTTGCACTTGCACGCCACCTTTTGCATTTGAGCCAATTTGACCAAATGATTTACCGCCAGAGGCTGAAACGATTCCTTTTCCTCTTGCTATTCGTCTTGCTTCCTGCAAAATGTTTTCTTGCTGTTTTAATGTACGCTCCAGATTTGAAATTTTGTCATTCAAATCATCTGTTTTATTGGCTTGAACCTGGGTCTCAATAGCATTGAAAGCCGTCTGGAAAGGACGTATTCCTGTACCCATTTTCCTTAGAGCATCAATTTTCTTCCACAAAAGCAATCGCCGCTCGAACTGTGGTCCTTGAACCACATCGGGGGTCTGCTCACCTGCCACTGGAATTAGATTAATAGAGGCAAGGAATTTATCAGGTTCTATTTTTCCCGAACCAAAATCCTTTATTTGCTGGGCTGAAATCTGAATATAACGACCTTCTCTTTCTTGCTGCGAAAAAATCACCTTAATATCGGTCACTTGCCCCGGCGCGCCTTCAATCAAAGTTTTACCTAAGAAAATGGCGTCTATTTTGAGTTCTTTGTCTGAGGCATTAGAGTTTTTGTCCGCCACGACTGTTACCAGTGGGCCTTCTCCAAGGATATTAATATTGCTGACCCGAGCCTTAGCATTCGCCCGCAAAAGAGTGGTCAGTTGCAAACTTGTAAGCTTTGCCCACACGGGATTTTGAATACAAAAGCCAAGCAAAAGACCTAAAGTCAAAATAGCCGATTTTGGCAGCGTTAGAGACATAAAGTCCGATTTAATCTCCATAAAAAGAAGGCTTAGAACTTTAATGCCATCGTTATATGGATTTGAAACTGGTCAAGCTTTACCGGTCGCCTACACCATAGAGAAAATAGACAAAATAAGATTTTCCACCGAACTCTTTTCAACCGAACTGGCTATCTGAACTTTATGACCAAACAAACTGGTAGAAACTTTTCCACGACTGACTCCATCAGTGGTGACATCTATTTTCACAGTTTTGTACTTAAAAAGCGATGGCTCTATGATGGCAGCTGCGGTGCTTGTATCCCAGAAATAATACTGAAACCCTTTTCCGCTCACTAGTTGCCAGAGTCTGGATGCAAGTTTGGATGCTTTCGATTTTACTGATTGTTCTTCTAAACGTTTGAGAAAATCTTCTGTAACTGGCAAATTGTTTGTCAGATCAAGCGTATGCAATTTGATTGGAATTTTGCTATTCAAAATGGCTTTAAAAGCGTAAGGATCCGCATAGGTGTTCCACTCGGCACTGCCATCCGTTTCGTCGAGTTCCACGTTGCCTTCTACTTTGAGCGCACCGCCCATGATGAATATTTCTTTCACCTTTTCTTCAAGGTTTGGATTTTGACGAAACACTCTTGCAAGATTTGTAAGAGGTGCTGTTGCAACAATGGTTACAGGAACTCTAGAGGCCTTTAGACAGTCACTAAATACGATATCGCTTCGTCTTGGTCTTTCGGTTTGATAGCGCCGTTTCAAAGCAATATCTTCAAACAAAGGCAAGTCATTAATGACAACGCTGTCGTCTCGCCAGTTAATAGGAAAAGGATTTGGAACCTCTTCGTTACTTACGGCTATTTCCGGACCTTCTAAATTGAGATATGTCGCCATCTTAAGCGTAGTCTCGTACGCCAGATCAGCATAGCAACCGGCATTAGTCACACCCACAGCTTGCAGTTCGACCTCTGGCGACAGCCAGAGGAGTAAAGTGCTTAATAAATCATCTACATGACCGCCCTGGTCAAGCAAGATGGGTCTTCGCATCTGAGAGCAGATTCCAGTTTAGGAGTTAATAAGCTTACACTACTGACAACCTAAGGAAAATCTACAATCACTCCTGCAAGCGGCATTTGTTTCTCGTGTTTACCTTTAAGCTCTTCAACTACAACATGAGCCTTTCCTTGCTCGTCGGCTTTAAAGAACTCCTCTTCCGATTTGTACTTGCCCTGCATATCAAACTGATCGATTACAAAGGGAACGCCGTTTGCAAATAAGGGAGAGGCATTATCACAAACATGAAAATGCAAATGCGGTCCCGTTGAATTGCCGGCATTTCCCACAAGTCCAATTTCTTGCCCACGAGTAACACTATCGCCAATTTTGACTTTGATACTTCCTTTTTTCATATGAGCGTAAAAGGCATATTTATTTTCGCCGATTTTGACTATGGCGTAGTTACCGCCAGCATCAGCTATTTTGATACGTCCCGGCTTATCTGGAACTTGGTCTTCAAACTGATCGACAACATCAACAACTTCTCCGTCTGCAACAGAGATTATTTGTTGTCCATAACACGGATAGCTTGTGCATTCTTTTCTATCGCCATTTGATGTTTTATTGTTTTGATCGAGTTTGATCCAGTCGTTAGCAAAACGCTGACTCAGACACAGTTTATTATTCAAACTCAAAAGTGCACGACGATGACCGGTATCAGTCCCGATACCACCAACCGCTACCCAACCCTTACCTTTAAGCGGAGGTCCGATGACAAGCTCGTTTTGATCAACTCTTACTTTGTCAGTCTCAATAACAACTTGAGGATTCAAGATTGGAGCGTCAGGCTTGTCTGCGCCTTCAATCAGATAAGTAATTCGATGTGATATCTCGCTTGGTATTGCTTTTGAATCTAGCGCAAAAGTGATCCAACAGAATCCGGTGTCACCAGGTTTAAACTCTATAGTGTTCCTTCGTGCCACTGTAATATTTTGAAGCAATTCACTACCAGAAAAGCTTTTAATTACTTGCTTTTCAGCATTCAAAACTTCTAGCGATTTCAGTTTAGTTTCAAATCCACCACCATTGGTAAGACGAAGTTCGTAAGCCAAATAGCTTTTTCCGTCCACCGCTTCAACCGAAATTGGTGGTTGCATATTCGATACCATAAGTGGTGTGTAATTGATTTCAATTTTATTTGCCCGAGCTTGGGGCGCTAAAAATAAAACTGAAAATAGAACAATCCATGCTATTCGTGTCATCATCACTTTCAATCTCGTTGGAGTATACTTTCATCAATATGAGCCCAACTAATGATAGCAGCAAAAAGCCCCGAGTCGTCATAATCGGCGCAGGTTTTGGGGGACTTTCGGCAGCGAAAGACTTGCGTGATGCGCCCGTTCAAGTAACTGTAATAGACCGCAGAAACCATCACCTTTTCCAACCTCTGCTTTATCAGGTAGCCATGGCTGGACTTGCGCCTGGCGAAATTGCCTGTCCCATTCGCTCGATTTTGCGCGAGCAATCGAATACTGAGGTAATTCTGGCCGAAGTGCAGGCATTAAACTTAGATGAAAAGATATTACAAACCTCTATCGGTCCAGTCAATTTCGATTACTTGATTATTGCTGCAGGCGCTCAAACCAATTTTTATGGGCACAGTGACTGGGAAGAATATGCAGTTGGACTTAAAGATATCGATGACGCTCTTGAAATTCGCAGACGTACTCTACTTGCATTTGAAGAAGCTGAAAATGCAAACGATCCCGAGCGCCAAAAGCAATTATTGACTTTTGTAGTAATTGGCGCCGGACCTACAGGAGTCGAATTAGCCGGTTCGCTTGCCGAAATCGCACGTTTTGCCCTGGCTAAAGATTTCCGCCGAATCAACCCCAAGTCGGCAAGAGTTATCTTGCTTGAAGGTCTTGCAAAAGTGCTTCCGCCTTTTGTCGACGAACTATCCCTAAAAGCAAGAGACGAGCTGAAATCGATGGGTGTCGAAGTTCGAGTAGGCGTAAAAGTTCAGGGCATCGACAAAGAAGGCGTTCATTTAGAAGGGGGCGAATTCATTGCAAGCCAGACAGTTTTGTGGTGTGCTGGTGTAGCGCCAGCTCCACTTGTGTCCAGGATAAATCCAAAACCCACTCAAGATCGTGCAGGTAGGCTTGTAGTCGATCCATACTTAAATTTAAACGGCTACAAAAATGTATTTGCAATTGGTGATATTGCCAATTTTTCAAAAGAAGACGGCAAACCACTACCTGGTCTTGCACCAGTGGCCATGCAACAGGGTAAAGCAGTGGCTGACTATATAAGAAATGATCTGGCTAAAAATCCTCGCCGAAAATTCGTTTACATCGACCGTGGCACTTTGGCTACAATTGGACGGTCTGCGGCTGTCGCCGATTTCGGCAAGGTCAAATTGACCGGTTTTGTTGCGTGGCTAGCCTGGTTGTTTATACATATAATGTTGCTTATAGGTTTTAGAAACAGACTGGTTGTTCTAACTAACTGGATGTGGTCTTTTCTAACCTATGAACGGGGTTCCAGGTTGATTACAGGACACAGGATGCTTGCAGGAGCACCAGAATGTCCAGATGAAGCAGCGGGTAAAAACTGATGAAAAAATATCTGGCTCTTTCAAGCATCTTATCGATGCTCACAGCACTGTCCGTGGGCACGCCACAAGCGCTGGCATATCGATTAGACGTTGTATCTAATGAAAATATACTGCACCACGAAACGCTTTTAGACAAACTAGAAAAATACGAAGCGGAGGCCCTTGCAAAACTTGCAGCCTCGCTAAAGGACACAAAAATCGATCCAGACAGTATGGTCACTCTGGCACTGAGCCTCGATGGTTCAATTCACGGAATTACTTACAAAGATCCAGGCACAGCAATTCAAGCAGATTCTCCCGCACGCAAGGCATTAAAAGAAGTCCGGTCCATGCAGTTTGGAAAAATTCCATTACTTGAGTCTGGCTATATCAAAATGAGCTTGCCGTTTAAAGAATTAGTCGATGGCAATTACAAACGAAAACTATATGTGGTGCAAACTCCCGAAGGTCAATCGATAGGTGGAGTAGGCGGTATCAGTATCAGTGACGTTAATGGAAATATTTCGGCAAGAGAAACTGGCTTGCCAATTCGACCAATAATCGCTCGTCAAAAGAAAACCGAGCCCGTCCCGTACTCTGATAAAGACCGCAAATTCGACAATGAAATCGCAAGCATTTACAGCTCATTAAAAAATCGTCCAACTTCTTTTGTACCCAGCATAGACGACAAGAGCAATATCAAAGATATCGAAGCCGAAAGTCAAAATTACCTGAAGCAGGCAAACTATCTTGCAGCTGTAATTTCGTATTTGAGCGAAGCAAAATATTATTTGAATACTTCAGATCTAGAGCAGGTCAAAGCGCGATTTGAAAAAGCAAAAAATTTATTTAGCAAACTTCAGATACAAGAAAAAAACGACTTCCTAGTAAAAGCTGTTTCTTTGTCAGCATCCTTAACAGGCGGCAACGAGAATTTCTCGAGCCGCGAATATCTTTTGCTTGAAACTTGCAATCTGGCAAAGACATACAGAGATATAGACACTGATATCAGGCTACAAGTTATGCAGGCTCTTGCAGACTTATACCTGAGTGCGGGACAGACTGGCGATGCATTGAACTATTACAAACAAATGCTTGCAGAAGCGATAAAGGCAAAAATTGGACTGGATCGAGTTGCTCATATTTACACAAAAATTGCAGCTACTCAAAAATCGATGAAAGACGCCGCTGCATCAGACAAGACACTCTTGGAAGCTAGTAGATATTTGGAAAAAGAAGGTGGGAAAGACAGCGTCTCTTTAATACCGATTTATCTCATGATTATGCAAAATACAACTGATGAAAAGACTGTATTAGACAAAGTAGACCGCATAGACAACATAGTCGATAAATACAGACAAACACCATTAAATCCCAGAGTAATGATACGCGATACTGATGCTCGCATTGCATGCAATCTACTTATGAGTTATTCGCGCAACGCAAAATACAAACGTTACAACGACCCTTCCTCGTCTTTTCAAACAAGTATTTCAGCTCAGTGTGCGCGTATAGGTTATAAATTAAAACTGAAGTCGGAGCCTCGATTCGATTATTTTTCTTTTCGCCAAGTGATAGACTCGATGCAAGATGCTGGACAGTACGAGCAGGCAGCAAACTTGTGCAAAGAAACAATTGCCATGCTTGAATCATCTTCAGAAAGAAGCGACAAAATTCACTTGGAAGCAATCCGTGGGATCTATTTAAAAGAACTCGAATTTGCTAATAAAACTGATGAAGCCGAAAAGGTAAAAGCTGATGTAAAAGCGAAAGAAGAAATCAGATTTGCAGATGATATCAAAAGGCTGGAAGATCGATTTAACGATACAAGCGAGTTCTCTCGAGCCCGACGAGTTCAACTAGAAGCTGGACTGATAGCACTTTATGCAAAACAAAAAAATGCCTCCAAAACAAACGAATTTCTTTCCAAAATATTGATTGACCTAAAAGCAATTGACGGTAATACCAGAGAGTTAGATTCTTTAGGATTTTCACTGGTCGGGCCTGTTCGCACTCAACCTGAATTCTTTCAAGAAAATCCAAAAATGGAAGAGATGCTTATCAGTGCAATTCTTTTGCTGGACGAGAAATCGAAAAGTGGACTCGATTCTATGTCAATGAACACGCTTACCTTGCGCACTATGGGTAGTGACAAAAACGAACTGGCAAGGAAAGTTGCGAAAGCTATTGAAGAAGCCAGACAAGGACGTGCCGGGACAAACGAAAAAGACAAATCTGCTCTCTTGGACACTCAAATCACCGCCGCCAGAAACAATCGTGACTATGCAGAATTAGCTAGACTAAAAAAAGAAAAATTGAATTCGATGATGTTACAGCACCAGCCGAATTTCGTGCTGGTGTCGGAGTTCTTTAATTTGAGCCAGGTTTATTCAGAGGCAAACGAACCGAAAGAAGCAGAAAATGCATTTAGACAAGCATTAGCATTTATTGATTCTGGAAAACCATCCGACAACATGCGCATCGAATCATACTTGAGTTCAGCTGCTTCTTATCAAATGAGAAAGAATCGGTATGATCTTGCAGAAACTGGCTTCAAGAAGTATATAGACCTGGTAGCAAACCACCAAGACTCGGACACGAACTCGTTTTATCGATCCCCTGACATTGATTCACTTAATCGAGCTTACATTCAAAACGGTGACTTTGACAAAGCCATTAATTTTCAGTGCTATGTTTTGAACAAGCTAGAATCAAGTCCTCATCCAGTAAAAAAAATGATCTGGCAGGAAAGACTTTCTCTCTCTACCCTCCTGCTTCGTATTGCAAATCGTGATACCACTCGCAAAGACGCATTGAAGAAACAGTCTGAAACAGAATTCAACAAGGCTCTAAGCGAAATGGTCAGCTATTACGGTCCAAAATCGGAACAAGTGAGACGAGCCATCTCAGACCGAATGAGTGATTTAAAACCAGAGGATTTGCAGGCGATTGAGAGCTTGAAGAAACTGCAGGATCGAAACTGAGTTACGACAAATAGACAGCAAGGCTCGACATTAAGTTTTCTGTCTATTTGTTTGCTTGAAAGTATTATCCTGTCAAAGCGTTCAACTAGTAGATACTTAACCCCTTGCACGGACATAATTTGGACCACAGGAGTTCTAAGTAGCGATAGATTCAAAATAAAGTATGGAGCCGACAATGGGGATCGAACCCACGACCTGCGGTTTACGAAACCGCTGCTCTACCAGCTGAGCTACGTCGGCATGTTGCATGCTGCCCTACATTATATATAGTCCCGACCCAGTTGAGAAAACAATGGCACGCCTGACGTTTACCAAGCTTAGACTAGGGACGGCACCCTAGCATATAAAATGGATATATCGCCCATATATTCACTCTTTTGAGTCTGACAAAAAACAAGTTTTTAACCAAAAAAGACAGGAAGTCATGAATATAAAGAGCACGTCCCGGGCATATAATGTATAACGATTATCATAGCTTCTTGGACGTTTCAGCCTAAGCTGGACGGATATAGACGGGTCAAAAGCGTCGGACACCAGGACTTGAGTCGAACAAAAATCCGTATCCAAGGTGATCTACTGGAGGTAACTCCAAAGAGCCGAAGGTACGAGAGGAAAATGCTTACGATAGGGTGAGTGAAAACTTGCCTTGTATAAGCATAATCAAAATGCAAAGCAGCAAGCGACACCAAAGATGGTATCAAGGCATCGCTGGCTACGCCACTGGAAAGAATTGCTTAGCAAGGCTTTCCAGGCTTTGCGCTTTTTGTTTTGCAAAATTTGACATTTTTCAATCCTTATATATGGTGCTTTTATGATACCGCCAGCGCCAGACCCGTGCGCGCGCAATTCAAGTGATCATGCGGGTTTCAAGTAACAGGCGTTTCACTCGATAAAAAACTGAAAGCAAAAGCACCACCACTAGTTCAAAGCTTTCATATCAATACAATTTAAGCAATCCTGGCTTATAAAGCTGCATATGACGCTCAGAAAAAATTTTCGAAAAAATATTTTTGGGATACTTCTCAGCGCTATAACAGCTTGCTATAGTTATAAATGTAGACGGTGAGCAATTCGAAACGGAGTTGCTTTGAGCCGAGGGGCAAAACGGAAACGACAGGTTGACGTCAACCGGAAACGACAGTAAGCAGCCCGCCTAGCGTGAAGGACTAGCTGAAGCGCTTCGAAATACTGAGCCTGTGCAACAGGCAGCTAGACAGTAGTAAAAACACCGCCGCGAATTTATTCGGGTGGTGTTTTTATTTGCGCACTTTTTGCATCAGCCTAACTCTTACCAATCTTGCCAAACCCCATAAATGATAGAGTTATTGGGTTATTAGTCCGGTTTGCAATTTGGTGATTGAAGATGCAAAACAGCCCAGTATCGTTGAAAATTGAAAAATTAGCCCACTGTAAAGGAATGCCTCAATACGCAAGCGGCGGCGCTGCTGGTCTTGATTTGTGCTTAGCAAGCGAAACTCCAGTCACGCTCAAAGCTGGCGACAGAGCCAAACTACCAACTGGCATCAAGGTGGAAATTCCAAATGGATACGAGGGACAGGTAAGACCCCGCTCCGGACTGGCTGCAAATTACGGCATATCATTGACCAACTGTATAGGCACAGTCGACTGTGATTACAGAGGCGAAGTCATGGCATTAATCATCAATCATGGTCATGAAGATTACACTTTTCAACCTGGCGACAGAATTGCCCAGCTTGTTATTACGCCTGTGATTACAGTCAGCATCCAGGAAGTCGAAAGCGTATCCGAAACCGCCCGCGGCGAAGGCGGCTTTGGCTCGACCGGTAAAAACCTGCTTTCAGTTTAAATAATATGACCGAACAAAGAAGAATAATAATCGCCGGAATCAACGGACGCCTTGCAAAAGCCAGTGCTCAAGCCATCATTGCTTCGGGCGACTGCGAACTTGTTGGCGGCTTTGGACGCAAAAATGCAGTCTATGTCGGAGAAGAAATTCCCGGCACAGACATTCCAATTGCGCCAGATCTAGAATCTATCGATGTCGAAGCCGATATTTTGCTCGAGTTGTCGTCGCACTACAGCGCTGTAAATCATGCCAAAGCGGCTCTGGAGCGCGGAATGCGCTTTGTCATTGGAACATCGGGATTGAGCGCAAAAGACATTTCGGATCTGAGTGCTCTCGTCAAACAAAAGAAGACTGGCTCTATGATTGTGCCAAACTTCTCTATTGGCGCGGTTCTTATGATGGAATTTGCCAAGTCGGCAGCTAAGCATTTCCAAAATGTGGAGATTGTCGAAACACATCAACCACACAAGCTAGATGCGCCATCCGGCACAGCCTCGCATACTCTGCGCAAGATTGCCGAGAACAAAAAAGAATACAATCCCAAAGTAGTTGACGATAAAGAGCTGATGCCAGGCGCTCGTGGAGCCAGACATGAGTCTGGGGTTCGCGTACATTCGCTTCGACTGCCAGGGCTAATCTCGCGCCAGGAAGTCATTTTTGGGTCACGAGGAGAGCTTTTGACCATAAATCATGACAGCTTTAATACCGATTGCTTCATCAAAGGCATACTAATGAGCCTTAGAACAGTACAATCATTGGATGGATTAGTGGTGGGTCTTGAGACCTTGCTATAAGAATCGCGGAGACGCATATGAAAAAAGAACTTAGAGTGGCTATTTTAGGGGCGACAGGACGTGTCGGTCAGGAACTGATTTCGGTACTCGAACAGCGCAATTTCCCCGTATCTGAGCTTATCGCGCTTGCAAGCGCACGCTCGGCTAATACTTTTGTCGAATGGAAAGGCAAAAAGATTGAAGTAAAAGAGCCCACAGACGAAATTTTCAAGAATTGCGACCTGGTTCTGGCTTCGGCAGGCGGCTTGGTAAGTAAAGAATGGGGACCACGTGCAGTCAAACAGGGTTGTGTTTTCATAGACAACTCGAGCACTTTTCGCATGGACAAAGATGTTCCGTTAATTGTCCCTGAAGTCAACGCCAAAGAGCTCGAAAAGCACAATGGTTTAATCGCCAATCCAAATTGTTCGACTATTCAGCTCGTGGTCGTTCTCAAAGAATTGCACGAACTAGCTGGACTCAAACGTGTTATTGTTTCCACTTATCAAAGCGTAAGTGGTGCTGGCAAAGAAGCTATTGACGAACTTCAAGCTCAGACTAAAGAGGTTCTTGCTGGTAAGGAAGCCAAACCTGAAGTCTTCAAAAAACCAATCGCTTTCAATCTCATTCCGCAGATAGACGTATTTTCTGAGGATGGATATACATTTGAAGAAATCAAAGTCATAAACGAATCTCGCAAAATTCTTGGCCTGCCAGACCTTGCAATCACTTGTACTGCAGTACGTGTTCCTGTTGTGATTGGTCATAGCGAAGCCGTCACCGTAGATCTGGAAAAACAGGTTAGCCTTGAGCAAATCAGAGAAAAGCTCAAAGCCAACGACGCTATAGAAATGTGGGATGACTGGTCTAAAGCGCATTTTCCTACTCCAATCGATTGCGCAGGCAAAGATCCTGTTTATGTCGGTCGTATCAGAAAAGATACTTCCTCGCCAAATGGTATCAATATGTGGGTGGTGGCAGACAATCTAAGAATAGGCGCTGCACTAAATGCGGTGCGCATTGCCGAATATCTTTTGTCGCATGATTTGATGGAAACCAAAAAAGTTTTAGCGTAGGAGCGAATTAAAAGTAATGATCGGAAACGATGCACCTTTATTTGGAAGACTGCTCACCGCAATGGTGACGCCATTCGATGATTCAAATGAAATTGACTACAAATCTACTGAACGTCTTATCGAGCATTTAATCGAGACAAGCACAGACACTATTGTGGTATCTGGAACAACCGGTGAAAGTCCTACTTTGTCTACGGAAGAAAAAATCGATCTTTTGAAATTCACCAAAGACAAGGCAGGAAAAAAAGCAAAAATAGTTTTCGGCGCTGGAACTAACGATACAGAAAAATCGATTAAACTGGCAAAAAAAGCCGAAAAAGCTGGCGCAGACGGTCTGCTTATAGTTGCTCCGTATTACAACAAACCCAGCCAGGAAGGTATTCTCGCCCACATAAAAGCTATAAACGATAAAACTGACTTGCCTATTATCGTTTACAACATTCCTGGTCGAACTGGTATCAATATCCAGCCCAAAACCATGGTCAAAATCATTGATTCTTGCAAAAACGTACATGCTATCAAAGATTCTACAGGCGATATCGACCAGATGGCATCGCTTGCACGTTTGTGTTCGGATCCGTTCAGATTGTATTCGGGCGACGACAATCTCACACTTCCATTTATGAGTGTTGGCGCATGTGGTGTCATAAGTGTAGCAAGCCATGTGATTGGCAAAGAAATCGCTTGCATGATGAAACTATTCAGCGAAGGCGAAGTTCGCGAAGCACGTTCGATGCATTATAAATATTTACCGCTGTTCAAGGGGCTTTTCGTTGCGCCTAATCCGACCTGCGTCAAATATGTTTTGTCATTGATGGGTCTGTGCAAAGAGAATTTGAGACTACCTTTGGTGCCTCTTGATGCAGAGCAAAAACTACAAATGAGAAATTTGCTTGCAGAGTGTGAAGTACAGGCATCTAGTGAAAAAGGAAATCTTTGTGGCACTAGATAAAATGGTCAAAGTAATTCCACTTGGTGGTCTTGGCGAAATAGGCAAGAACACTATGGCTTTGAGCTGTGGCAATGACATTATTTTGATTGATGCTGGACTTGCTTTTCCATCTGACGATCTAATAGGGGTCGAATTAGTTCTGCCCGATATTTCGTATCTAGTCGAAAATCAAGAAAAAATTCGCGGACTTGCTATCACTCATGGTCACGAAGACCATATTGGTGGCGTACCATTCATTTTGAACGAAGTTTCAATTCCTGCCATTTATGGACCAGCTCTTGCTCTTGGACTTTTAGAGTCCAAGCTTTCTGAAATGGGGCTTGAAGACCGCACCCAACTAAAGAAGGTAAAACCTCGCCAACGCGTGCGGATGGGATGTTTTGAAGTCGAATTTATTCGCTGTACCCATTCGATTGCAGATAGTTTTTCTTTGATTATTCGCACTCCAATCGGCAATTTAGTTCATACAGGCGATTTCAAATTTGATCTGACACCGGTCGATGGTGAATTGTTCGATTTTGCAAGCCTTGCGCGTGCATCAGACGAAGGCATATTGCTATTAATGTCAGACAGCACCAATACCGAAAGACCAGGTTATACACCCTCTGAGCGCACTGTGTGGGGAAAACTGAACGAAGTTTTTGCCCGTGCCCAGCAGCGAATTATTGTCACCACTTTTGCAAGCAATGTTCATCGTGTCAGACAAGTATTGCTTGCAGCCATGCGTTATGGAAGAAAAGTCTCGATTCTGGGTCGTTCGATGCACAAGTTTGCCGAACTAAGCCGCGAACTTGGCTATATGAAGTTTCCCGACAATCTTCTTATTCCTATCGAGCAAATACGCGATTATCCAGATAATCAGGTAGTTATTCTTACTACTGGTAGTCAAGGCGAGCCTTTATCTGCTTTGACTCGCATCGCAAACAACGAGCACAAATTTATCAGTATCGTACCTGGTGACACAGTTATTATTTCCGCCACTCCGATTCCGGGAAACGAGCGCTCTATCGCAAATACCATCAATAAACTTTTCTTGCGTGGCGCCGATGTTGTCTATGGCAAAGGCTCAGGTATTCACGTTTCAGGTCACGCCTGCCAGGAAGAGCAAAAGTTGATGCTCAATTTATGTACTCCTAAATATTTCATGCCTATTCATGGCGAGTATCGAATGCTTGTAAAACACTGCGAACTAGCTGAAGAAACAGGCATCCCGATAGAAAACACTTTCGTCTTGAAGAACGGAGAAGTGCTTGAACTGACAAAGAGTTCTTGCACCAAAAACGGTATCGTCAAATCGGGTGTCATTCTCATAGACTCCAACCGCGAATGGCGCATTGATTATGAAACAGTGGACGATCGCCAGCATCTGTCTCAGGAAGGGCTTGTCATGGTCGTTACCACATTGAGTAGTGACGGAAAAATTCTTGCTGGTCCCGACATTTCTATTCGAGGAATCATTTTGCCTCAAAGCGTCCCCGCAGAAGAATTTGTTCTGCTCATAACCAAAGAAGTCGAATCGCTCTTAACTGGCAAAAAACGCAAGTGGAAAGACGAAGAGCATATTTCATTGCATATTCAAGACGGGTTGGAAGTGTTTCTGCAAAAAAGGATGAACGCAAGCCCCCTGGTTCAAGTAAAGGTGAATCTTGTGCCAGTTTTAGAATCTAATGACAGCCAAAGCGAGCGCATGACATCTGGCGCAAGCGAAAAAAGTACCAAAACCCAGTCTAAAAAGAAGGGTTAAAACCTCGCCAAGAAAAATCCCTCCGATGAAGGAGGGATATTACCTGTTTTGTGTGGATTAGATGCAGGTAAGGAGGAGACAGAATGAGCGCCGGGCAGACAAGCTCGTTCGCCTCTGTTAATAACCATGATAACAATGCTGACAACTATGGTCAGTTAAAAAAATGTCGGGTCGAATCCGCGGATGCCCATACCGGAATTTTATTAAAAACTGTTAATCGCAATTACAAGCAGGTGGCATATTTACAAGTGCCTATAACCCAGGAGCCCGAGAAAAAATTCTCGGGCTCCTTCTGTCGTCAGTTGATAAATCTATGGCTTACTTTTAGTTAGGTTTGTTGCTCGAAGGATAAAGGAAATCGAGAGCGCCTAAATCGTAACTTCCATCAGCTGCGGTTTGAGGTTCCATTTTCACATCCGAAGTCAATTTGATATTGCTTGGGCAGAAAATATAAACTTGCTCGCTCAATTTATGGAAGTCACCATCAAGAGCAGCCGAAGCACCAGCTACGAAATCAACCAAACGACTGGCGTCGATTTTTTTCATATTCTCTAACGAGATTGTGGTGGCGGCTCTGCAACGCAAACACTCTACGATGTCTATTGCTTCTTCAAAAGTTACTGGTGAAAAAATGGAAATTTGAGATCCGGCTTTCACATTGGGATTTGGTGCGCGCATGGCACCAAGAGCCATCGATTTTCTATCGTTCAACGCGGGAAACAAATCCACAACCGCTTGCTTTGCCGGTGTGCGTGCCAGCGAGGCTGACATCAATGGCATTTCGCCGGTTTGAGTATTGATATTGTCATTCGTCATATTTTAGATCCTACCCGTGAATACCTTGATGGAACACAGACACTGCATCACGTCTAATTCTATAGTTTTTGTCACAATTCGCAAGTGTCCTAACTGATGTCTTTGGTATTACTTTTAGCACCATATAATTATTAAGCGCCGGCCGATACGCAGTAAACCGCCGCTTCAAGACGCGCTTATTCTCTTGATTTCCAGTTAAAACTTTGCAATTTCATTTTTCCAGGACTTTATCGGTCACCACTTATGGTTCTACTTATAAAGATCTATTGGAAAGAATATATCGACAAATTTCCAGGTCTTCGCTATGAGTAACCTTTATATTGAATCTCGAGCCAGGAACCACTTTTACTTTATGACCTGCTTGCTCGAGACAAGCAGCGTCGTCGGTTACTTCCTTACCCGTTGAAACCAGTAACTGATGCGCTTCTAAAAGCCAATCTAATTTCCCACCTTGTGGAGTTTGAGCAAGATATAATTCGTCTCTATTAAGTGTTTCTTTTATATATAAGGTTTCTTTTTCTACCCGTTTCACCGTATCTGGCACCACACTGGCCATGGTGGCAGCACCAGATTCGATAACCTCTTTTGCCATCGAATCGATATCTGTTTTAGTTATAAGTGGTCTTGCTGCATCGTGAATCAACGCATGAGTGGGGCGAGGATTGTGATTTAAGCTATGTTTTAAACCCAGGAAGACCGACTCTTGCCGCGTAGTGCCACCGCATATGACATCTATTCTTTTGTTTGAAGACAAAGTATCAATTTGTTCTTGCATCGACGACAAAATATATTCGTTGCCAATTAGAATTATAGAATTGATATATACACTAGATATGAATTCCTGCATACTCCACATATAAAGTGGACGATCCAATAACATGCGACATTGTTTTGGATTTTTTTTGCTTATATCTGAACTGAATCTACTGCCTTCTCCTGCGGCGGCAATTATTGCCACAACTGGAGTGCTACTGCTCAAGAGTTGGCTACAGGCTCATCAATCTGATTTTGAACCACTAACACTTCAGGAGTTTGTATAACTTCCTGTTCTTGCATCACACTTGGCTCAGGACCAGGACTTGCATCGAATACTTGAGGCTCACTAATCGGCTCGCTTATTGCTATTACTTGCTCAGTCATTTCTTGAGCATTGGCAGCCTTGGCTTCTTTAGCAAGCATGGTGCGAAGTGATTTGCCGTCTTTTGTCAGTCTGAAATAGTCTTGAAACTCTTTAGTAGTGGTTAGAGTAGGCGAACGACCTTCGTCATGTTTATTTATAAGCTGACGCTCGAGCAGTTCTTTAATATGATCGTAAGCTCCTGCACCCCTGATTTTGATGATTTCAGATTGCATTACAGGTTGTTTGATAGCAATAGCAGAAAGGGTTCGTACAAGCGCTGTGGGCAGCTCAAGTGGAGCAAATTCATTTATGATTGTGCTGTATTCGTCTCTGACTTGAAGAATATATCCATTGTCGTCGGCAATCTCCAGTCCGCCTTTTCGCTCATCATAGTCGTTAATCAAATCGAGAATTGCTTGCCTTGTGACGTCAACATCTACATTGATGATTTGAGAAATGGCTTGAGCGCGCAATGGTTTGTCGGTCAAATAAAGGACCGCTTCGATTTTTCCTTTTATAACTTCGATTTCTGAGGCTGGCATAGATTAATCTCGTTATTTACCTTGGGTTATGAAGACAGGACCGTAAAAACTTTCTTGCTCAAGTTGTATTTTACCTGCATTAGACAGAAAAAGGGAAGCTAGAAAAGCGTCTACCCATGTACTTTTTCGATCAAGCATGCCTACTAAAGCAAACAATTCTATTCTTTCGTTAGCCTGGAAGATCTTGACCAATAGCTGTTCTACATTCTCAATAGTAGACTCGATATCTTCGTCATGGGCTAGATTCAATATGTCGTCGACATCTTGAATCAAAGTGTGACCACTCAAATCGATTCTAGACTTTCTGCTTTTCTCAGCACGAGTCTTCTCGATTTTCTCCGCTTCCTGCAGGGCTTTGATAAGCTCATCGAGTGTGATCTTGCGACGCACTACCTTAGTGCGGGTAGGTTTGCGTACAATCGCTTTTTCAAGATCGGTAAGTGAAATCTGACGAGGTTGCTTGGCACCATCAAACTCCATGGCACCTTCATCAAAGTCCATGAAATCGTCTTCTACTTTCTCTTCTTCAATTACTTCTACCAGAAGCGATTCGGCTTTCAACCTAAGTAGAACAGATGCGTGAAAAATGATTTTTCCAGATTGGCGCAAACTTTCTTTTGGCGTGGCAGCAATTGCTTTTAAAAATTTGTCGGTAACATCTATAATGTCTACCGATTTGGCGTCTATCTCGCCATTTTTTGCCATGCGCACAAGAATTTCGATACCATCAGATGGTGCAATATTCGCTTCTTGTTCTAAAGCCACCGGATCCAGTGTAAGAGGATCGATTAAAAGCTGCTGTACGACTTCTTGAGATTGAAGTTCTGATTCAGAGTTTTCCATAAATTAGGCTCCACGAGCTTGAGGCTCTTCGTCGTGCTCGGGATTCTCTTGAGGAATTTGAATTTCGCTGATTCCAACAACTCGCGAATAGCCGTCATTGCGAAGCGAAACGCCCACTGCGTGATCTGCTTGCTCAATCATTGGACGACGTAGACTGACTACTACAAACTGGGCTTGCTTAGACTGACGCTTGACCATGCGTGCCAATCTATCGGCGTTAGCACCGTCCAACATCATGTCGACCTCGTCGAAAGCATAGAACGGAGCTGGAGCATAGCGTTGGAAAGCAAACACGAAAGATAACGCTGTGAGTGACTTCTCTCCACCAGAAAGAGCTTCGATGCGTTGCATCTTCTTGTCGCGTGGTTGAGCTCTTATGATAAGACCACCTTCAAATGGGCTTTCAGGATTTTCCAGTTCTAGTTTGCCAGAACCGTGGCTGAGCTCAGCAAAAATTTCCTGGAAATTAGCATTAACAGCATGGAATGCTTCTAGAAAAGTAGATTTCTTCAGTTCATCATAACCTGCAATACGCTGATTGATTTCTTCTTTTTCGATTTCAAGCGTTTCTAAGTTTTGATCGAGTTCTGTTTTTCTGGTTTCAGTCTGATTGTATTCATCAAGAGCCTTCATGTTTACTGGCTCTAGATGGCGCATTTTGCGCTCCAATTTTTCTACTTCTTTCTTGAGCTCATCCACAGTCTGCTGATTTGGCGGCTGATAGTCGGGATTTTCAGCTTTGATTATGGCAAGCTCGGCTTTGATTTCATCAAGGTCACGCTCTAAATCGAATAGTGCAAGTTTTTCGTTTTTGCGTTCTTCATTTACACGTTTGGCTTCTTGATCATATTTAGCCTTTTGAACTTCTTGCTCGGTGACGTTTGCATGTATTTCGTCTTTTTTACTGCGCAATGACTCAAGTTCAACCGAGATCTCATTTACCTTTTTCTCGACTTCTGCAATTGCCATCTTGATAGACTCAACTGACTCTATTAAGACAGGGCGCTGATTGGTTAGCTCTTCCATCTCAGCACGCGAATTGGTCACTTGCTCTTTGAGATTGTCGCGAGTAGAAGTTTCAACGACTTCTTCAGTCTCGATTTTGTCTACCAGTCGCTGAATTTCTTTACACTCTTTTTCGGTGGCATCAACCGATTCTCTAGCTTCTTCAGATTCAAGAATCAATTGTTCGAGTTTGGAATTGGCACCTTTGTCTTTGACATTCTCTAAAGCGCGCGCCAATTCTTCGATTTTCTTCTCGAAAATTTCGACTTCTGAATTGATAGTATCCATCTCTTGATCTATCACATCGATTTCGTCGCCTTTTTCACGAAGACGCGGTTTGATTTGATCTATGTTTTGATCAAGTTCGACAGTCTGCTTTTTGTTTTCTTCAATCGCTGCCTGTTTTTGCATTGCATCAGCTTTTGCTTTTACAAGCTTCTCTTTTTCTTCATTCAATGCGGCGGTAAGCTCTTTGACAGCTTCTTTTAGAGACTTGATTTGTTCTTGAACACTCGATTGAGTTTGTTTCAAAACACTCAAATCGGTCTCGCCGCGCTTGGAGAAATGAAGACGCGATTTGCTTTCCTGACCACCTGTGATACTGCCCGATTTTTCAAGTAGCTCACCACCCTGGGTAACCATGCGAGCCTGATTGAGCATTCGACGCGCACTGTCTAAGTCGTGCATGACGATTGTCTGACCGCAAGCATACTGAAATGCTTTGGCAAATCGCGGCTCGAAGTCGATCATGTTATAAGCAAAGTCGACTACGCCTTGACGCTCTGGAAGCAAGCCAGGAGGATTGGACGCAATTTTATTGAGAGGAACAAAGGTGGCTCTACCGGCCTGCGAAGATTTGAGAAATTCGATACATTCTTTGGCGACCTGGTCGTCTTCGACCACGACATGACTTAAACGAGGTCCAATACATGTTTCAAGCGCAGTGGTATAGTCGCCTTCACAAGAACCAAGCTCACCGATGGTTCCATAAACACCTTTGATACCAGCAGCCATTACCGCTTCTACAGCATGTCCATAACCACTTGTGCCGGTTACTTCTTTTGCTGTTTCAAGCTCGATTACACGACGTTTGACTTGCTCGAGGCTATTTTGCTTGGATTCGATTTCATCTTGAGTCGACTCGAGTTCACCCTCTAATTGTTCGATATCGCGACTGATACCAAGCACTAGCGCATAGGCGTCCTGATATTGTCTGTCGATTCGCTCACCCAGAGCTTTGCTGCCAGCAGATTTAGCAATCAGTTCGGTGGCTCTTGTGCGGATACCTTCAAGTTCTTTTTCAAGACTTTGCTTGTTTGCTTTCAGCTCAGTCTGGCGAACCTGTTTCTGGTGTTTGTCTTCACGCAATTTTTGCAAGTCGTCGTGCAAGTTCGAGACTTTATCCGATGATTTGTCCTTTTCTTTGCGCAACGATTCGATTTGATCAAGAAAAACTTTCATCGCGGCTTGCTGTTCGTCAAGCACAACGCGCACCGTTTTTTGATCTTCCAGGTGTTGAGCCTTTTGTTTGGCGAGCTTACGTAGATGCTTTTCTATCGTTTCAATTTGACCTTCGACCGCTTTGACAGTTTTTTCTTTCTCGCCAAAAACACCATCAAGGTTGGAAAGTTTGTTTTCTTCACGAGTAAGTTCACCTCGTTTGTTTTCGAGGTCTTGTC
>CAZFKB010000024.1:0-32052 GCA_964519785.1 uncultured Candidatus Obscuribacterales bacterium | reverse complement strand
AGCCTCGTCATTTCATCTCTTCTAATTCATTGAGTCTCATGTTTTCATTAGTAATCGTAGCTATTTTGTCTGCGAGCACTTTTGGACGAGATTACCCGCAATTTGTGCCACTACCAGCAGCAGCACTCAATCTAGCTATATTTTTTGGAAGACGAGTTTCACTGGCTGTAATCGTACCTTTAATGATACTGGTGGCAGTGAATGGACTGCTCGATATAAATCACCTGTTTGCACTTGGATTTGCATCTCTAGCTGCCATTTTCGCCTATTCGCGTCACAGACATTTGACCGTCACAGGTTTTCTGGTCGGGGTTGCACAAGCAGTCGGCTATACCCTGTCTTTGACCTTGATTCACATAATGCCAGACATACCTAAGTTTCTAACAATGTTTGGAACCGCTCCATTAACTTTGCCCGCTGGCACCAGTCTGCAAGACAATATTTTTCCTTCGATTACTCAATTGTCCCAGTCGGCTCTATTCGAGTTTTTTGCCGGTCTTGCCCTTGCCATTCTTGCGATTGGTGTGATGCCATTTTTAGAAGACATATTCGGTCTTGTAACCCCGCAAAGGCTGGCTGAATTAGCGGAAGCCGACCAACCTCTCTTGAAAGAACTGGAAGAAAAAGCGCCTGGAACCTATCAGCATAGCCTGGCGGTTGCAAACCTTGCAGAAGCCGGAGCTAAAGCAATCAAAGCCGATGTGGTTCTTGTGAGAGCTGGTGCGATGTATCACGACGTTGGCAAAATGGTAAAACCAAAATTGTTCATCGAAAATCAATTAGGTGCCAAAAACCCGCACGATACAATGACTCCCGAAGACAGTAGAGACGTCGTGCTCGCTCATGTAACCGATGGTATTGAACTGGCAAAAAAATATGCGCTACCAAAAGCGGTGCGAGACTTTATCCCAATGCACCAGGGCACTACACTCATGGCTTACTTTTACAGTAAAGCGTGCCAGCGCGACGGCAAAGAAAACGTGGATGCAATGTTCTATCGCTATCCTGGACCAAAACCATCTTCCAAAGAAACAGCCATTGTAATGCTTGCAGACGTCTCAGAAGCTGTTACCCACAGCATGAAAGATCCAAGCGAAGCCGAAGTAGACACAGCTATTTCGCGCGTATTTGAAAACAGATGGCAAGACGGTCAATTTGACGAATCGACACTTACATACGATGAATTAGAACAGGTCAAACTTGCTTTTGTAAGAGTTTGGCGCACACTTCACCACGAAAGACTGAAATATCCATCAACCACCACAGGTCGAATGGCAATTCCTGGAGAATCACTCGAAGAGAATGATTCAACCAAGAACGAAAACATTCCAAAACCAGATAGCCAGCAAAACAACGAGCAAGAACCAGAAGATGCCTGCCACTTAAATGCAATGCCTCTAGATGGAGTGGATTTAAATCAAGAAGCCGAGCCAAGACAGCACCGCGGAGAAAGCTGTTCTTAAAGCGTCTTCTTCTCCAAGCAAGTCTTAGATTTTAGCTTCTTTCTTCTTCTCTACAGCCCGGCGCATTTTATCAAGAGTAATGCGACGAAGATCTAGTTGACGCCACTCTTCGCTTATAGATTGACGTTGTCTGTCCAAAGGCAAACGTTTTAGTTCCAATTCGCGCTCTTGTTCGTCTATTACTTGACGTTGTTTTTCCAGAGGGAATTTTTCTTCTTGCACGCTATGACGTAACTTATCGAGAGCCGTACGTTTTTCATCAAGAATTTGTCTTTGTCTGTCATAAGCAACGCGCTGTTCTTCAAGAGCCTGACGCTGCTTGTCTAAAGCAATTCGACTTTCGTCAATTTCGCGCTCGCGCTTGCGAAACGGCATCATCGCAAGGTCTAGCTGCACTCTCTTTTCGTGTAATTGAGAACGCAATTCATCTAGCTTGTTTCTGGGTTCTTCCAGCTTCAGTCTTTTTTCTTCTAGACTTTGTCTCTGGTCTTCTAGCTCTTCGCGCTTGTCTTTCAAAAATTTCAGTTGAGTATCAGGATCGCCTTCGGGCACGATCAATATAGTCATTGATGGACCTTGGTCTTTGGAGTTCGACTCATCTTGCGCCAAGGATTGAGTCTGCATCATAAATGATGCAATAGAAAGTGTGGCTGCCATCAAAATTGCTTTCTTAATCATCTCTATTTTTCTTCCTTCAAGCGTGTGCGCTGAGTTTTTCCATTGAGGTATAACACTTCATCGATTGGCATAGACGCATTGTGCGCCTGTTCCAGATATAAAATTGCTTCTTGCTCGCTTATTTTGCCAAGCTTCACAAGTTGGGTAGCGCGAAGAGCGATATAAACAGTATCTGATGGCACACCATCGCTAATCAGCTCTTTTGCCACATATGAGACCTGATTGTAATTGACTGCAAGACGCTCTACTATCGATTTTGACAAACTCTCTCTTTCAATTATTGAAGAACTGACAAGCAGGTCTATTAATTCGACTGCATGATTGGTATCAAGAGACAATGTGTAAGCCTCGGCACAAGCCTGCTCAAGACTGATACTTTTGCTATAAACCGCCTCGAGTGAACGAGCCAGAGTTTGCTCATCGATGGTTGAATTGTCTAGCATTTCTTGCAGTGATACCACCGCCTGCAAAAGATTCGCTTTATAAGTGCCATTTTGCATCAATGTGGCACCAAGTGTAGTGCAATTCATAACCGAGGAAAGAAGAGAATCACGCAATTGTCGCTCACTCAGTCCGCAAAAATCAATTAGAAGAGCGCCCATGAGCGGTGTATTTTTTAAATTACGAGCTCTATAACCTTCATTTGAAGGAAGTTTGGCCAGAGTGACTTCTCGTTTGTTTGCAGCAACCAGCGCCTGTATTCCCTGTTCGCGAGTTATCTGATTCTTGCGAATAAACTGCTGGACTAAAAGCGCCTTATTTATAATTGTTTGAGAAACAAATCCACGCTGACAAAGTACATGACCAAGTGGCAACGAAGTTTTTTTAGCCGATTCAAGACAAGTATTTATCAACGCATCGTTTGCAATGTGGCTATCATAAAGCAATTGACCTAGCTTATTTGTTTCGCGATCTTCTGGTTGTAATACTTTCGCCTCCTTAAAAGCTTCACTCAAATCGAGCTTCTTATCGAATGCAGCCTGCATCACCTGCACTGCCGCATCAAGCGTAAGCAATCCATCGTTTACCATAAATTGCAAGTCGACGGCGTTGCGTAATTGCAAATCATCTAAACATCCCGATAAAACGAGAACTTTTCCTAGCGGAAGACCTTTGTTTTCGTATTTGACTAAAGCATCAGCAATAAGCGACGAACTCACCACGTTTGCTTGCATAAGCAAATCGCCAATTCTTAAATGGTTTTGGTCGGGCATTAGTGATCTCCAGTTACATTTTCATTTTTAAAAAATGACAAGCTTGTTTGTCCATAGTCTCGTTTATCGAAAAGATTTAGTTTGCCATGTGCTTTCGGGCAAAGAGCATCTTTTGTGTTGGCGTGTTCGACTATAAGAATACCTTCTTGAGCAAGCAATTCATGACTTGCAATCAATTCGACAAGCGACTCCATAAGCGGATTTTTATAAGGAGGGTCGGCATAAATTATGTCGAAACAAGTGCTTTTTTCGGATTTTGTGCCATATTTTGCCAGTCTTGCAATCTCATTCTTCACATCGCCTACTCTCAATTCGGCTTGAAAAGAGAATTGAGTTAAGGTCTTTTGCAATGCTCTCGATAAATTGGGATTCATCTCAACCGACACAAGCGTGGACGCGCCGCGGCTCAAAGCTTCTAGCCCCATAATGCCTGTCCCGGCAAACAAGTCTAGAAATCGGGCGCCCTGCACCTTTTGACCCAGAATGTTAAAGATTGATTGCCGCACTTTAGACGCAGTTGGACGCACATTATTAGCGCTGGGGCTTGCTACCAGCCTGCCTCGTGCTTCTCCACCTGTTACGCGCAATGACATTACATAATTGTACAAGCTTGAGCATGTTATATTGAAGGTCTTCAATAGGTCATTTATGTCAAGACGAATAGCTCGCGAAATCGCCGTAATGCTACTGAGCCAGGTAGCAAAAGATCAAACCATGCTCAATAAAAAAGAGCTGGAAGAACTGGTCGCAAATTCAATTTTTATGCTCAGCGACCACGCCAAGACGCTTATTGGCGACGTTGCTAAAGACATCGAAAAGATGTCTGAAGAAGTCAAATTGGTTGAAATCGAAGACGAAACCAATGCCAAACTGATTCACTCAAGCCTGCCAGTAAAAGTGACGACGCGCGACCTTATGGACAAGCTTGAAAGACTCCAGCTTGCGGTTAATATGCTCTCAGAGTCGCTCGATATTCCCGAACTTGCACTCCATAGCGGCGGAACAAAATTCCAATCCACATGCAAAAAGTGCAAGCACACCCAGGAAATCAATCTAAGACGTGACGATAAATCGCAAGTTCGCGAATTTGCAGTTACGTTGCTTGAAACCTATTTTGCCCACCAAAAAGAAGTAGACGAGCGCATCCGTGAAGCCAAAGCCAAATGGAAAATGGAGCGTATGGTCGGTATCGATCGTGACATTTTGCGTCTTGCTATCACTGAAGCCTTTTATATGCACGATATCCCGGTCAAAGTGGCAATCAATGAAGCCGTTGAATTGTGCAATTTATTTGCTGACAAAAAAGCTGCAAGCTTCGTAAATGGCGTGCTGTCTGATTTATACGAACCAGCAAACGAATTCAGACAGTTAAATGCCGAGGAAGTTGCATTATGAGCAGCGAAACCAAAGGCTTTTGGGGAAGCACTCTAAGTAAGCTCAAATCGGCGTTGAGCAAAACCAAAAATACAATTGCTGACGAAAACCTCGAGATTTCGCACATCGAGGCAAATGAAGAGACCACAAGTGATTTAGCGGAAAGCGCTGAAGCACAAATTTCAGTTCAAAGACCCGCTCCAAAACCTGTAAAAGTCGATGACGACTATCTGGAAGATCTAGAAGATCGATTAATTAGAACAGATATGGGTTTAGCCAACGTAGACAAACTGATGGAACACGTTCGTCAGACATGTCGCAATAAAAATCTGGACAGCCACGAGCTAACCACACTTTTGAAAAATGAGTTCATTTCTATTTTGAACGAAGCACCAAAACCAGAACTCAAATACACTCCGGGCAAACTGAATATTTATTTTGTAGTGGGCGTTAACGGCACTGGAAAAACCACAAGCATTGGAAAAATGTGCTGGCGTTTCAGACAAGAAGGCAAACGCGTTTTGATGGCAGCAGGCGATACTTTTAGAGCTGCAGCCGAAACTCAGCTCGAAATCTGGTCAGAGCGAGCCGGGGTGGATATCGTTCGCCTGGAAGATAAAGCAGACCCAGGTGCAGTTGTATTCAAGGCCATTGAAAAAGCACGCCGTGAAAATTATGACTGTCTTGTAATAGACACTGCTGGACGCCTGCACAACAAAACCAATTTGATGCAAGAACTCAAAAAAGTGCGTGGTGTAATAGACAAACACGCAAGCGATCTACCACTCGAAGCGCTACTTGTGCTCGATGCATCGACTGGACAAAACGGCTTGCAACAAGCCAAAGTGTTTAGCGAAGTATGCAGCTTGTCTGGAGTAATTCTAACCAAACTTGACGGCACCGCCAAAGGTGGCATCGTTTTTAGCATCGCGAAAGATTTAGGTATTCCTGTAAAACTGATAGGGCTTGGAGAAAAAATGGAAGATCTCAGAGACTTCGAGCCTGACTTATTTGTCGAAGCACTGATTGCATAAAGAAGGTAAATAAAATGCGCCATCCAAACGTTCCTGAATCACTTGAAGGCTGGTGGATTCTCCATCGCATGTTTGACTTCGATCGATTTTCCTGGGACAGACTGCCCAAAGAAGACCGTGACTCTATGGTCAGTCAAGCAACCGAAAAATTGTCGGTTTTGAAAAACGGCACCGACACAGACCTCAGCCTTGCTCAAATGGTCGGACATAAAGCAGACTTGATGCTCACTCATTACAGCAAAGACTACGAAGGTCTTGCTCATGCTCAAACAGTCGTTGACAAACTTTCGTTGTTTGAATTCTTCACTCCTGCAACATCATATGTATCGGTACTCGAACTTGGTATGTACGAAGCGACAAGCAAGATTCACTCGACACTCAAAGAGCAAGGACTCAAAGCCAATTCACCCGAATGGGTTGAAGCATTTGACCAGATGATTGCTGAGCAAGCCAAACATCCTCATTTTGGAGGCAGACTTTTTGCTCGTATTCCAGAGCGCAGATTTGTCTGTTTCTACCCGATGGACAAAAAACGCGGCGAAACAGTCAACTGGTATGCCCTGCCCTACGAAGCACGCGGCAAACTAATGCTTGAGCATGGCAAAATCGGCAGAACTTATTCTGGTCTTGTTACCCAGGTAATTTCAGGCTCGATTGGATATGACGAATATGAATGGGGAGTCGACCTTTACGCCGACGACCCGATGGTCTTCAAAAAACTCATTTATGAAATGAGATTCGACGAAGCAAGTTCTAAATATGGTCACTTCGGCGACTTTTATTCGGGCGTACAATTCTCACTAGATCAATTGCGCACTTATCTTGATGGCGACAGTGTTCCTAAGCTCAATGTACTCGAGCCAGCAGGAGCCAAAGCTTAATCCAACCTTTAAATGCCGTGCTTAAGCAGGCTTTTGATGTGCACAAATGATTCGATTTCGTTTGATTGTAAAATCGACGATAGCCTGGCATGAAGTCATTTTCTTTTGCAGAATCATCAGATATAAAACATAGGCACAATCAATCACTTCGCGCTCGAGCGGCATTACTTCAATGAGCAGACTGCGCAAAACTGCTTTGTTCTTGAGCACAAGCTTCATGAGCGAGCGGGCATTTCCAGCTGTTTTGTCTTGGAGCATTCTTTGCATTCGGGCACACAAAATTGCATCGCTTTCAAGCTTCTCTACTACTTCTTGCTCTCGAGCGAGATTAAGATAATTGCTTGCTGTAAGAAAATCACCAAAGCTAAAACTCTCTTCGCTTGGGTTAAAATCGCCTTGTTTTGAAGCTTGGTCTAGAGCCTGCTTGAGTGTCAAGATAGCAGACTCGCGAGTAGTTTTCTTGTTGAAGATGAGCAATTGCAGATTGAGAGCCAGTTTTAAAATGCGGTCTGAAATCACATTGGTCTCTACTAAAAATTGTCCAAGTGGCAAACTATTATTTTGTTGAGCATTCAAGGCACGTTCAAGTGCAATAGAGTCAACAGCTTGAGACTCTACAAGCAATTCTCCAAGCATAACTTTTTGAGTTTCGAAATTTGGAAGTTGTCCAAGTGTGATATCGGCTTTACGCAATTCCTTTTTCAGAGCACGATTGCTAATGGGCTCACCTTCTCTCAGTTCGCGCTGCAATCGTAAAGTAACATCGAGTGTGTCTTGCGAAATAAAATTCAGCTCTACAAGCACTTGTCCAAGCGGCAAACCAGAATTGGCTGCAACTCCAAGACCAATTTCGAGCTGGTCTTTTTTGATTTTGTGCGAAGCTTTGAGCAGATTACCAAGCCTTGTACACTCAAACCCCGAAAGCCTTACGTGCAAAACGACAAGCGCTTTTTCAATTGAAATTTTCATCCGCGACGAAATTTCAAAAGCTTCGCTTGCCTGCGCAAAATCTATAAGACCATCACGCAACATAGATTGAGCTTGCACCACATCTTGCAATACAACATCAGAAATACAGTCGAGCAGTACCAGTGCTTTACCTAAAGGTAGTCCCGCACCAGAAGAAAGTCTCAGTCCACGACTTATGTCTTCTCCACTTACTATGCCAAACTGAATCAATAACTGACCAAGTCTAAAATCTGGTGGCAGAGCTGGATTTTTTTTAGACCGACGCTCGAGTGTAGCCATACTTATGACCTCGCAACAAAAATCAGGCTGTTTGAAGCAGTCCGAAAGAACGCAAACTTTTTAGTAAGAAACGCTTTAAAACGCGACTCTAATGCTTGAAGGCAAAAATAAGTCGCTGCGTTTTAGACTATCTCACGCTAACATGAGAGGGTTTTATTGTCAAGGACCAAAATTTTTGGGCGCCAGTTTGAGGTCAGACGTCTTTTATTTGGAGCCAAGAACTTTGATTTCAGCCAATACGTCTGGATTTTCGACAGACGAAAGATCCAGCTTGCCTTCATTTAAATATGTAGCCCGAATTGCACGTCTGACTATTTTGCCTGAGCGAGTCTTAGCCAGTGCCTTAACCACGTGGACACGCTCGGGCTTCATAACGGCACCCAATTTCTTAGAGACTTGATCTTTCAGTTCTTTGCCTAGAGTTTCGCTTTGGCTAATACCTTTGTTCAATACAACAAAGCAAACCAGACATTCGCCTTTTACTTCGTGCGGAATTCCAATTACTGCAGCTTCGGCAACCTGTGGGTGCTCGACCAATGCCGATTCGACTTCTCCAGGTCCAACACGTTTGCCTGCTACCTTGATGGTGTCGTCAGAGCGACCAAACAAGAACCAGGAGCCATCGTTGTCTACTTTTGCCCAGTCGCCGTGATACCAGACTCCAGGGAATTTGGTGAAATAAGTATCTATATATCTATCGTCAGCTTTCAAAAAGCTTTTGGTCATCGAAGGACCAGGTTTTTTGCAAACCAGATATCCAATTTCGTTCTTGAGCGATTTTGCATTATCGTCAAAAACGTCTATATCCATTGCAAGTCCTGGACCACCAAGTGCACAAGGTTTTAGTGGCATCATTGGTAGTGGCGCCAAAAGCGCACCGACAACTTCGGTTCCACCCGAAATATTGATAATAGGACAACGGCTCTGACCTATTTTTTCAAACAGCCACATATAACTGTCTTCATCCCATGGCTCGCCAGTCGAGCCAAGCATGCGCAGTTTGGAAAAGTCTGATTTTTCAATCCATTGCTCGCCCTGTGCGCGCAAGTGACGAACCGCAGTTGGTCCAATACCAAGAGTGGTCACGTTATGACGTTCGACCATTTCCCATACACGAGCAGGTGTGGGATAGTCCGGTCCGCCTTCATAAATCATGAGCGTGCCGCCCCAGAAAGCGACTCCAATCATTTCCCATGGTCCCATCATCCAGCCGATATCTGTAAACCAGAAAAATACTTCGTCTGTTTGACAATCAAAACAAAAACCGACTTCTTTGGCTATTTGAGCCATTGCACCAGCATGTGTGTGCACAGTGCCTTTTGGTTTGCCGGTTGTTCCCGATGTATAAAGATACATCGATGGGTGTTCGGCATCTAAGTCGAGATTGGTTTTAGCTTCAGGCAAATCTGCGATTGCTTCGTGCAACCAGATATCGCGACCCTCTTTCCATTCTATTTCATTGCCGCAATGTTTCATGACTACAATATTTTTGAGATGTGGCAAAGATTTAGCAGCTTCATCGGCATCTTTTTTGACCTGCACTAATTTGCCGCGACGCATGCCACCATCTGTGGTGATAAGAACTTTGGCTTCGCAATCTTCAAGACGAGCTGCTAGAGCTTCAAATCCATAACCACTGAAAACAGGAACCGCAACAGCACCGATTTTGAAACAAGCAAATAATGCAGCTACAACTTCTGGCACCATAGGCATGAATATACCTACTGCATCTCCGGGTTTTACTCCAAGATTCAAAAATAGTGTGGACATTTTGGATACGAGACTTGAAAGCTCCGCGTATGTAAATTCCCTACACGAGCCGTCTTCGCCTTCCCAGATCAAGGCCTTATGATTTTTGCCTGCTGCTTTTCTTGAACCTTGTGTTTGTCCGTCCTGCAGATGAAAATCAATAATGTTATCGATAATATTGATTTTGCCATCAACAAACCACTTGGTCCACTCGAAGCCTTTAGACATATCCATCAATTTGCTATACGGCTTCGACCATTTGAAGCCCATATATTCAAGACTCTCTTGCCAGAACCAGTTTGTGTCCTGATTGGATTTTTCTATCAGTTCTTGCCAGGTCGAAATGCCTTGCTTCCTCATGAAATCCGAAACCCTGGACTCGAGATACTTTCCTTCCGGTTTCCAAATTACCTGGTCGTTAGTACCTTTTATAGGTTCGGTTTTTGTGGTCATGATTTGCTTAGGCTAACCTCATAAGGAAAAGTCGTGATGGATGCCATTTGGCTTTCTTGCGATTTTCTGCAAACTTGATCGATAAAATATTTGTGGATACGAAGGTCATCAGTTATTTCTGGATGAAACGTAGTGACGAATAAATTATTCTGGCGAGCCATAACTGGCTTTCCATCGAATGAGCAAAGGACCTGCACATTTTCTTTTGCTTGGATGATCGATGGAGCGCGCAAGAAAATTCCAGGAAATGGACTCACATCAGAGTCATCACCCATATTCAAAGCAGAAATGTCGAGCTCGGCTTCAAAACTAGCTTTCTGGGGTCCGTATGCATTTCGTCTGACTGTGATGTCCATCAAATTCAAACGACTTTGATTAGAGCCTTCAATTTCTTTAGCCAGAAAGATGGTGCCCATGCAAGTACCATAAATTGGTAATTTACCTGAAGCACCAAGTCTAGTTATTTCGCTGTACAGCTCGCCTGCAATCTCACGCGAGAGCTTATCTATGCAAGTGGACTCGCCGCCTGGAATAATGAGACCATCAATTAGCTCAAGCTGTTCTTTAAAGCGTATTTCCATCGATCGCGCGCCAAGACGTTCTACCGCCTGACGATGCTCGATGAAAGCTCCTTGCAGAGCCAACACACCAATAAGCAAGCTCTCTTGCATATTTGGCATTACCAGCCTCTTTGAGCTAGAGTTTCGTTTGGAGCAAGTGATTTAACAGTCAAGCCAACCATTGGCTCGCCAAGATTTTTGCTTACTTCAGCAAGAATTTCGGGATTATTGAAATAGGTGGTCGCTTTAACGATAGCTTCAGCACGTTTTTGCGGATTGCCCGATTTGAAAATTCCGGATCCAACAAATACGCCATCTACTCCCATTTGCATCAACAAAGCTGCATCTGCTGGGGTTGCGATACCACCTGCTGCAAAATTGACTACAGGTAATTTGCCTTCTTCTTTTACTTTTTTGACCAGTTCGTATGGAGCGCCGATTTCTTTGGCATATGTCATCAATTCTTCGTCAGGCATAATGGTCAATTTTTTGATTGCACCAAGAATTGCTCTTGCATGACGAACGGCTTCAACCACATCGCCAGTTCCAGCTTCGCCCTTAGTGCGCATCATTGCTGCACCTTCGCCAATACGACGAAGTGCTTCACCCAGATTGCGGGCTCCGCAAACGAAAGGTATGGTGAATTTGGATTTGTCTACGTGATACTCTTCGTCGGCTGGTGTGAGCACTTCGCTCTCGTCGATACAGTCAACGCCAAGTGTTTCTAAAATTTGTGCTTCGACAAAGTGTCCAATACGACATTTAGCCATAACTGGTATCGAGACCGCTTCTACAATCGATGCAACTAGTGCTGGATCGCTCATACGAGCAACTCCACCAGTAGCTCTGATATCAGCCGGAACGCGCTCGAGCGCCATTACCGCCACAGCACCTGCAGCTTCGGCAATTTTTGCTTGCTCAGCAGTAACCACATCCATGATGACGCCGCCTTTGAGCATCTGGGGCAGACCGCGCTTAACGGCTTGTGTCCCTGTTTTGACATTACGGCTTTCTTTCACTTCGGTAGGCATTCTTTTGTCCTCAAAGAGTGTGACGTCACCAATAGCAGTGGCAATATAGAGCTTCCACTCGCTTGCCAGAATGGGCGCAAAGACCTTCTGACAAGTAGATATTCTAGCAGTAGCGCTGCTTTTAGGACATACAATAAATATAAATGTGATTAAATTGCCGCTAACTTGAGTCTTAAACTGAGACTAAGTTAGTTTTTTTTTCAAGCACGTCCTGACCGCCGAGGTAAGGAACGAGAGCCTGCGGGATTTTCACGCTACCATCGGGTTGTTGATAGTTCTCAAGTATGGCTGCAAGTGTTCTTCCAATAGCCAGACCAGAGCCATTGATAGTGTGAATGTAACGGCTCTTGCCCCCATCTTTGGGTTTATATTTGATATTGGCACGGCGAGCTTGAAAGTCTCCAAAGTTCGAACAGGAGCTGATTTCGCGATACTTATTCTGACTTGGAAACCACACTTCAAGGTCATAGCATTTGCGAGCACAAAAGCCCAGGTCACCAGCACATAGAAGTACTCGGCGATACGGAAGATTAAGACCTTCCAATATAAGCTCGGCGTCGCGAGTCAGTTTTTCATGCTCTTCTTCTGAATTTTCAGGCGCGCAGAATTTGACCAGCTCAACTTTATTGAACTGATGCTGTCTTATATAACCGCGTGTGTCTTTTCCAGCAGATCCGGCTTCACGTCTGAAATTAGGCGTGTATGCGCAGTGCAAAATTGGCAAATGTTCTTCATCAAGCACTTCTTCGCGATACAAATTAGTGACCGGAACTTCTGCAGTGGGAATCAAATATAGGTCGTCGTCGGCACATTTATAGAAATCGCCTTCGAATTTAGGCAATTGTCCAGTGCCAATCATACAATCACGATTGACCATTACCGGCGGAAATACTTCCAGATAGCCACGTTTTGCGTGCGAGTCAAGCATATAATTCATGATTGCTCGCTCAAGACGCGCACCATTAGCCATCAAAACAGTAAAGCGTGATTCTGCGATTTTTACGCCACGCTCAAAGTCGAACACGTTAAGTTCTGCTCCAAGCTCGTAGTGAGGCTTTGGCTCAGCAATTTTCGGAATTTCTCCCCACTTGTGCTGCTCGGCATTATCATTTTCGTCAACACCATCAGGCACACTTTTCTCAGGCAGATTGGGGATAGCAAGCAACATCTCAGAAACTTTTGTTTCAAGTTGGTCTTTTTCTTTACCAAGAGTTTCGTAGCGCTCTTTGATTTTTTTTGTTTCGGCTTGCAATTCAGCTTTCTGTGAAGCTTCTACCTTGCCAGTTTTAAATAATTCCGAAATTTCATTACGTCTGCGGTTCAAACTCTCCCACTCAGAATTCACAGCACGGAATTGTTCGTCTACAACTATCAATTCTTTTACCGAAAAACCGGCATTTCGTCTTTGTAGAGCTGCTTCGACTTGTTCTGTGTTTTCTCTGATGTGGCGAATATCTAACATGGCTTGAACTTTTTTCCTCGTTCAGTCGTCTTAATTATTGGAACCTCGATTATATAGTCGTTCACTCCTCATTAAAAGGAAGTATTAAGGCTCATGTGCAATTGGATCGATGAAGACAATAATGTTTTGTCTATTGTTTGCTCTAAAGGGCGCAAAAAGCTCGGTCAGGCTGGTGAACAATTGCTCCTGGATAAACTCAAGCAGGAAAACTGGCAGATCTTAAAAACAAATTTTCAAAACGCTAGTCATGCCTTTGAAATTGACTTGATTGCCCTTGACCCAAACGATTATTTAGTTTTTTTCGAGGTTAAGACACGTCTATCGCTAAATTTAGATTCTGTTTTTGCCACTTTTACCAGAGCTAAACTCACTCGCCTTAAATTAGGCGCAAAACATTTTTGCGTGCAAAATCCTCATATAAAGCACAGTGGCTGGCGTTTTGACCTTGCAATCGTCAGTTTTCCTACTGACAGAATGCCCGACAACCCGAAATGCTGGCTGATTGATCAAAAAAAGCACAGTTTGGCAATCTATCCAATTATTGGCTGATTTCAAGATTTGGCTAATTTAATTCGACTGATACGTAATTTCCCCAGTGAATCCACCTAGTCATGGTGTTAGTCTATGCCCACGAATAGCCAAGCCCCCCCGGCAGATTCTTCAGAGAGGATAAAGCAGTGTTAGTCTGGAAAGAAAAATTAGCTGTTAAGGAAGAGAGCAAAAATTTTCACGCTCTAAATTCAACCCGCGATGGTCTGAACAGACGAGCAATGGGACTGATACCACAAGCGATATCAAGCGAAAGCCGCAAAGTGACTGAAGCTTCGCAACTGCGATATCATCAAATGCTCTACAGCCTTTCTAATAAACAAAATACTTGCTGCATAAAAGTTATTTGTCCAAGAGAAAAGGCTAGAGCAGCAATGCTTGTATTTAGAGGCAAAGTACTTGGTTGTGTTTTCGGAAGAAAAGGAAGCGAGAAACAACTTTTTGGTCAAGAAGCTTTTAGTGAGCTCTGCTCCATTTTGACTTCAGTCGATTCAATCATCGATACATATATAATGCCTGAAGCCGTAGCCCTTGCAGCAGGTTCACTTTTCCACGGTTCTGTGTTCAACCAAGAAATGGGAATAGACGCAATGCAAGCTTTCGAAATGGCTTCTTCGCACTTGATTCAAACCGAAATGCCAGGCTGCATCGTAGTGAAAAATTCAAGCCATCAAATCGGCGGTTTCATTTATTATTTTGGCGGTTCTATAGCTGGTGTATTTTCTTTCAAAAATGGCTGGATGAAAGCCAATCTTGAATCTGCAAAAGAACTAATAAATTTCTGCCCCGACGTCAATATAAGTGCAAGCAAATTGCATGCAACCAGCGTCGAAGAAGTAGAAGCACTGGCATTCGCCATGACCAATATCGATGAAAAATCTTTTCAAGCAAAAGAGATTCAGCGCGAAATGCAATCGGTGACACAAGAAATCAAAGTGCCAAATGCACATTTGCTTCCCCAATCTGCACTTGGACAAGTGCGTGAGTGGGAATTGCGAGTAAATATCGGCGCGCCATAAATTTCAAGACCATTTGCGATGGTAAAATAGCTGAACGGTTTAAAGACTTCTTTGGGCAGTCAGTTGATCACATCTCCAAATACGCGAATTTGGCCGCATTCGGCAACAGTCAATCATCTTGATCATTTAGAAATTGCAGGGCTCGATGTTTGCGACCTGGCAAAAAAATTTGGAACGCCGTTGTGGCTGATGGACTATGCCTCTATTTTTCAGGCTCAAGAAGCCTGTCGCCTAGGTCTTGAGTCTTATCCACAAGAAAAGACAATCCTTTATGCTGGCAAAGCATTTTTGTGTCTTGCTATGTGCAAAATCGTCAATCAGTTAAAAATGGGACTTGATGTTGTTTCGCTGGGAGAGCTCGAAACCGCTATTTGTGCCAATGTCCCCGCCAAAAATATTTTTCTGCACGGAAATAACAAATCGAAAAAAGAGTTAGAACTGGCTATTGAGCTTGAAGAATGCAAAATAGTTATAGACAATATGTCCGAACTCAAACTTGTTTTGAGCCTGTGTAAGTCAAAAAACGCCAGAGCACAAATACTCTTTCGCATTAAACCGGGCATCGAACCAGATACTCACGATCATATAAAGACAGGTCAAGAAACCAGCAAATTCGGAATTGGTTTAAACGAAATTGACGAATATCTTTCTTTGGTTAGAACATATCAAAAATATCTCGACTTTCTTGGTTTTCATGCGCATATAGGCAGTCAGGCTTTAGAACTGGGTGTTTATAAAGACAGTGTCAATGTGCTTGCGCAACTGTCTTTAGAGACACAAATCAAGTTTGAGCTCAAAACTAGATTGCTGGATGTAGGTGGCGGACTGGGAATCACATATATCGAACAAGATAAGCCTCCGGGACTTTATGAATGGTCTAAAACAATTGCACAGTCGGTGAGTGAAACATACTGTGAACTAAAAATGGACCTCCCTCATTTGATGATTGAACCCGGTCGTTCGATTGTAGGTACTGCAGGAGTGACAATTTATGAGGTTGGTCATGTCAAACGACTGGCTAATAATTCTCTTTGTCTGGCAGTAGATGGCGGAATGGCTGACAATCCGCGCCCGTCTACATATGGCGCCAGATACACCGCCCAAATTGCTAATGCAATGTCGTCTAAAAGCGCGGAAAAAGTGTCAATAGTGGGCAAGTATTGTGAATCAGGGGATATAATCGTAAAAGATGCCGGAATCGAAGCCGGTACAGGTGACCTGATCGCCGTTTTTGGAACAGGAGCTTATAACTACAGCATGTCTTCCAATTACAATCGTACAGGTCGACCAGCATGTCTGCTTCTAAAGGAAGGGCAGGCAGATTTAATATTGGAACGTGAAACCATTACAGACTTGATTCGCCAAGATCGAGTCCCAGCCTGGCTCGAAGCAGAGCGATAAAGGCGAGAAGATGGAAGAGTTTTTAAAACTATTGCACGAACATAACGGAGAGCTTTTATTCAAGCTCTTCATCCAGGTTTTAGCAATTAGTTATTGTATTACCTGGATCTGGCAACGCATTGTTGGAAGCCAGGCGGAACGGCTAGTCAAAGGCGTTCTCGTACTTGCGGGGATTTGGGGAGTATCATCTTTATTTGGTTTCACTCTTATCACAAACCTTCTTCACTTACTCGTTCCTGTAGCATTTCTGGCGCTGGTAGTCATTTTTCAACCAGAATTGCGAAGAGGTCTCGGGCATTTAGGACGAATGCGAACGCTCAAATTCGACTGGTCACTTGCAGATGCAGACCAGGAGCGGACCAAGCGCAATATAGAACAAGTAATACAAGCTGTGCGCGAACTGGCAAGAGTGAAAGAAGGCGCATTGATAGTTATCGAGCCATTGGAAGGCGAACGAGACTATGTGAGCCCAGGCACCACTTTGAACGCCGACATTTCAGCCACACTCTTACTGACTATTTTCTTTTCCAAATCACCTTTGCACGATGGTGCTGTCATTATCAGAGAAGACAAAATTGTGGCTGCTGGAGTCATTCTTCCAATGACTGACGACCCACAATTAAGTTATAGATACGGTACAAGACACCGAGCAGCTATTGGATTGTCCGAAACTTACGACGGATTGTGCATTGTAGTTTCAGAAGAAACTGGCGCTATATCAGCGGCTAGCAGAGGAATGCTTGCTCGCTACAAAACGGCAGAGGATTTGTACGAACCTATTATGTATCTCTACACCCAAGGTGGAGACTCTAAATCACACGTTCCTTTAGCCAGCTTTTTGTCTTTGTTCAGCAAAGGAAAAGACACAGAAGGAAAAGAAGAAGGCGACCTCAAAGACCAAAGCACTACAGCGGATAGAATCCAGGCTCAGACTATAACTCAATCTGGCACCTACCAACAAATCCAATCGCCCTCGCCCAAAGATAACACCGCCCCCGATGGCACAAGTGCATCTTTAGTGACTGACTAATTCTTTGCAAAGTCTATTAACAGCATCGCGCCTATTTTTGGCTTTAGTGATTGGTCTTCCGATTACTAGATAGCTAGAGCCTTGAGCGATTGCTTCGGCGGGAGTAAGAACACGTTTTTGATCGTCTTGTCCAAGTTCGGGCCAGTTTGGTCTTATGCCTGGCGTGACGATGACAAAATCTTTACCGCATGCATTTCGAATCAGGGGGACTTCTTTTGGCGATGCTACTACACCATCAAGACCAGCCTCTTGAGCCATTTTAGCCAGATGAACTACATATTGGGGCAAGTCGATATCGTTACTTGTTTTTATTTGTTCGTGCAAAACTTCTGGCGAAATACTGGTCAGAACAGTCACCGCTATTAGTATCGGTTTGTCGATATTTTTTGCTTTTGCTTCTTCCCTGGTAGCCATTGCCGCAGCGCTCATCATCTCAATTCCGCCCTGAGCATGGATGTTGAACATCGCTACATTTTCACGCGTAGTATTTCTACAAGCAGCTGCCACTGTATTTGGTATATCATGAAATTTTCCGTCAAAAAAGAAACGCACATTTTTCTCTGCTTTGTACGATTCGATAAATTGAAAAACTTCTGTTCCGCAGGCAGTGAAAAGCTCAAGCCCGATCTTGAACATCCCGACCGAGCCTTTCAATTCTTCCACGATAGAACGAGCCTCATCGAGGCTCGACACATCTAGTGCGACAATTAAGCGATCTTGCGCCTGCACTAATTCTTGCTAGTTAGCTTTGACAGCTTCTTTCTGATTGAGTTTGTAGCGCTTGACGAAGCGGTCTACGCGTCCTTCAGTGTCAACAATCTTTTGTTGACCGGTGAAGAATGGGTGGCAGTTACTGCAAATTTCTACTCTGATTTCTTTTTTGGTCGATCCAAGTTGAACTTGGCTGCCGCAAACACATGTTGCTACGACATCAAAATAGGTGGGATGAATTCCGTCTTTCATTGTTTTTTCCAGGAAAATTGATATTTAACGTTGACAATCCTTCATTCTAACACCCTTCCCCTCTGGCTCAAACAAATGTTAAGAGCCTGGTTAATGGGCGCAACCCTCAATTTATGGGCTGTTTGATTTCAAGCCCATCAAAACTTGAGGCTTCAAGCCGCTTCCCCTCGACATCAACATAGATTTTCTTGTCTCCTGCAAGCGGTGTGACCGTTTTGGTTAATTGGTCGAGTCTTGTTTGCATCGAAGATACGCTTCCAGTACTGAATCTCTTTGACAGATCAATTTCAGATTCGCCCTCTGCGTCTTTAATGCCAAGCAAAATAGTGCCTTTAGGGATTTCGCTTAAAAGTCCTTCTTTTTCTTCTTCTGGAGTAGGTCCGCGCAAGAGCTCTTCCAGAGTGTCATTCAGCTTGTTTTCACCGCGTATAGGACGGTTAACAGCCACCAGTTCGAGCTCTTCGCCGTTTTTCTTAGCAAAATAGATTTCTACTTCGGCTTTTTGAGGGTCTTTTTGGGCACCCTTTTGATCATCTTGGACAACTTCCACTTTTTCGCCGCCAGAAGCGTCTTTTGGATCTGGAAAAATATGACAAGCGCCCAAAACACTGACACTCAAAAATAGACTCAAAATAGAGATTCGAGCCAAAGTTTTCATTACTTACTCCTTGGAACCAGTAAAAGTCTTCCCATACCTTCGATTTTGCCTGGGTTAACAGTCAGGACCGAAAGTCTAAAAGCGTGGTCAGTGCGGTCAAATCGAGCAAAATCGATAATTGGATTGACCAGTTTGCTTACAAAATCGGCAAAGACTGCCGGCTCGTCTATAGTTTTAGACTCTATTTTGAGCGAATCGATGATGATTTTGCGCTCTTCGACCAGTTTTGGCTGGCCAAAAATAGCAAGATCAATGCCAGTATCGCGCGCAGCGCCTTTAGTTACAAGAAAAGCTTTAATATCGACCGAATCCTGACCTATCACTACACTTGGCTCAATCACTTCTATTTCCTGCGCTCCAAGCCCCGGAAGGTCGATTTTCAAGCCCTTTAACATTGCTCTCGCTCGCTCATCAGCCAGGATTTTTTGAATTTGGTCCTGAGTGAATTTGAAATAAACGAGCATTTCGTTTGGACGTTTTAGCGAACGTCTTGTCACCCAGAGAGGTTTTTGCGTTTTAATTTGAAACTCTCCAAGCTCAACGCCGCTGAGCTTTGGATGAGTTACCACTATTTTGATCGATTTGATTTTTCCAGAAGCAAGGTCGGTCAGGCTATAAGTGCCAACTTTTGCTTTCACCCGCCCGCCAGTCTTTTTAGACAAAACAGCCCCGGTCACTTTACTTGCCACAAAAGAAGCAAGAAAGTTCATACCTGTGGCGGTTTGGACCACGCGCAAAAATCTGTTTCCTAAAGGCAATTCATCAGACTGATTTTGCATTGGAACCTGGCTTTGCGCCGAAACGCTTGCAGGCATGCAAAAAACTGACAAAAGCAAAAGTGACAGTATTGTCTTTTGCTTCACTTTTTCGAAATTAAGGATTTTCTTTGCCTTGATTGCGCAGTTTGTCTGTGAGAGCTTCTTTGAGAAGTTCATTCTGGCGTAAAAGGGCTTTGAGATGTTCATTAGCAATAGCAAGCTCGGCTTGAAGTTCGGCCACAGTCTGCTCGTGTGATAGTCCAGTGACCGGATCACGACCAGGCATTTTGGGCAAGAGCACATAACCCAATTGCACAGCCTTAAGAGCAGCTGCAGTACGAGTTGGTACTTTCAATTTGGCAAGAATACACTCAATGTGTTTTTCTACTGTACGTAGTTTCATGTCAAGTTCTTCTGCAATTTCTTTATTGCGAAGGTCGAGACGTATAAGTACTTCTACTTCTCTATCTGTAAGATTCGAATTAGGCTGACTTGTAGTTGTAGGCTGTTGCTTTACTAATTGAGTAATTTTAGGATCGCAGTATGGCAAGCCTCTTGTTGTTTGCTCAATAGCTTCAAAAAGTGTTCTAGGACCCGAAGACTTGAGACAAAAACCACGAGCGCCTGCTCGCATCAGTTGGTTGTGATATTTAGTTGCATGATAAGAGTCTGTCAGTACAAGAACGTTCGAGTTTGGAAGCTCCTGAACGACACGTCTGCAAACTTCGACCCCATTTAAAATATCTAAATCTACGTCAAGCATGACGAAATCAGGTCTGAGCCGTCTGATTATTTCAGTAGCTACCATGCCATCGTTGGCTTCGCCAACTATATCAACGACCTCTGAGACCACGCGCTTCAAGCCGAATCTTATAAGCTCATGGCGCTCGCAAACCACTGTTCGCGGTCTGAATGCCGGGTGCCTGGGAGGTGGCTGGTTCATTTAATGGAGCGGCTCCTTATAACAAATAAGACAATGATACTAGAGATACAGCCTCAGATCAAAACTATTGAGAGTAGTAGTGATCGATATATTTGAGATAGAGATCTCGCATTTAATCTAAAAAATGGGAATTCTACGAAATGCATGGGAGAAACCCCAATAGACCCGCAGGGGGCAAAACCTTAAGCTGGGTTTACAAGCGGTTGAGAACGCCGCATCCCCAAAAGAGGTTCCACCCCAAATGTCCGAGTCCAAATCCAAACCCCAAATAAATAGGATTTATGTCTCAGCCATATGCTCTTGTCTTCTTTTGAGCAGCGCTCTTCCAGCAATGGCAACCAAAATGGAAATGCGCACTCTACCCTCGCGCAAAGACCTTCAGGAAAAATCCTGGGATCAGTCTTCGAACTCTGAAGCTCTTACCATTTCGAAATTTAAACGTCGCCCCGACTATCGCGAAGAGCAAGCGCGCAAAGAACAAGAGTCGCAAGAACAAAAAGCTAGAGAAAGCGAAGCTCAAAGAAAAGCTGAAGCGCAGCGAGCCAATCAAATAAATGAAAACAAACAGCAAGCCACACGTTACAACAACGAAGGCGTGCTTTTGGGTAATAAAGGTCAATGGCAAGCAGCAGTTGAAGCTCACGAAAACGCTGTCAAATATGAACCTTCAAACAAACAATTCAGAATCAATTTGTCCTGCGCTCGCACCGCAATGGGCGAACATATGCTCAAAGCCAAAAATTATTCTGGTGCTGCAGGTCTATTTCGCAAAGCTCTTTGCGCTGCTCCAGACAATGGCGCCGCTGGCAAATTGCTCACTGAAGCAATCAAAGGAATGGGTATCGACCCAAGCGATGCTGAATCTAGAGTAAAGCTTGGAGATCAACTTCTTGCTGCAGGTGATTATCAATCTGCTTATATCGAATACCAACAAGCCATGCAAATCGAGCCATCAGCTATGGTTCTTGTCAAATTTGGCGACATGGAATTGGCATATCGCAGAATGGACCAGGCTAAACACTGGTATAACCAGGCTATCGTCAAAGACCCAGAATATGGTGCTGCCTATCGTCAACTTGGTCTTATTGCCAGAGCCGAAGGCGACCACACTCAAGCTGCGGCTTCGCTTCGCAAAGCTTTAATTCTCGATTCACACGATGTTGCAGCCGGTCAAGCTCTGGTTGAAATCTGGAGAAAGCAAGTCGCCAAAGACCCACTTTCTGCCGAAAATCATCTTGGTCTTGCTGGAGCTCTTCAGTTGACTGGCGACTTCCAGGGTGCTGAGGGTGAATATAGAAAACTTGAAACTTTAGAGCCAAGCCATCCTGCTATCAAAGCCGGTCGTAAGAGCTTGAACAATGCTTATCACCACAACAATGCAGACAAGCACAAAAAAGCAGCTGAAACTCTTTTTGGTCAAGGCTTGAGAAAAGAAGCTCTTGCTGAAATCAGTCAAGCTGTCATGCTCGAGCCTCGCAATGCCAAATATCAATTCTTCCTTGGCGAATGTCTTGAAGCTTGCGGCGATTATAAAGGCGCTCACCAAGCTTATTTGACCTGTGTCTTAATCGACCCCGAAAAAAATCAAGAAGCAGCATCGCGCATGGCTGACATGCAAAGACAAAAACAAATGGCTCAGCCCAAGCAAGCTATTCATCAAGCTCCAGTGCAAATGAATCATATGAATCAAATGCAATTCAACAACGTTCCTTCAAACATTGCCAAAAACATGTACGAAGGAGTTGCACCAATGCAAGCGCAAGCGCCTGTGCAGCAAGCTCAAGTGCCTGTCCAAAAAGTTGCTCAGCCAAGCGCACTAGAGCGTGAAATGGCAATGGTAGCCGGTGCTGAAAAACAGCGCGACTACAGTGAAGCAGTAAAAATACTGAGACAACTTCTCACTAATAATTTGAACAACGCAGATGTTCATCACAGACTTGCCGTCAATTTGATGGCGCAAGGTCAAATCGGCGAAGCGGTTACCGAATTCCGCATCGCAAGCGCACTCGCCCCAGAGCGCAAAGATTTGGCTTCCGACCTAGCCCGTGCCCTTTCGATTCACAAACGTTCCTTAATGAGCCAAGGCAATACTGCCGGAGGTGAGCAATGAGTTTCAACTTCCAAGCTCCAGACCTGGCTGAGTTCCCCAGACGTTCCTATCGTCGTTTCTTAGAAGAGACAATCGGCAATTTGTTTGCAGAAATCTCTCCTATTGCAAGCGACTACAGCAAACGTTTCGAACTCACCTTTGTAGGTCCGGACGGAAAAGTTAACTACTGGTTTGAAGACTACTCAGCAGATTCTGGCTATCCCGAATCGGCTGAGCAAGCTCGCAAAACAAATATGACCCACTCGCGTCGCATGATGATGGATGTGTGGTTACGCGACACCATTACCGGTGAACTCAGAAAATCGAAATGCTACGTTTCAGACGTTCCTGTAATTACCGACCGCGGAACCTTCGTCATCAACGGTTCTGAGCGCGTGGTTCTTGGACAACTAGTTCGCGCACCTGGTATCTATTATTCGCAACCAAGCAACACTACATACAAAGCATTGTGGCTGGCTGAGCTTGGTGCACCTGTAACTTTCGAACTTGAAATCGACACCTCGACCGGCAAAGCAAGTCGCTCTAAATGCAGAGTCAAATTGCCCAAGAGATCTTGGGTCGCTGCAACCACATTGCTTCAAGCAATGGGTGTAGACGGCGCTGATATCGAGAAAAAATTAGGCAAAAATCTCGAGCGTTCAAGAATTGATTGGAAAGCACTTAGCCAGAACGAAGCTCTTTCTGTTGTAGGTAGAGCCTGGAAGCCAGACGGATCTGGTGGAGCTGGTGCTGGTCAAACAGCTATTGATGAATTGACAGACAAACGTCGTTATAGCCTGGGCAAACTCGGACGTCGTCGTGTCAACAGAAAATTAGGTCTTGATAGCACTTCGCTTCAATTGAATGCCAAAGACATTTTTGCAGCTGTCGAATATTTGCTCGCCCTTCCCTATGACTCGGGGTATGTCGATAACGTAGACAGTTTGGAAAACCGCCACCTTCGTGGTGTTGGCGAAACAATGGCCAAAAACTTGAGACCTGCGCTTTCGCAAATGTGCCGTTCTATCAGAATGCGTCTTGAACTCAATGAAGACGAAGAAATCGGCAGCCCTAACGAATTGATTGATACAAGACCTTTTGGCAATGCGATGAGCAAATATTTTGCTGGCAACCCACTGGTCCAATATCTTGACCAGCAAAATCCACTTTCTGAGCTCTCGCACAGAAGAAGAATCACATCTTTTGGTCCAGGTGGTATCGACCCAAGCGCAGCTCCCAAAGAAATGCGCGACGTTCATCCAAGCCAAATTGGACGTGTATGCCTGGTTGAGTCTCCCGAAGGTAAAAACTGCGGTATGGTTTCTTATCTTGCAACCTATTGCCGTATCGACGACGATGGCTTTTTGTGTGTCCCTTACAGAAGAGTAGAAAATGGCTACCTCACAGATGAAGTGATGTATCTTGCTCCTGGCGACGACAAAAAATTCTTGCTTGCACCACCCGATACAAAAGTAAGAAATAGCAAAATTGAAGGTCCTCTAGTTGCAGCACGTCGTGGAGAATTATTCTTTGAAGTTGCACCTGAAGCTGTAGACTTCATTGGTATCGCGCCACAAGGTTTCTTGTCTGTAGGATCTGGATTAATTCCTTTCCTGGAGCACGACGACGCCAACCGCGCCCTGATGGGTGGTGGGATGATGCGTCAAACTCTGCCGCTGGTAAGACCAGAGCGTCCTCGCGTCGGTACTGGCATGGAGCGCATTGCTGCTCGTTCTTCCGGTCATTCGATCACTGCCAAACGTAGTGGCGTTGTAACCAACGTTACTGGAAACGAGATTGAAATCACCCAGGCTACCGGTGGAAAACGTGTTTATCCATTGACTCGTTTCGACCGCACCAACCAGAATACAATTGCCGACCAAAGACCTTCGGTCAAATTGGGTCAGCAAGTAGAAGTCGGTCAAATCATCGCTGACGGTCCAGCTATTGACAATGGCGAACTGGCTCTTGGTCGCAATTTGCTCGTAGCTTTCACCTGCTGGAGCGGTTACAACTTCGAGGACGCTATCATCGTTCGTCGTGGTCTGGTTCGTGATGACAAATTGAGCCACATCGAAATTGAAAAACATTCAATTGGTGTTTATCAAACTCTTCGCGGTCCTGAAATACTCACTCCAGAATTGCCAAACGTTTCAGACAAAGACCTCGAGCATCTCGATGAGCGCGGCATCGCCAAAATTGGTTGCTATGTCGAGCCAGGTGATGTACTTGTATCCAAACTGACACCCAAAGAGCACAAAGCACTTGCTGCTGAAGAAGAATTGCTCCAGGCAATTTTCGGCAAAGTTGCCGAAGAAATGGCGGACAACTCACTTAGAGTTCCACACGGATCTGGTGGTCGTGTAATCGACGTTCGCATCTTCACACCTGAAACCACACCTGAAATGAAAGCCGGTATCATCTGTGAAATCGAAGTGCTCATAGCTCGTATGTGCAAAGTCGAAGTAGGCGACAAACTGGCTGGACGTCACGGCAACAAAGGTATCGTTGCAAATATCGCTCCAGACGAAGACATGCCTTATTTGCCAGACGGCACACCCGTCGACATCATCTTGAACCCACTTGGTGTTCCTTCGCGTATGAATGTCGGACAGGTTTTCGACACCCAGCTTGGCTGGTATGCAAGCATCTTGAATCACTATTACAGAATTCACCAGTTCGATGAATCAATTCAAGAAGATGCTTCTTACAACCTTGTCACTGGAGCGCTTGAACAAGTTCGTCAACTACCTGGCTATGAGTGGCTTGGTGCAGATGGCAAAGTAGTATTGACAGACGGCAGAACAGGCGAAAAATTCGACCGCCCTGTACTTGTCGGAAGACAATATATGCTCAAGTTGAATCAGCTCGTATTGCACAAAGTCAATGCCCGTTGCGGACTTGGCGGACCCTACGCAGCTGTTACTCAACAGCCTGTCGGCGGAAAAGCAAACCACGGCGGTCAGCGTATGGGCGAAATGGAAGTATGGGCAATCCAAGCTTTTGGTGCCGCTCACTTACTGCATGAAATGATGACTGTCAAGGCCGATGATATTGAAGGTCGTCACCAGATTTATGCAGACATGGTTCAAGGTAAAAACTTGACTCCAGGCGGACGGACTGCGGCTTTCGACGGTTTGAGCTGTGAGATTCGGGGACTTGGACTCGAGCTTACGCTTGGAAAAGTAGTCGATAGTTTCGAAAATGTGCCAATTAAAATGTGCAGTAAAGCAGATTTGCCTGCGGATCCTACGCTAGAAGAACAACTTCAAGTGAAATCGGTTGCTATGCTTGAGGAAGATAACAACAAGATCCTGGAAATTCCAGCTGGCGACTACGAACCTGCAGTGAGACCACCAATGGTACCAATGATTACATCACTAAGCGGCCCTTTGGGTGTCAAACCAGTCAAGAAATCAAAACTGGAAGAATCCGGTGAATCCTTGATCGACGACGATTGCGAAGACATGGACGAAGAAATGGTTCAAGCCATCACCTTCGCTCCTACTCAAAACAAAGCGCAAGAGTCACAAGACAAAGAGGCCACTATCGTAAACGATTTCATAAGCAGTATCACAGCCGACCTACTGGCTGATGAAAAAACAACTGCTCAAAGCAAGTCAACCAATCTTTCAAGCTTGATTGCTCCTGAACTGGACGAAAGTGAAGAAGAGGAAGAGTTAATCGACTTTCCATCACTCACAGACTTGCAACAGTTAGCCGACGAACTCAATTTCTTAGGCAAAGTCGAAGCGAATGTGGCTAACACAAGCAAATTCGATTCTGAGAAATAACGGAGTTTTTAAGACCATGGCAAGCCGGCAAAAAGTCAATTCAATCATAAGGGTAAGCACACTGCTTACCTCTTTGTGGTTTCTCTCAATGAGCGCGGCTTTTGCAGTCCCTGCTTATTCTGGTCAGCCAGGCGATCCTACATATAATACTTATGCAAGTCTGCCTTCCAATAATACAGATCAACAGCAAGCAGATCCGCTAGTTCCAGGCGATGGATCAACTGCAAATGGTGTCAATCCTGGTGACAATTTCGATGCTCAGCCAGCTGCCACTGGTACCGCCGACCAGGGTCCTGGACACAATTTCCCAGTAGGCAACGGCAATGACCGCACTATGGTCAGAGTTTTCCATACCAATAGCCGCGGTGAGCGCGAAGTAACGACTATTCGTCCAGATCAATTGCTTGACGACGAACTCAATAGAATTGAAGGAATTCTTGGTATCAATATGCGCTCCGGTGAAGCGCTGATTGAAACAACCGCAACACCACAGCAGCTTGAACAATTAAATGAAGTACTCGCTCCATATCCTCAATATGATATGAATGGCGACAAGAAAAAAATCAACCGTGATGCACCAGGACAAAATTATCCTAAAACGACAAGTTTGTACGGACTGACTTCAGACCACCCACTTCCAACAGTGTGGTCGTTTTCGCGTTATCTGGTAATTGCAGGTGTAGTGCTTGCAACAATATTTATGGCACTTGCTTGCTACTCGATGGTAGTTGGAAGTCCATATGCAGGCAACCGCGTTATCGCTTGTGCTGCAGGTCTGATGATGCTTTTATCAGCGTACACAATCTGGAAGATTGTCCAGATGAATACATTCAAAGCCAATTCCAATGACCCGCCGCAAATCAGACAAGGAGCCACTGACGCTCAAGTTCAAGATGCCTTTATGTTCAGACCCGACACCCCGACCATTCCTGGTGGCAACGCCACGACTGGCAACAGACAAGGCTTACCTGTAGCACCGTTTGCCAATGCTAAGAACGATGGTGGCAATGCTCAGAACGTAAATAATGGATTCAACAATGGTTTTCCAAACGGAAACGATCCAAACGGCACATTCAACGTTAATGACCCGATTTTCACCAATAACAATCCACCGGTGGTGAACTAAAGTCATGAACACGTTGGCAACAAAAAAACTATCCATAAAAGTGAAAGCGTTTGCAGCAGGCTTTCTTATGATCCTTGCCGCTACTGGCTGTCAGGCATGCCAGGCCGCTTATGCTGAAAGCAAGCACGATGTTTTTTCGGCAGGCGATCATCCTGTGACACCTAAAAAAGCAGTCAAACTAGATCACACTTTAGACCGTTATAAAGCCAAAAACCCAGTGCTTGAAACCGGAGCCACTTATATGGATTCGGCTAATACACCGGCTGTACGCTGGTTTGAAAAAATGGATCGTTTTATTGTAGCGGCAAAAATAACTTCGCAAGAAAATGTCATTTTAAACACCCCTCTAAATAGAGAAGTGGAGCGGGTCAAACGCTGGTCAGAAACTGCTTCTGACATTTCGAAAAGATACAGAGCCCTTGCTTACAAACTAAAAAATATGGACGTTCCGCAAGGACATCCGGGCTTGAAAGAATACAGTGATTTAACAGCCGATTGGTATATGGATGCTGCTCAGATATATGAGGACCTGATTACAAAACGTCCACCTGCAAAAACAGTCGAAGATTTAGACGAGCAATTAGATGAAGTGCTGCAACGCTCGCGTGCTTTAAAAGAAACATCAAAATCGCTCAAGGCAATGGATGATGAACTGCGTAATAAATATCGCGTTCACTATCGCAAAGATCAAGATTCCTTGCAACGCTTTATCAAAGGTCAATAAGAGGTCCCAGAGAAAAATGGCAATTCAGTTGAACTCCCGCGACGAACTAATCTTCAAGCTGCTTGAAGAGCACGAAGTTCTGCTGGAAAAACATATCTCTTACTTTATTGCAGACGATGCAAAACCAGTATTGATCAGAGATCGATTGAGAAAACTCTTTTATCTGGACTATCTCATTTGTCATCGTCATAACACAAAACTGCCCTGGTGGACAACGCCAACCAAGCCGCTAGTCTATATGCTCACAAAAACAAATAGTGAAGCAAGCGACAGATTTGATGCAGACTGGCAACGTCACCATCTCGAAGTTGCAAATCTGCGTATGCTTTATCTGCAAGCACAACAAGACGGTGAAATAAGCAATTTCTGCTGGCAGACCTTAAAAGACAATATGATCAATGCCAGAGTTACATTCGACTGCAATGGCAAAAAGCACAATATTGGCATTATCAATAATTTCAAAGTAAGCGAAGACTGGCTGAACAAATTGAAAACGCTCAAGTCTGAAATGGATTTGACCATGATCATGGTTGTTTCACGTGACAATGAAACTCAAAAGCAAATTCAAAAAATATTTGCGCAAAGCGAGCTTAACGACTCAATATTCTTTTGCGTACATCAGGAAATGTATCAAAGCGGAGTTGTGAGCAAAGTCTGGCAAAATTCCGCAAACGAAATGCAGGACATATTCCAAAGCGAATTGTGGGTCAACTCAGCTAACCAAGGAACACCACAAGCTTTTCCAGCCGCCTGATAGATAAGCCAAAATAGTCTATAATCAGGGACCCCATGTGGTCCCAAAACAGAGCACGCAAAAGCAGGAAAGAAGAGCTTTTCACCCGCAAAAGCACCTTCTGGACTTGGATTGTGGATTATTCAACCAGTCAGGTCATGATTCTGCTTTTAGTCTCAGTATTGCCTTTGTTTTTGCTTTCGGGCTTTATCAACAACGAAATACTGCCAACCTACGGTGACTGGTATGCAAAAAGTGCGGCAAACGATTTTTTGCATTTAAAACACAAACCAAGAAATTTTGATTTCGCCAAGATTCAAAAACGATATCAACTCTCCTGGTTTTATTTGCTCGATGCAAATAACAATATTGAACCTAAAGATACTTTTGTTCCAGAAGCAACTAGAGCAATCGAACATTCGTGTGTAATACAAGATGGCTCAGACAAATTCTTTGCCAGTGTAACTCCCATCAATAACGGGCATCTGCATGCGGGAATGCCACTTTTCAAATTGCCTGATTTCAAAGCGGGTGAATGGAATATTTTCAACAATTTGCATCCTGGTTCACTTGTAATATTTTCTATTCTTTTTTGTCTTGAAATTTTCATTCTCATACGAATAATTTTCAACTTGCCTTTTGAAAGAATTGCGCGCCGGCTAGATTATCTGGTCCCGCTGTCTAAAACCTCTTTTTCCGCCTCACAATTAGAAGAAAAACTGGATGGCGGATGGGCCGCTGCAGACATCAGCGCAATCGAAGTGCAATTAGAAAATCTCATGAATAATGTATTGCAAGTACGCGAAGGAAATACTGCTCAAAAAAATGTAGAAAAACGCAAATGGTCTTTAAATCAAAAACCCACTGGGGAAATGGATTTAAGCGAACGCTCAGGCGAGCAAAAACAACTGCCCAAAAACATCTATCAACTAAGTACAGCAGAAACTTCAGCAGAATTTGCGACTCTAGCTTGCTCCTCAATCAAAGATCTATATGCCAAAGAAATCAAATGGGTTGCCTTTTATTCTGTTTCTGAAAACGGTCAATTTGAGTTCAAATGCGCTCACGCAATGGAAACTTATACAATCGAGGCAGTCGGCAAAATAAATCATGCCGAACTAACTGAGTTGCAAGATCGATCCAAGATCAAACGTAGTATCACAATTGGTTCTATGCAGCTGGCGAAATTTGGATTAGATAACCTGTCAGAACGACTTAGTTTTTCAAGTCTTGTATATTTTCCAGTCTTTAGAGATCGAGTCTATGGGCTGGTTTTGGTCTTTGTAGAAAAAGGTAATACACTTAGCCCAGATCAAATAAAGGTCGTTGAAAACTTTCAAGACAATTTCAACGGAGTTTATATCAAGTTTACTCAAATTGAGGAAGCTGAAGATAAAGAGTGGACAGACCCCATAGCTGGATGCGGAAACAAAACTTATTTAAATCAGCTGTTCACCAAACTGAATGAGCGCGTAATAGCTTCGGGCACTACGTTTTCAATTTTTTATATATCTGCCGAATTAAACAAAGCAGAACTTGCAAAATATCCTCTCGATTTTCATAATCATTGGTTGCGTGAAATTGCAAGCATCATATTCAATACCGCAAACGCGACGCGCCGACTGGTATCAGAACAAGGAAAATCCTGTTTCCTTGCATATTTACAAAACAATGAATACTGTCTGGTTTTAGAAGGCTCGGATCACATAATCGACCAGAGTGCTGAAGTCTTAAAAGATAAAATTGCAAATAATACACGCTGGTTTGGCAACGCCCAAAATATTTTTGTCACTATTGGCTCAGCGCAAGCTGCATTGATGAGCGATACAAAAACTGATTCAAACGAAGTCTTTTTGCAAGCTAAAAGAGCATGTAGATATGCTCAAGAAGCTTATGGAAGTAATGCTTATTGTGATGCAGCTAAAGTACCTCTCGACTGGCATCCAAAAGAAACTGTAGAAATGGAAGGCAGTCTGGGGGTTTTGTCTGCGGTCAATTTAATCCAGTCAATTTCACAAGCAGAAAAAACTGGTGTATTGCTAGTAGTTGACGCTCTGGGCAGACAGTTCAATATGAAATTTAAAAATGGAATTCCATTTGAGATGCAAATGCAAGAACTCAAAGGCAAATCAGCTTTGATTGAACTGGTCACAACTTTTAAATCTGGAAATTATAAATTCCAACAAAAAGAAGTACTTCAACAAGGTCAAGCGCCACCCACTACCGGTGGACTAGATTTTTATTTGCTCGACTGTGCTTTGAGTGAAGACAAAATGAACTGGGCTCTAAAACTTCTCGAAAATAAAGATTTACTTCTTCGTGCCGTAGAAAATAACGAAGGTTGGATGCAAGCGTACAACGACACAGACATCACGCCTGAAGAAATTGAAGCCATGAAAACTATTTATTCTTTATGCGATGGTACGGTCAGAATTTCAGGTTTGAGTGCTAAGACAAAGGTATTGTCCACTGCGTTAATCTGGCGTTGTGTCGGATTACTGCATCAATATCGAGTTATCGAAACAAGAGTTTAGGAGAAAAATAATGCCCAAACCAATACCAGACGGCTACAACACAGTCACACCTTATCTTGTGGTCAAATCACCTGAATCTTTGATTGAATTTGCAAAACAAGTTTTCGATGCAAAAGAACACGACATCAATAAAACACCAGATGGAAAAATCAGTCATGCTGAGATTCAAATTGGCGATTCAAAAGTAATGATTGGAAGCGAGTGTGACCAGAACAAGGGCATGGCAAGCATGCTTTATATTTATGTGAAAGATGTCGATAGTACCTATTCAAAAGCGCTTAAAGCAGGCGCTCGAAAAATTCAGCCAGTAAAAGACCAATTCTACGGCGATCGCTCAGGTGGTGTAGTCGATACAAATGGCATTCAGTGGTGGATTGCAACACATGTCGAAGATGTGAGCAAAGAAGAGCTCAACAAGCGCATGCAAACAGCAAAAGCAAAATAGTTAATCGTCTCTGCCGTGCACTTCAAACGGTGGAGAAGTAGCTTCAATTGCAGTGAATTTTTCTATTATTGTGTAGTGATGCTTGAGATTGTAAAATAATTTGTGTCAAAGAGTAGAGCTCAAGCGGCAGATAAACTAG
>CAZFKB010000023.1:30606-33209 GCA_964519785.1 uncultured Candidatus Obscuribacterales bacterium | reverse complement strand
GAGCATGCGCAATTCTATTTGCGAATAGTCGGCTGAAACAAGAGATGAGTTTTTGTCTCCAGCAATGAATGAACGTCTGATTCGTCTTCCAAGCTCGGTTCGAATTGGAATATTTTGTAAATTAGGATTGGAGCTGGATAATCTTCCAGTCGATGCGACTGTTTGATTGAACTCGCCATGCAATCTGTTGTCGCGTTCAATGACCTGTTTTGGAAATGAGTCTACATAAGTCGATTTTAGTTTAGCAATATGTCTGTATTCAAGAATCTTAGAAACGATAGGATGGTCGTTCACCAGTGATTCAAGCACAGAAGCATCAGTTGAATAGCCGGTTTTGGTTTTGGTGCTGGCTTTTAGTCCAAGCTTTTCAAAAAGAATTTTTTGCAATTGCAGAGGACTGCCGATATTGAAAGCACCATCTGCCAGAGCATAAATTTCACTTTCAAGACGTGTTAATTCAGATGCAAGCTCTTTGGAAAAGGCGCTCAGATACTCGAGATCCAACGCTACGCCGTTTTGCTCCAGTCTTGATAATACTGCCGATAGTGGAATTTCCATTTCGTGCAGCAAGTATTTTTGCTCTTCGTCCATTATTTGCGCATAGTATCTTGCCAGTTCAAGACTCACACGTGCATCGTCACAAGCGTAAGAAGCCATGCGTTCGATTGGAACCTGGTCTACAGTCATTTGAGTTTTGCCTTTTCCAAGAATGTCTACTTGAGGCACCATCTGATGGTTGAAGACTCGGTCTGCTTGTTCTTTAAGCCCATGTTTGTTGTCTGGGTTGATTATGTAACTTGCAAGCATTGGATCGAATGAAACTGGGGCGAATTCGATATCGTAAAGCGAAAACACATTTTGTTCGAATTTGGCATTGTGAGCTACTTTGCCAGTTTCTTGCGATTCGAGTACCGGCTTTAAGATGGCAAGGGCTTCGTCGTGATCCATCTGCCCGATTGCTGAGATGGTTTGATGAGCAAGGGGAATATAGGCTGCTTCGACTGGTCCATTGCCTTCGTTTTCTGCCCAGGCAAGCGAGATCCCAACAATACCTGTATTGAGACTTTCACTGCTTGTAGTTTCGAGATTTACACTGAACTGTCCTGCAGCAACCAGTTTTTTAGTGAGTTCTTTTAGATCCTCTGGTTTTGAAATGATTAGTGGATTGGCGATTGGTTCTAGTTTTGGAGCTGGAGGCAATTCTTTAATCAAAAGAACTTCGGTAACAACTTCAACAGCTTCGACTACTGCTACTGCACCAGCACTGCCAAGTCCGTGATCGACACTGCTTGAGGGCGGCTCAAGCGTCAGTTGTCTGTCTTTTTCGATTTTTTTTGTATGAGGTGGACCATCACCATCATCAATCATGCCGACTTCTTGAGGTGTAATTGGTGGCACTTCTATTTTGTTTAGCGCTTCGATATATTTCAGTTCGAGCGCACTATTTTCTTCTACTGGTATTGAAGCCAGTTTAACTAGTGCACGCGGGATTCGTTGGACAAAACTCTTGAATGCAAGGCTTTTGAAATAGCGACCTGCCTGGTCTATATCGGGCTCGTGCATAGTGAGCTCGCCGCCTTTTAGTTCAAGAGGTACGTTTAAATCGATAGTGGCAAGGTTTCGGCTCATATAGGCCAAATCTTTGCCTGTTCTCAATTTTTCGTTTAAAGCTTTGGCTGTGATTTTGTCTATGTTTTCGTAGATGCCGTCTATAGTTCCAAAGTCGCTCAAAAGTTTTTGAGCTGTTTTAGGACCGATACCTCGAATGCCTGGAATACAATCTGAAGTATCGCCACAAAGACCTTTGTAGTCGATGATTTGCTCTGGCCAGACACCAAGCTTTTCGTGCACTTCGGCTCTTTGATAGAGTTTTAATCCAGTTTTTCCTGGCATCAAAACTTCTACCGAACCGCAGGTGGTATCGACAAGTTGAAAAATGTCCTGGTCGCCAGTCAGCACTACTACACGCTGACCCGCCTCGCAATAGCGTTTTGCAAGAGTACCAATAATATCATCTGCTTCAAAACCGGGCAGTTCGAGCACCGGAACGCCAAGCACTTCTATGCCTTTTTTAATCAATGGCCATTGAATAGCTAGTTCCGCTGGCATATCCAGTCTGTTTGCTTTGTAGCCATCAAACTGAGTGTGTCTAAATGTGGGAGTAGAAGTGTCAAAACAAACAGCAATTTTGTCTGGATGCTGGCGCTCAATTAAGTCGAAGAACGAATTGAAAAATCCAAGTATTGCCCAGGTTGGCACACCGGTTTTAGTCCTCAGTCCCGAGGTGAAAAGTGCGTAGAAAGAACGAAAAGCAAGCGAGCTTCCGTCGACTAAAACCAGTGTTTCCATATCTGCCATTTTTATTGTGCCTGAGTAATGCGTGGACGTGGTGGACCGTATGTTTGAGTTACCGCAGCATCAAGTGGATTGCCCTCGCATGAAGACGGTAATTCTATTCCTAGAATTGAGGCTACAGTCGGGGCAATATCGGTAAGTGATGCGTGTGATGCATATTTACCAGCGCGCACACCTGGTCCGCAAATGAGCAGTGGAACTTGAGAGTCGTAGGTGTAATGCGAACCAAATCCGGTGCCTGTGGTGTC
>CAZFKB010000023.1:0-30506 GCA_964519785.1 uncultured Candidatus Obscuribacterales bacterium | reverse complement strand
TGGCTTGCAGTGAAAACTATCAAAGTATTTTTCAAGCCGATTCTGTCATCTATTGCTTGAAACAACGATGATAAGCTTTGATCCATTCTCAATACCAGATCCTGACATTCTTGCGAATAAGGACCAAAGAGTTGAGTCAGACGCTCTCCAGCAGAAAGACCAAGAACGAGTAAATCTGCATCTGAGTGGTTACCCAGTTGTTCTTTATCGAGAGCGTCTTTTGCCAGGTCGCAAATCATTTGATTGGCAAAAGGGGTCATGGCAAAATTGTCGTAATAGCCATCGCCCTCTTTTGAACCGCCAGCAATAATGTGAGGGAATTTGCGTCCATCATTTGCCATGATTGCTTCGCGCGGATAGTCGTCGCGTGTGGATGCACCGTATTCGGTTTCAGGCATCAAGCGTTGCCAGGGTTTACCTATATAGCGCTCGGCAAAGTGTTGATCGTTGAAGGCGCTTATCCATGCAGGAATAGAAGAGCCGTAGTGTGACGAGGTCACCATATTGCCAGAGCGTTTGTCGAACCAGAGTGAGCTTGTAGCAAGCGGTCCTGCTAAAAGAATTGCTGCAGATTCGTCTCCACAAAGACCTATTACTTTACTTCTGCCGTTGCTCGACAGTTTCATCTGGTCTCCAAGTGTGGTGCCGTTGAGCGCTTTTGTTCCGCCTGCAATGCCGTTAGCTCCTACCATGCGATTGGAAGAATCTTGAATTGCTGATCGATAGTCTTTCTTCGCTCGGTCATACCATTTGTTCGAAACTATCCCGGTCGTCCAGGGATAAGCACCAGTCGAAATGATTGAGTATCCACTTGCAGCACTGGTCGATGCGCTGCGATTCAAACAGTTAGTGAATTGCGCTCCGTTTTCCATCAGGTAGCGCAGTCCTGAAGAACTCATTTTGTCGCCATAGCGCGATAGATAGTTGTATGAAAACTGATCCGCAACTATTAATAGGACCAGTTTCGGTTTAGCCGACTGGTCTGCTTGGGCTAAAAGCGGAAGTGTCGATGTCTGTGCAAGACAAAAGACTAGTAAGAAAAAGAGCCTCGCGATTGTCAAGAGAATCCCTCCAGGGCACCAGTTTGGAATGCGTTAAACCAAGCATTTTAACTGATTTAACGATGTTAGTTTCTTCCTTAAATCAGCTTCAAATTACTTTGGAATTGCTGAAATATCGATATATCCTTGATATCCTCAAATTCCGTTGTGTAAAAGCGGTCAGCCGTTTTTATGAGTGGCTGGGCAAATTGCCCGCCGCCAGCGTAAATTAGAGATTAAATTGGAGTGTATCTATCATGGGCGAAGCAACAGCGCTTATCAAAAAAGCAGTATTGACCAGCGTAGGAGCCACTTCTAGTCTTGACCGTATCAAAGGCGCCCTCAACAACGCAATGCAAGATGTAGTCAAGATTGGACAGGACCTCGTTGAAGAATTGGAAGAGCAAGGCAAAGTCAAAGCCGAGAATGCTCAATCTTTCCTCAAAAACTTGCAAGATGAAGCCGGCAAAAAGTCCGAAGTCATTGAGCAAAAGGTATCCGGCACAATGAGCGGTTCGGTAAAGAAAGTGGCTAAAGACGTTGGTCTGGTCACAAGAGAAGAATATGAAGAATTGCTCGAGCGTTTGGAAGCAATCGAAACTTCGTTGAATATTACTCACGAAGAAGGCGATGACAAGACAAAACGTTCAAAATCCAAAAAATCCCAAAACAACGCTGAGTAATTTCTAAGTCACCTTAGAGCATATCCAGCGGAATAGGCGGAATTATAGGGGACTCTTTCTTCCAGGAAGAGTCCCTTAAAACTATGCCGCTCAGGTTTTTCAGGTCTTTGACAATAGGTCTGCGTAACTGGAATTCACCTGCCATCAAAGGATATGAACCTTCGGACAATTTCAGGTCTGGTTTAAATTCTGCCTTAATGAATTGCGCCTGACTTCTTGCTTCAAGCGGCTGACCGTGTTTGGACCGACAGACAAGGTCGCGTACGCTTACTTGCCAAAAAACATTTTTTTGTTTTGAAAAGCTTGAAGGGGCGTAGTAAAAAAGTTGATCTTCGCTTACGGGCAATCCGGCAAAAACGTAAGTCGATTGATAGCTTGCATGAATATTGTCTCTGGTTAAAAGTATGCTCAATGGTTTGAGACTATTTATGCTTTCTTCTTCAGCCAACACCATATCAAGTGGCTTTTGATCTATTTTGTCAGTGCTGCTTAGAGTTTGCCATGAAGATACGACGCTGAAGTCCTGGTCTAAAAACTGACCGCCGTCCTCTTTGCTAATTTTGACATTTTTGGTGCTTTCTAAAAGTTTTTGGTCGGAAAGTGGATATTCGCAACTTTTAAAAACGTCTTTGCGATTGAGTAGAAAGACACCCTTTTGATTGTCTATTTTATGCAAGCCTGAGCGACAGCTATTTAAATTGTGACTGGCTAAATCGAATGTTCGAAGAATAGCAATTTGAGCGTTTCTTGCGGCAAGCCGTGCTGTTCTGAATTGGTTGGATAATTGTTCGATTGTATTTGTGTTATGAGTTATGGTTGATTGAATATTTTCAATTCGAGTTAATTTGGACTGGTCGTTCGGCTTGTCTGAGCTTAGGGCTTTGAGTTCTTGTTTGCTTGCTAAAAGCTCTTTATTTAGACTATTGATGCGGGCGTTGCTATTACCCATCACGAGTCTTGATACTTCTAAAGTTTCAAGCGCTGCCAGATTCGTTTTGTACAAAGCATCCAGATAGTCACTAATTAGCCTGGAGTTATAAGTGTTTCGACCTGCTATGTTTGCGTTTCCACTCGAATCTATGATGATTGGAAACGCGTCGCCAGGCAATTCTTTCGTGTTTTCTTGATACTCAAATAAGTCGTATAGCCCTCTTTGCCAGTCTTGTTTGATAGCATCTTTTTTGATAGGCAATAGTGCGTCTGTCAAAAGACAGCTATTTACCTTCGCTTTCAGATAAGGATCTGGTTGACTGATATGAGCACTCAAAAGATTTTTCAAGGCTTGTGGATCTATATTTTCTTTCGAATGGTTTTGTCGCATCCAGTGATAAAGTGACACCATGAGCGCTTGATCAGGACTGTGATCCACCAAAATCGTATTTGTAGCCGGACCAAGATGTCCTCTGCCAGGAACCGGTCCATTGCTTGCCTGGTACCATTCTCCTTTTTGAATCCAGTTATCGCGATTCAAAAAATCTATCAACCTTAAGGATTGAGGTAACCCTTGAGGAAATCTAAAAGCAAAACATAATCTTGGTTTTTTATGTTCGCTAAAACCAATGGTGGCGCAGGTCTGTTTGATGATACGCCGTGTCGCCTTGGTGTTATCGTTTTGTTCAATGGTGGCCTCGATCAAAAAAGTAGATGGTATTACATCTGGTGTGACATAGACAAATTCGTTTGGTTCGAAAATTTCAGTTTTGTCATAGAATTTGTGAAAGAAAAATCGTCGTTCTCCATTTTGATTTTTCAGTTCTACAGGAAAATTAGTTTTGTAATGACCAGACTGACAAAAGGGACTGAGCTCTTCAGCCTTGGCAACTTTGATATCTGAAACTGCGGCTTCCTTATCTCTTTGCGAGCCAAAAGAAATCTTGAGACTGTATAAATGACTTTGTGCTGGCAATCTCGATTTAAATTGCTCGATAGCAAAATTTGTAATGCCACCATTTTCACTTATTTCTTCCTGTAACTGTTGAGCGAATTTATTCTCTAGCTCTTGTAATTCATCCAGGTCTAGAAGAACCAGTTTGTCTACGGCTTTTGTTTGATTAGTTAACTGAGCAAAGGCATATGCACTTTTTATGGCTGCTTTTAGCTCATCTAGCTCAGACATGGATAAATCGCCAAAAGTTTTGCTCTTTATTTTTGTGCTTGATAATTTTTTCGATACTGATTTTGCGGTTCTATCTAATGGATCTTCTTTTAGTTGGTTCTGGCTTACTTTGCTCAAAACCTGCATATAAAAAACGACAAGCACCCCTAAAGCAAGCGTGGAAAGAGCAACATAAAGAGTCGACTTGTCTTGCTTTTCGTCTTTCAGGTTGAGAGGATCCGACATTCTCTTATGATAAGCTAATCTTCTAAGATCTAGAACCCAGATCTAAAACAATGAAGAAACCATTTTCTATATTTCTAATTTTTGTTTTGCAATTGAGCCCGATCAGCTGCAATAGTGTTGCCTATTGTCAAAATCAAAAGTCGCAAATCGACAATATTCTGGAACTTGAGCGCACTGCCCAGTTCAACAAGGCTCGCCAGGAGCTTGATTCATTGCTTGCAAAGAATGATTCTAGTGCTTCACTTCTTCTGCTTTCGGCGGGACTCTATTTGAAAATGGGACAGAAAATGCTTGCCTTGATCGAATTTGAAAAGGCGCGCAAATTGAATCAAAACGACTCATCTATATTGATAGAGCTCGCTCGCTTGCATTTGGAGAATTTCAGTAGCGATGTGGCTCTTAGTATGGCTAGGCAAGCGGTTCTACTCGATCCTTCAAATATTAGAGGTCAGGAAATTTTGATACTGGCTTTAATGGCTAATACTTATTATCAAGAAGCTAACAATCGTATGAAAGATCTGCTTTTGTTGCGCCAAAACGACCCTGAAGTACTGCATCTTGCATATCTGGTGAATAAGAGCAATGACAAATTGTCTCTTGCCTCGGACTATTTAAAAAGAGCGATTAAATTGCGACCCACCGAACGGCAATGGTTGCTTGAACTGGCTGAAATTTACGAGATGACAAATAAGCCAAAAGAGGCTTGTACTGTTATAGAGCATTATCTTTCGCTTGAGCCCGATTCGGTAGAAGGACTCAAGAAGCTTGCCTATGTCCAGGAACACTCGCTACACGATTACGGGCAAGCCGAAAGCGTCTATTCGAGAATATTGAATTTAGACCCGCTGAATGTTTCTGCCCAAGCTGGCCTTAGTCGCTTGGAAGTGAAGCAGAACGATTTTTCAGCTAAGCTCAAACGTGCCCTTCAAAGCATGTGGGCTCAATTTGTTTTGTGGTTTACACAAAGTTCGCCTAAGCAGGAACAGCTTTACTGAGCACTCTTTTAGGTCCGTGAATCGGATCTTCGATAATGATTGTATTGTCGCGCTTGGGTCCTACACTAACGATAGCCACAGGAGCATCAAGTTCTTGCTCGATGAATTCCAGATATTTCTGGGCTGCTTCGGGCAATTCGCTGAATTTGCGGCAATTGACAGTTGGTTGTTTCCAGCCTTTCAAGGTTTTATAGACTGGTTCCATCTGGGCAAACATTGCGCCAATGCTAGGCAGATCTTTATATGTTTTGCCTGTTTCTTTATTTCTGTATTCTACGCAAACTTTGATTTCGTCAAAGCCGTCGAGTACATCCATTTTGGTGATAGCCAGGCAATCAAGACCGTTGATACGTACTGCATAGCGACCAAGCACTGCGTCAAACCAGCCACAACGACGTGGACGTCCGGTCGTAACACCAACTTCAGCACCAATTTCGCGAATTCGCTCGCCTTCTTCGCCAAATAATTCGGTAGGGAAATAACCTTCTCCGACACGAGTCATATATGCTTTCGATACGCCGATTACACGATCCACAATTGTGGGACCAATACCAGCTCCTACACAAGCTCCACCTGCCGATGGGCTGGAGCTGGTCACATAAGGATAAGTGCCATGGTCGAGATCGAGCAAAGTGCCTTGAGCACCTTCGAACAGAATATTTTTACGATCGCCTACAGCTTCGAAAATGAGCGCTGATGTGTCACAAACATATTTTTTGATTTTCTTACCGTAATCGAGATATTCTTCCAATATCTGATTTACATCAAGTTGGGGCAGGTTGTACATGCGCTCAAACAGGACATTTTTGCGTGGAACCATCCACTCGAGTTTTTCTTTGAGCACAGAAGCATTGAGCAAATCTTCAACTCGAATTCCTGTTCTGGCGCATTTGTCGGCATATGTTGGACCGATGCCTCGTTTCGTGGTCCCGATTTTCTTATCGCCACGGCTATCTTCTTCGGCTGCGTCAATCATCAGGTGGTACGGCATTGTGACGTGTGCGGCATTCGACATTTTTAGGTTCGAATCATCAAGCCCACGGTCCATAAGCGCTTGCATTTCGGTCAAAAATGCTTTTGGATCGATAACCATTCCAGGTCCCAAAATGCACTGCTTGCCTTTGTAGACGATTCCCGAGGGGATAAGGTGGAATTTGTACGTTTCATTACCAACTACAACGGTATGTCCGGCGTTGGCTCCGCCTTGATATCTGACTACGACGTCCGCGTTCATAGCCAGAAGGTCGGTTACTTTTGCCTTTCCTTCATCGCCGAATTGTGCGCCCACAACAACTACGTTTGCCAAGGTTCTAAATCCTATGTTTGCTCAAAACCAAGCTAGTGTAGGCGTCAAGCCAGTTACTGTCAATTGAAAGAGACTTATTTAGAAGAATATCTAAGTTAACTTTACTTAGAAAAAGGCTATTCTTTCCTTAGTATCCTTGGAAGGCTAGTTTCGAGCGAAAGCTCAATGTGGTATCGCGGGTGAAGTCACATTTTTCAGCAAGCATCAGTCACAAGCAGCCCCTGGCTGTTTCTCTTATTTCGCGTGCAATAGATACCGGAAGGCTTGCGAATGCTTACCTACTCACAGGCTCCAATCATAGTGATAAGGTAGAGCTAGCGCTTGAACTTGCTTGTATTCTCAATTGCCTTAATACCGAAAGTGGTACCACAAAAGACCATCAATCTTTCTGTCTCCTGCGTCATGGACCAGACAGCACTCATTATTGTCAGAACTGTCGTTTAATAAGCCAGGAGAGACATCCTCAGGCATATTTGCAGTTGCAATCTTTGGACCCGAGCAGCCCTAACTCCAAAATACCGGTTGAAAAAGCTAGAGAATTGGCTTTCGAATTGTCCAAAACGTCACCGTTTTTCAGGGTAATCTGGATTGCAAACGCGGCTCAAGACATTTTTCACAGACCCGCAGCAAATAGCTTGCTAAAGACAATAGAAGAGCCTAAAAATCGCTGCATATTTCTTTTGGCAGCCCGCAGCAAAGAACTTGTTTTGCCAACTATAACCAGTCGCAGCCAGGAAATTCCACTTATACAAATGCAGGCTTCTATGGTCCTTAGCGACTCTGGGCTAAGTTCTTTTTCTGGTGAAAGCTACTCAAAATGGTCAAAATTGCCCTTCTTTCAATGGGCTAAAAAGCGAAATTCTCACAAATGTACTCGCGAAGAAGCTCTTGAAGTTTCAAGCCTTCTTTTAACTGCTATGACCAAACCAGATGAAGATATTGACGATGACATCGACCCTTTGAATCAGCTAATCATGGTAGAACTTTCAATTATCGGATCCAGTGCTGTGGACGACCCGAATTTGAGTCAGTATCTGAGCGATTTACTAAAACTGGCTCAATCTCTGCGAACACGCTTACAAAGACATGTTAGTCAGAAAGCTTCCCTTGATAACTTTCTTATAGAGTGGCTAGATCTTAGAACTCAAGTGTCTGGAATTCTTGCCTAAAGGGAAATGAATGGTTAATAACTGATATATTTTCTGGACCCAGAGGAGTTTCTTCCGTGACAGAAGGTCAAGTGCCAAATCCTGATTTAAAAAGCCCAGAATCCAAAGCTCCAGTGAGCATGGATGACGGAAATAAAGTAAACCTGGTCAAAGAACTACTTTGCCCTCAACTACTTGCAGCGATTGTAGCTGGTGGTTTGTTCGCCTATACGGTGATGAAGCCAATTACAATGCCGGTCAAATCGAGGTCAGTGGCTCCGCAGGCAGCGACTACAGACGAGCCCAAAGTGGTTGTAAAAGAAGACCCGACACTTGATACCGACAAATTACTCAGTGAAGTGGCTGCTCTTGAGCCGCTAAAAAGTTACGAGGCTGGTAAAACTGCCAAAGCTACAGGTGAGGCATGGACAATCTCGGATAACAAAGCCGATCGTCAAAACGTAAGACTTTTGATGGCTGCTGGTAATGTGCTTACGAGCACTGGTAATGTACGTGATGCCTGGAAGGGATTTGCTTTGCTTGAGCGTTCTCAGGCTCTGGCTCCCAAGAACAAGTGGATCAGGCTCAACTATGCTCGTCAGCTATTCAAGCGTGGACTTGTTAAAGAGTCTATACAGCAATACGAAGATTTACTCAAATTGACTGAAGAATCAGACCCTAACTGGGTTGAGCCTCGGCTTGAGCTGGCAGACATTTATCTTGCCGAAGAGCAAACGAAGCTTGCAATCAAGCTTTACGAAGATTGTTTGAAAGTGAAAGTCGAAGATCCTCGCATCATCAAGCGTATAGGTATTGCTAAAGCTGTGAGCGGCGACCAGAGAAAAGGTTATGACGAGTTTCTAAAAGGCTGCAATTTAGAGCAAGACAAGATGGATTACTCGCCAGATATCAAGGCCGATATCGATAAGAACGGCGGCTTGATTGAATCTGCGATTACCGATATGCGAAAGAAAGTGGCAGCAAAACCTACCGATATTCCACTTAGAATCAGACTGGGCAAACTTCTTATTTGTGTAAACAGATTGAAAGAAGCAAAAGAACATTTAGAAGAAGCGGCAAAGAAACGTGAATCTGTACCAGAGATTCACGAGGTATTGTCTGAAATTCTTTATCGCATGGGAAATGCAGAAGAAGCTTTTGCTGAATTTGAAACTGCAGCAAGGTTGCAACCTTTGATCAAGCCAGCATTTCAAGAGCCTTATATTCCTTCTGAAGATGAAAAAATTCAGGAAGAAAAGCTCAACCTAGCCGATGAACCTGAAGAAAAACCAGCTGAGAAAAAATAACTAATTAGTTTTTGAGCTAGCCCTTTTGTCTAACCAGGCAATAGTTGCTTTCATTGCATCGTTATCTACTTTGGTGTCTTCAAAAACGTAGTGATCGCCATTTGGCAGATTTAAATATTGTTTGTCGCTGGTGGCTAATTTGTCATAAATTTTTCTTGCGCCCTCTGGACGAGACTCTCCGTCTTTTTCGCCCTGTACTATGAGTACAGGAGTGCTTGCTATCTGTCGGGCAAATTTCTTTGTTTTATACATATAAAACTGGCATGCCATAAGCTCGCGCGGTTCCAAATTCAGTCTGATTTTGGGGTCTTGTTTGAGAGCCTCTTGCAAGTCTTTTTTTGGTGTGGCTATTTCGACCAGTTTTTCACCTTTGTTGAAGCGCTTATTGCCTGCAATAAACCGGCTTCCTACAGTAGTGTAATTATTGAGTGTGCCAAAGTGTTCTCCACCTGGTGCAGAAGAAATGATGCCTGCAATCAGGTCTTTGAATTTAGCTGCTGCTTCAAGCGCCAACGCTCCTCCCATAGCTTCTCCAAGCAAGAAGACTGGAGTTTGCGGTTCTCGTTTTTTCAATTCTTCGGCAGCTGATTTAATGTCGCTCAGAGTATTTTTCAGGTCCATCTGACCGTCTTTGCCGTATTTAGGGTCGCTCCAACCTCCAAAACCGCGTAAATCCATGGAATAGACTGTATAGCCCTCTTTGCTCAGACTTTTGCCCAGATCTTCAAATACACCGTTATACATGCCAAGTTCGTGTAAACAAATCAAATTGCCTTTGGGCTTTTCTGCTCGCCACACCATGAATGGTGGCATGCTTTCGACCAGTTTGACCGGTTCACCTGAAAGCTGGCGCGCTACACTTTGAGAATGGTTTTCTTCCTTCTCTTTTCTTGATTTTGCTTCAAGACCGACTCCTGAGCCAAAAATGAGTGATAACGCGATGAGTAGCGAGAATTCTTTGGGGGCGAATTTCAAAAGACGAACCTCATAGTAAAAACGAGAGAATAGAATTTTAGCAAATTAAAAGGGCTTTCTAGGGCTGGTACATTTGATGGCAAGTGGTACATCTGCCCCTTGCCATGATTTTGTGACAGCAATAGGTGTTTGAATTTCGGATCGATCTTTGAGTACTTCTTGTTCGACTTTTTGACGCATATATGAGAACGCTTCAAGCACAGTTGTTTTTTCGCCTTTTAGACGAAGACCTTCAATCAAACGGCGGGTAAAAACTCCATTGGGATAACTGACTGATTCCCAGGAAACTTGATCGGCTTCGCTTGAAGCAAGAACAATCTGTCCTTTACCAACAAGATTACCCATTGATTTACCGCTCAGCTCTGGGCTGCGAATCAATCCTTTTACACCATTTATTGCTCCGCCTGGCGAGGACATTGCAATACGTTTCGGGGCATCAGATTTGGTGGCAATGTTATCCAGGTCGGCATTTTGTCTTACTGCTCCGCCATGGCAGACATCCATTACCACCACGACTCTATCTGACTTGATTAAGTCGCTGATTCCAGTAGTAAATGACTGCATCGAAATTCCTGTGAAAATGACGTTTTCCAGATTAGTTTCATAAGCCACAATAAAATTGGTATCTCCAATTTCTTTGCGCGAAGAAGTTCCGTGACTGGATAAATAAATGACTACCAAATCATCTTTTCCAGCTACTTTGGCCAGCCATTTATCGCCCAGGTTTGTAACAATATTTTCTCTGGTGGCATTCTTATCCAAAAGCAATTTGACGTGGTCGGGGGCAAAGTGAGCTTCGTGAATAAGATAGTTGTAAAAGTCCGTTGCGTCTTTAGCTGCATATTGCAAATTGATTGAACTATCTTTGAAATTGCTCACTCCAACTACTAACGCCCATTTATCTGCGACCGGTCGGGCGCTTAGTATGTGGTTTGAAATATTTTCTTTGTAAATACCGCGACTCTCATCTGGATTGCCTGAGTTTTCAACAAATCCAGGCAGCGATGCTTTAATTGTTTTGGCGCTTGCAATAAGTGTTTTCGCTTCATCGGTCTTGTCCTGGGCAGCAAGTGATTTGCCGAGATTTTCCATGTCCCAAGCTACTTTTGCACTGTTTTCACCCTCTAGTTTTTTATCGAGCTCGAGCAGCGCTCTAAAACTTTCTTCTGCTTTTGAGAAATCTTTTGACAAAAATAGAGCTTCGGCTAAATCGCTTTGCGAATTGAGAGTGTCTGGGTGTTCTGCTCCCAGAACGCTTCTTTGAATTTCTAGTGCTTTTTCAAGATTTCCAATAGCGCCTTGATAGTTTTTTCTGTCCATCATTATTCTGGCTAAATTAGCCAGGTTGCGAGCATAAGCAGGATGATTTTCACCAAGTGATTTTAGCCTGATAGCCAATCCGCGCTCTATAAGGTTCTGAGCCTCATCGAGTTTGTTTTGATTAGAAGCCAACCATGCTAAATTGTTTAAGCATGCGGCGACATCTGGATGGTCTGGTCCTAATTTGTTTTGAACAAGTTCGAGAGCGGCTTTATAAGGTATTTCTGCTTTAGCATATTTGCCCTGACGCAAATAAAGCATGCCCAGCGAGTTTAAGTCGAAAGCTGTGTAAACATTGTTTGAATCTTTTTTGTCTATTGTAATTGCTTTATTCAAAAGTGATTCGGCGCGTTCGTATGAATTTGTATCAATCAGCGTTTGAGCTAGTTTGCGCAAGCAGATAGCTAAGACTGGACTCTGGTTGCCATAGACTTTTTCTTGCATAGACTGACATTTTTCAAGAATCTTTATGGCATCTTGTAATTTGTTTTCCTGGCATTTTATGTCTACCAGAAGGTACATCGCATCCGTTTTGACTGTGGTGTCATCCAGCTCTAAAACTTCTTTGCAAAGCTTCTGTGAATTTTCGAATTCGCCAAGTTCGAACTTGCAACGTGCAAGTCCTAAAATGATACTTGCTTTGTCACGAGCCTTTGTTGAAGAATTGCAGAGTGAAAGTGCTTTGTCCAGACAGCTTTGTGCCTGATCAAATCCCGCCTGGCGAATATAAATTTGACCAAGAAAATTAAGACACTCAATCTGCAGTTTATTCTTTGTTTCTTTGGCATCAAGTTTTTCTGCTTGACTCAGAGCGTTTTTAGCAAACGAAATTGCTTTGTCTAATTCGACTTTATCGAGATAAAGAGCGGCAATATCTAGATTGAGTTCTATTTTTGCTTCTTCTTTGTTGAATGTTTTGGCGATATCTTTGCTGCTTTTGCTTTCAAGCGTGCTTAAAGCTTCGTTGTATTTTGAAAGGGCTGCATCAAAATTATTTGTTTCTTTCAAGCTTGCTGCAAGACTTGAAAGGTCGTCTAATAACTGAGCTGTGTTTTTTGATTCTTTGTCCAGGGCGCAAAGCTTTTCTAAGAGTCCAATTGCATCATGAGCACGACCCTGTGCAGTAAGTGCGCTGACCAGTTTGCGCAGGATTGGCTCGACCAATCCACCAGTACTAGATTCGGCTTCTTTGAGCGCTAGACGTAATTTTTTTTCCGCTTCCTGGTACTGTCCACTCTCAAGCGCCTTGTCTCCAGCTTCTAGCAAGGCTTGAGATATTGATTCTTGAGCAAAAACCAAATTGCAATCTGTGGTCAAATGAATACTCATTGCCATCAATAGAGAAATAGCGATTCTGGAAAATTTTAGAGTCACTGTCTACAGAAATCCGATCTTAGCGGTAGGAACCAAGAATACAATGTATCCTTAGTTTCTACCGCTTCTAATTCTTCATTAGGCGGATTTTTGTTCTTGGTTTTGTACTTGAACTTTATCTAGGGCATGCTGATATCTATTGGCATGGAATTTTTCAACCATACCAAGTGCCTTGAATCTTTTGGCTGCTTGCATGAAGATATCGGCATGCTGTTTTGACTCAGCACCTTGTTCTTTGAATTCGGCAACTGCCTCATGATTGCCTTCTTCAAGGGCTGCTTTTTGAAATTCCGGATACATCTGGTTGGTTTCATAAAGTTCGCCTTCGATGGCAAGCTCTAAAAGTTTTTCGATTGTCAGCTCACTTGATGGATAAACCAATTCAAGATGTGAGAATGCATGTCCAGTTTCCTGGTGAGCTGTTTCTTCAAATAAGGCGGCGATTTCTTCATTACCAAGCTTGCGTGCAACTTTGGCAAAGTATAAGTATTTGCGATTAGCCATGGATTCGCCTGCAAAGGCAGCCATTAAGTTTTCCTTGGTTTTTGTATCTTTCAAGTCTTTATTTTCGCTATTACTGCTCATATTCTGAACTCCTTATAATTAATCTAATTGTAGAATAAGTCTAAATGCCGGGCAAAAAAATACTCAATCCTGACGGGTTCCAAAGAACACCACTTTATAACCATCGATTTTGAAGCGTTCATCCAGTGTTGCTTTTACTGGAGTAATAACTTCGGCTGGAATATCGAATACAGCGCCTGTCTTAGTGTCTACGAAATGGTGGTGGTCCGAGACATTGGCGTCGTATCTGCTTCTACCTGGTTCTGTCACTACTTCTTGAATGACACCGGCTTCAACCAGTGTTTTTAGGGTGTTATAGACAGTTGCTCTGGAAAGTGAGACAGGAAGAGCATTTTTTACCTCATCGAGGATTTCATCCGCGGTCGGATGACAATGTGTCGAAAGCAAATACTGTGTAATTACTACTCTTTGGGGTGTCGGCTTGACACCTTTTTTCAGCAATAACTCTTCGGCATTCATTTCGTGCATTGACATTGTCCTCTGTAATTAGACTAAGTCTAAACTTGTAATTTGTCAACCCTCTGTCTAAGAATCTGAAAAAGCCCCTACATTTTTGCAGAGGCTTTCAGTTATGTGACTAATTCGACAACTTCGACAAAAAGGGCTAATGCATGATTGCTCTCATCATTAATGCCTGAGTCATAGGTAGCGTCATCATATACGGATTGGCGAGCGGTCCAAATGCTGCCTTCATAATGAAATAGGTGCCTATCGCAGTACCCGTCGGCACTGCGACCCCCATGCCCCCTTTCATTACCGATCCGACGGCGCTACCTACTGAGCTCAGGGCTCCCCTAAACTTTTTATTGCCGCTATTCCCGCCATTGTGATATGCCTGGCGATTAGCAGCTTCCAGTGTTTCATTGAACATTGCTTGTTGCTCAGGGCTTCCAGGCTGATATTGCGCTGTTTGACCCTGCATGCACTCTTGTGGAACTTGTGTTTGCCAGTCGCTTGTACCTGGCTGCACCGGCGTATTCTGCACAACCGGCATTGGGTAATTATTTGTTGTCGCGCTCATTTCAAAAGCTTGAGCTGGTGGGATTTGCTCAATTTGTGGCTGACCCTGCTCATATATAGGTTGGCTCATCATTTGAGGGTTTACGTTGGCTGAGCAAAATTGGCTTGCGTACTGAGCGCTGCGCATTGCCATTTCGTCAGCTGCATCATGTGAATAGTCGTTTTGAAAGTTACCATCAAAATTTTGAGCCATTGCTTTTGGAGCAGCAATTATCGCTACTACAAAAAGGCTGGCAAGTAAGAATTTTGTTTTCATCGATTCAATCCGTTCGATACAATCCAAACGCTTCATACTTGCAGTTTAGATTCGCGACTACTATTGAACAATGGGGGAAGTACGCTTGAAGTCGCCGTGCTTGCGGGAATCACCACTAACTATTAATTGGATATATATCTGGATACAATCAAAAAGGAACTCGGTGATTGGTCCGAATTCCTTTCTTGATCATGGCAAAATCAGCTCTGAGGCTAGGTTTTATCTATTAGGGAAGGTAGAAATCGTCATTTGAGATTGTCTTGTAGGACTTGATGTGTTTAACAAGACTCTCTGTTTGCCTTATGCCTGCTTACGACCTACCTTCTCCCAATAGTCTGAACTCTTACTTAGCGATTCAACTGATACCATTATCTTAGGGTGCTTGAGCGTTTGCGGCATTGGCGACACCCTATATTTCTGTGCAGGTAATCCTATACAAAATCTCGTCTAGACTGCTTTTATCACTTGAAAGTGGTATCACTTTTAGTACTAATCCCTCACCCAGGGGATGGGTCCTGCATGAAAAACGGGACAGTATCAGGTTTACAGCCATTTTATAGGTTTACCTATACTGATATATAGGAATACTTAGACATGGGCTGTCAAGCTGCTTGGGATAATAGTTTATACGTTTCAGATTAGGCCTTTGTGGACATTTAAAAGTGGGGGCGCAAAGGCCAGTTCCAAAAAAATATTGATAGGGCACCCAGATGACTTTAGAACGTGCCTATAGCGACGAGGCTGAAGGCAAAAACGCTTCAAATAGTGAATTCGAGCAATTCGATTTGTCATTCGCCTATTCATTTAAGTGGGACAGACCTGAACATCAAATAAGGGAGGCGCTCAAAGTGTTACTGTGCAATAAAGAAGGGGAAGAAATTCCCGAAATGGAAAAAGAAGCAGCCCTTGCAAAACAAGAAAAACGCGATCTGGCTAAAGCGCATGTGGCGCTTGAAGCAGCACGAATTCGCTGGTTGCTGGCGATTAATCCTAACACTCCACCACCTGTACTCGATCATTTGAGTCGTGAAGCGCCACCATCTTTACTGGAACGTATTGCCGAACATCCGCGGTCTCATTCCACTACTCTATCGAGATTGGCTAATCATGAGAATCCGCAGGTAAGAGCGGCAGTTGCCGAAAATATCAACGCATCTCTTAAGACTATTTGGAAATTAGTGAGAGACCCAAGTCCCGATGTTCGCTTGCGCCTGGCAGAAAGTTATACTGTTCCGCTAGCAACACTTCGTGTACTTGCCGAGGATGAAAATCCGTATGTCGCTAATCGTGCGCAACTAACCATGTTGCGTTTGATGAAAGAACTCACTGAGTTGCGTACAGCTTAAGGGCCATAAGCCCGTTGTCCAGGTTGTGTGCTAGCATCGCTGTCCACACGCTGTTTGTGTAATAACGAAGCCAGCACATGACCATGGCAAAAAAGAATTGATTGACCCAGGCAAGAGGGCTTGGGTCTATTTGTATTTGAAAACTGGTATCAAATATCATTAAATGACCAAGTGCAAATAGTGCAGAAGTGATAATGGCTCCCCATCCAAATTGCACACCAAACAATTTCCAATTTGTACCAAGAGCTTTATCTAGAAAATAAAGCATAAGACCACGATATAAAATTTCTTCTTCTAAACCTGGCATAGTGAGCTGAAAAAACACTGTTTCGCGATCAATTTGAGTTGGACTGATCTGGCTAAAAATTAAATCAAGACCTGCAAACAACGCACCTACAAGTAACGCCATTCCGAACCCGGATGGTTTGTCGGGGATAGTAAATCCACATTCTTTTACTTTTTTTGACCGCCATATGATGAATGCGCAAACAATAAAAACAATTGCCTTTTGAATCCAGTTGTAATGCAAGTTTGCTAATGCGCTTGGATAAGGTATAGGAGAAAAAAGAATTCCAGCCTGCATTAAATCAAGAGCAAAAACAACAATGGCTGAAAGTATTATCGCTTTAGATTTTTTGCAGATTCCATAAATTAAAAGCGGACCAAGCGCGATCGTGCAATGAAGTGCAGTAGATGCAAGTGCAATTTTTACTGCTGGAAGTGCCATTATCTTTCTTTGACCTGATTGGGGTCGCCAGAAAGCAGTTTATAGGAATTTTTTTCGAAATCAAAAATCATAAAAGTACATTCGTTATTAATATGTCCAGCTACAAGTACTTTCCCGCCTTTGAGCAAAAGAATCTTTTCAAATGCTTCAAGTCCAAAAATTTTGTCTGGACCAACTCTATTCCATTTTGATTTTTGCCTGTCAAACTGGAAGAATCCTTGAGAATCAGTTGCAACCATTAACTCATTTTGTTCATTTAAAAAGAGCTTTTGAAATTGGGTGACCGGATAATTCCAGTTGAGCAGCACCTTTGCTTCATTTTTGTCAGGGTTTGGTCTTGTGATTGAAGTTACTACCTTGAGCTGATTATTATTCGAGTCAAGAGTGCAAATTTTGCCAGGGTCACCATTTGGCAATTTATTTATTGTCCATAGCGTTCCGTTTTGATCAAACAACAAATCGACCACCGATTTTTCAATTAGAGTTTCAAATTTGCCGTCATCAAGATTGATACAAATTAGTTTGCCACCATAATGTTCGCGGTCTTCACCTACATAAAGCTTATTGTCACGCATTGCAAAACAAGAATATTCGCATCCAGTAGCGTTGTGATTTTCAAATTCAAACGCTGACGTTTTTTTGATATCATCAATTTTCCAGGTATACATGCGTTTTGGATTGATTAATACAAGACGCTTGTTGTCGCATACTAAGACTGAATATAAGAATTCAGTATTGTATTTGGCAGAATCTGGAAGTGGAATAAGTTTCTGACCATTTTGCGTAATGTCAAAAAAATAAGGCATTTCAGATTCAAGCGCCAGAGCGAAAATATGTTTCCCATCGGGCGTCGTGCACAGAGTTTGAATGCTATCTGTGATTGAGTCAAATACTTTGCACGAAAGAGTATCTGGATTTATTTTGTAATATTTGTTGGTAAGTGCAAGTGCTTCGTCATTGAGTCTGTACAAAGCCTTGCAGCGAAAGTTGGGAGAAAAACAGGCATTTATTTTGCCGTCGAATTGAGGCTCATTTTTTGATTGAAGAAAAAAATATGCCAGAGCACTTGTAAGCAGGATTGCTGATATCAAAATGGTTTTGATAAAACTACCTTTGTTTAGCAGCACTTAGAAATCGCCCTCTTTTACTTGTTTTGGATTTTTCTTAAGCGGTATGATAAGTTCTTTGGTGAAAAGTGATTCGTTTGAAATCGGCTCGCCTTTTTCGAGGCTCATTTTTTGCGCGCTTTGTAGTTTGGATAACTTGGCTGACCCTTTTATTGCCTTCGCATCGGCATCGTAATAATCGAACCAGGGAAGCCCTGCATAAGTATAGTCATTAGCAGATGGTGGAAGATACAAAGGCAGTTGACCGGTAATTTCTGCCCAGGTTGTTGAATTAGTTATGTGTACAAAACAACGGCTGCTATTTTCAAGATCCCAGTCGTCGAGCTTGAACTCGTCGCTATAAATTTCTTGCTTCATTTTTCCGCCCGGCGCTAGCCCCATTTCTTTTGCTTGCATTGGTGCCCCTGGGGCTGCCATGCATGCAACTGTTGGAAGCGCTCCCCATGAGCCCGTGCTAATACTACGTTCTTGCATTGGCATTAATTCTTCTTTTGGAAAAAGAGCTTCATAGCGATTACCTTTCATAGGATAAACTGTAATTTGCAAACCGCCATGTTCGGCTTCGCCCGTTATTTGCTCTTCTGCTGTATATCCTTCTCCAAGAGGCATGGCGACGAATTGTCTGATTTCGCCCTTCTTGACACAATAACCGTCAAGCCATGGTTGTTTTGGTGACACCAGATAATCCTGGGGATTTCTCTTAAGACCGTTTGAATATTCTTCTCCTGTAACAGCATTGATTTTACCAGTGCAAATTTTAATCGCAAAAGGGTAAGGGCTGCGTCTTGTTGGCTCGTGGTATCCACTGAAATAAATCCACATAGCTTCAGACTGATACATTGGCATTATCACGCCGCCGTGTTGAAGCCATTTTTCAGGCACGCTTTTTTCGTAATCGTCGGTATGGACCAGAGGAAAACGTCCAAGCCCTGGTGGTAAATGATAAGTACGATCATCATCGGGAATGCGCAGTGTGCGCTGAAAGGAAATATTGAGCCTGGCGCAGTGATGAACGTTTTGAAATGAAAAAACGAGGTAGTTACCATTTATCTCAATCATGAAAAAACTCCTTTCTCTCTAGATTATGGATCGTCGTTATAAAAATCGCGCCATTCAAGGCTTAAGCTCCGTTTATTCACCACTCACCATCGCGTACTTCGCGCACCAGGCGTAATACCGCTTTGTCAGGCATGTCTTTTAATTCGCGAATTAAAGTCGCGAAAAGTTTGGGTCTCTTTTGAATTATTTTGCTTAAATCGTCAGAGACCTTACCAGCTAAGGCAAGCATTACGTCTTTATCTTCGTCGAGTACTCGTGCAAGAGCTTCTATTGCGGACTGTCCAGGAGGCGGCTGCAAACCACGCTCAATTTTGCTCAAATAAGAGGGCTCTATATCCGCTTCTTGAGCTACTTTTCTCAAAGAAAACATAGAGGGGCTGGCTTTTTGCAGCTCTTCTCTGCGGTTGCGAATATAGTCGCCAAACTGACTCATATTGTGTAGTATATACTACACACTCCACGCTGTCAAGAATTGGTGATTTAGGAGCCTAATTTGCTATTGCCTATTTGCCAGTAACAGCCAAATAAAATTCTAAATGGATTTAGATATCGGGTTCCAGAAAATGGACTGCCTAAATTTACTGGAAATCTGTTGTTGAGCAAGTTTTCAACGCGCATATCGCAAGAGTTTGGCATGTATTTGAATTTGTCGCGAATCGCCTGTGGAATTGTATAACCGGCATTCAAACCAAGAATAGCTAGAGTGGGAGTGAGTCTTGGATGTGGACCCACAAGAGCTACGTCGCGCAAGTCTTGAAAGCCAGTTGCAACTTGCACCTCTGGCAAAACCCACCAACCGTTTTTATGTCTGTAACCGACTGCTGTAGTCATTTGAAAACGTTTGTCGTGGTCGGGGTGTTTTGGCAATGCTTCGTAATCGTATATGCCACCAGTTATGGTTCTGCCTCTGTTGATATTGGCTAAAGCAACAGTACCTGAAAAGAAACCGTAAAAACCAGTGCCGTCACGTTTTGGTTTTAGGTCCATTCGTGTTTCGACGCCTGATACTTCTTGTCCGCTTATTTGAAGCCTGTTATATAGAGGTGTGTTTCCGACTACTCCTGAATCACCAGAGTTCTTCAAGTTTTTATAAAACAAGTTTGCGCGCAGAGCAAATCGTGGACCAATTTGTTGCTCTACGCTTGAATCGACCAGGTATCCTCTTGTTGCCTGTAGCGGTCTTGGAGTTCCAGCGAAAATTCCATTTTCGATTTCATCGATACTGGGTGGAGTGACAAACAGGTCAACGGGTGGTGGTTGGAAAATTTGTGAGAAAGAACCGCGCATAACAGTTGTGGGAGTAAGAACATAAGCTAAACCGAATCTCCCACTTGCCTGAGCATTATTTATACGCTGAGTGCCAAAGGGGCGAAGTGAAAAAGGTGGGGCATCGGGTATGGTGGCAATGGCTTGAGCAAGTTGTCCTGTACTGCCAAACACGCCATGATATAAGTCGAAGCGAACGCCAGCGTCTGCGGTGAGTCGCTTGAGCCAGCCGGTCGTAGGTCTCCAGGAGTCCTGTATGTAAGCGCTTTGTAGCCAGCGAAAGCCTTTATACATTCCCATTTGTTTACTGAAAAATGGGCTTACCGTTGTGTTTGTAGTTGTTACTGGAACTTCAACTTCGTTTCCATCTGCATCGGTTACTGTTTCAGTAGTCTCTTCCTGGGTCACATTTACAATTGGTGTTCCATTAAACGGACTCATGGCTGCACCATAAGCAAATCCATTGGTGGGGTCAACATTGTAATAGGTGCTATGAAAACTGGTTCTGACTGGTCTTACTTCACTTAAAAAACCTGCTTTTAAGTGATGTGTATTCAATACAGTTTTTGAAATATCACCTTGGGCACCAAATGCATAATTGAAGCGATAAGCGTTTGGTGCTAGCGCTAGAAGTGGCTGCTCACCATTGAGTACAGGTGTTGGGTCAAAAACATTTCTGCTGCGAAAATTCTCGTAATAGAAAGAATTGATTAAGTGCAAATTGGATTCATCGAAAAATTTCTTGTATCTGTGGTTCCAGCTCAGGATAGCAAAGTTTTGCATGTCGCTTTGGTTCATGCGAACTCCAGCCCTGTAGCTTGATTTCGAAGTTGGCACATTGATAAAGCTCTGGTTGATGCCGACGGATAACTTGACTGTGTCACTCTCGGTTGGAACCCATTCTACTTTTGTAAGTGTATTGATATTTACTCTGCCATTATGGGCGATGCCCATTGTGGGTGGTGCCAGACCCAGGCTTGTGCCGGCGAACTGTCCAGAAGATTCAATTCGCACTTTATATAGCGGGCTATCAGGATCCAGGCTCAATGCGCTTGAACCGCTGTAATAGACGTTTCCGGCTATGGGACTTCCTAATTGTCCACCTACATTTATAGAGGGAATTGGTGAAACTGGAAGCGATTTCATTCTGACCACTGCACCAAGTGGACCGCCACCATCTTGAGCCTGGTAACCACCAATATCTACCTGCATAGATTTCAAAGAACGCGGAGTGAGAAATTGAGACTGCTGTAAAACGCCTGCTGCTTCTGGCAATATCACGCCGTCTAACTCGTAGTTGACAGCATTGTGCTCACCACGCGTGACAATATTTCCAAGCGTGTCTGTCATCATGCCCGGCGTGCTCTCGATAAGCTGTCTTAGATTATTGCCCGACTTGTATTGGTTGATTATAGTTTTGTCTATATTTGTAGTACTGCCAATTTGTTCTGGGTGAATGAGTGTTCGTTTGCCTGTGATCCGAATTATATCGGTAGGCTCCAGATACTCTAGTTTCATATCTGTATTTGAAGTCTGACCTGCAACAAGATCTATATTTGTTGTATGAGACATCATTTCTTTGGCTGAAACTGTAATTTGCCATTTACCTGGTGGCAAATTGTTGAACTGGTAGTTCCCGCTTGAATCTGACTCGGTTTCAAATCTTTTAGGATGCTCAACACCTAATTGATGGATTACAACGAAAGCCCCCCCAATTACTTCTCCAGTTAAGTCTTTGACTGCGCCAGTTAGATTGGCGGATTTAACCGATTGCGGTGTGGATATTTGATTTGGAATTGCTACAGGTGTATTGCCATCGCCCTGGGCTAAAAGTATTCGCTTAGATGGCTGTGGCTCTAATTTGAGCGGACTGAGGTCATCATCGTTGGCAATTGCCTGCCCTGCGCTTACAAAGTATGTGGATAGAAGGCAAAAAGCCATCCTATATAAAGGTATGGAATAGCCGGTTTTTTTAAAGCGCATAGTAAAGGGTTGCCGTTTTTCTAGATTTTGAGGAATTAAAAATGGAAATCATTTCCATTTTAGATAAAAACGACTTTCATTTTCAAGTTCTTTGGGTTAGAATTTGAACATCGAAAGTCAGTCGAGTTTCTTTTTTAGAGGAAAGTCCAGTGCTGGTGCGAATCCTTTTAGCATTTGCTCTTTTTATATACTGCTGCACACAAGTTAATGCCGAGTTGATCAAGACCGGTATTCAAGAGTCTACCGAATTTGTCGAAGCAGAAGCAGTTAGTGCTCCACAGCCTGTAATTCCGTCGGATTTGTATGAAGAAGGGATGAAGTGTTCGTGTGTTGCACGTTTCACCATTCTAGACAACGGCAAGACCAAAGTGAAAATAGTTACTTCTTCTGGCAATCACGAAGTTGATTGCATTGCCCTGCGCACACTGCAGCGTTGGATTTTCAAACCAGCCATGCTTAATGGCAAACCAGTCGAATCGAATCGCAAAGTCAAAATCCATTTCGAAATCGAATAGAAATTTTTTCGATTAAGTTGGTGCTTGCAAGTCTTTGAACATTACGATTGGAAATTCGCTTTGTTGAGCGACATTTTTAGCTACTTTAGCAGCTGAAAGCAAAAGACTTATGTCGCGGCAGTCTTCTGGCACACCTGCAATTCCAAAAGACAATGCAGCTTTTCTTTGGTCCATTCCCATCATCAAAGGCGAACCATTCAAGACTTCTAGAATACGATGACACAAAATGGCTGCTGACGCGGTTTCTGTATTGGGTAAGAGCAATCCATAATTGAAAGTTTCAAAATGCGCCATTATGTCGATAGTGCGCTTTAAATTGTTTATTCGTTTGGACGCTTCGGCCAAAGCCTGCACTGGAAGTGGTTCTTGTTTGCCTACACCTACCATCCACATGTCGAAAATTACGACACAAAATGGCGTGCCGAATAATTGATAACGATTGAATTCCATTTCAAGGAAGAATTGAAATGCTGGATAGGAAATGACATTGGTATCGGAGCGTTTGAGTGATCTGAAAATATTGTCGATTGCTACGCGGTCTAAAACCGTGGCTTGAAGCAGTTTTGTTTTGTCGGGACGCAGTGGAGTATCGCGTAACTCAATTAAGTCGCACTGCATCAAGTTGAACATTACGGGCACCCAATCGCGCTTGGGCATTGGTTTCTCGCGCAATATATCGAATAAAGTCTGGTTGCCGTCCAGTTTTACATAAAATTCTTTTTGTGGTGCAAGGTCGTGTGGAGCGGCTTCGCGTATTTTGGCCTCGAATTCGGCTTCGCTAAGATTTGGATATTTTTTAGCGATATACAAATCCATTTTTAATCCGGTGTTGAACAAATATCTGCTTTGATCAAGCAGAGTCACGGCCTCCATCAATATTCCATCGAGACGTTTTTTGACAGTACGCTGGTCTGATTTTTCGTCTTTGAAGAAAAAGAACTTTCCTGTTTCCCAAGTTACAAGTTCTGTGATGGCAAGGTCACCTTTGAAGTTCAAGCAGGTAGCGTGAACCAAATCGCCGCCGTCAAAAAATAATTCAGACTGATTCATTTCGTCTGTTATGACCACTTTGCCTGTCATCCCGCCCATATTCATCGATTGAAGAAGAGTGGGTATCGGCATATCTTCAAGCTTGCCTTCCATTGTGGGAGCTTTTTTCCCGGACAGAGTCTGAAAAGATGGAAGCTTGTGTCCGGTGCTTTGAAGTGATTGCAGTCCCAAAAGTGATGTGCTGTACGAGCTGGACATACCTGTGTTGCGGTCGGCGGATTCACCAAGCAAGGCTGCATGGTCAATGGCATCAGAAATGCTGTCTGTCGACTCAGACAAGACAAGATTTAGAATCAGAGCGACGTCAGTAGTCTGATAAGTCCAGACTTCGACTTCGTTTCGTCCTTCTCCAGTTAGAAGTTCCCAAGAAGGCTCGAATGAATTTTGACGGCATGTGCACAATAATCGATAAATTAGCGGGCTCTTGGAATTCTGCCAGGCAAGTTCGCAAGTGCGACCGATCTTCCCGCGCGACTGGTCTTGCAGGAAAGCTATATCGTTCAAATTGGGTAATCTTTCAAACCGTCCCACTTGGGTAGTTTGACGTCTTTGATTATTGAACATGACAACCGCTCGTGACCATCTAAAAGGTTACCAAAAATCGAGCTTATCTAGCACTCAAATGCGGCTTTTGTTTCTGCCTCTAAGCATTCTATTAAGTTCGGCTTGGATTTCGCCTTCAAATGACAAGCTGAGCTGCTTACATGTGTTTTCAATAACATCACGGCTCTGGCCAATGCTATCGTACTTGGCTTGATTGTGAATGTTCATTTGCCAGGAACCTGGCATTGTTACCAGATTTAGTGGCATAGGCAACCAGGGGAAGAATGGCGTTACTGGAAAATAAGGCAAATTCAAGAAAGTTGCCAGCTTGGGCAGATTGAAGAAATTGGGGGCAGCTTCGTCACAGCCCATTGTAGAGAGCGGAAATATCGGAACGTTTTCTTCCACTGCAGGTAAAAAACGAGTCCAGTCAAAACCTTGCAGACGATATCGTTGTGAATAGGGCTTAGTAAGCCCGTTTAGACCTTCGGGAAATACCGCGACTATTTCACCTTTAGAGAATAATCGTTTCATTGCAGACGAAGACCACGGTACAAAGCCAATTTCACGCAGGAAGGAGTGAAGTCGCTCATCTTGAATAGAATCCAGGTCGTACATTATGTGAATTCTTTTGTGCAGGTCTGAATGGGCTAAAAGACCATAAGTCAACATAAGGGTTTGCCATGGCAAAACGCTGCCTTGATTGCCGACAATGAGCGCAGGACCATCTTTAGGTAGTTTTTCTGCACCTGTAAATTTCACTTTCCACCAATCGGCATATAGAAATTCCAAAAATGGCTTGAAGCGCGTCAGGGCTTTGATGTCGAAGCCATAATACTGATCGGAGCTTTCGGCTTTGTCGATGAATTCTTGATTTTTGGCTTCAAAATCTGGCTTGTTTGTAGATGGCATATTGTTTTCCTCTAGACTTCGCTCTGCCAACCGGTGAAAACCGATTTTCGCTCAGAGACCAATTTGTTCAAGTCCTTTTGCACCTCATATTGTATTTCTCTTGCGATGCTAAGCACTAATTTTTTATCTTTTGCTTTTTCAGGCGGATAGCCAAGATGAATGGGCTTGTGCACGTTGATTAGCCATTTTACGGGCAAGGGGAAAAACATGAGAGGGAAAGGAAGCCAGGGAAATCCCGGAGTGATTGGATAGAATGGCATACGCAACAATAGAGCCAATTCTTTGACATTGACTAGGTTTGGAAATATCTCGTCACCGCCAACGGTGGCAATTGGAACAAGTGGAGTTTGTGTTTCGAGTGCCAGTTTGACAAATCCAGGGTGGAAATCCAGTACGCGATACTTGTATTTATACGGTTTTCCAACGCCTCTTATACCTTCGGGATAAACACCGACAATTTCTTTGTTTGCAATCAGTTTTTCGGCATTTTCCAGAGTGGCGCGAACCTGACCAGTTTCAGAAACCCACTCGCGCAGACCTGGAATATCGTAAAACCAGTCTGTGACCAAATATCGCACTCTTCTTGGACTATCATGCGAATTACACATAGCCATGGTTAGCATGCAACCATCCAGAGGCAAAAGTCCTGAATGATTGCCCACAAGAATCGTGGCACCATCACGCGGAATATTTTCGATACCCCGTACTTCCACTTTGAAATAGTCTTCGTATAAAAAGCGGAAAAACGGCTCCCAGCGGGCAAAAGTTTCTATCGAGAAACCAAACTCGTCGTCTTTGCCGGCATACTTTTCAAAATAAGCCGGGCTGCGGTTCGCTAATGCCTTGAGCGGATCGCTAAAAGTTAGCGTCTTACTATTTTTCCAATTAACCACAAGAAACCAAGCACTCCCGGACCAAATGAAATCCAAGTGACCAAACGTCTGAGCAAATTGCGCGCCATCTCAGAAGATTTTTTCTTGCAGCTCTCTTGCTCGCTCTCGCTGCAATTGTCATTTTTGTTCTCTGGACTTACTTCGACCATGGTCTTTCTCCTTGTTGTGCCAATTATACTCAATAGCTATAAGGTTGCATTCCATATCTATACTCCTGATACAAGCCTGATAAATATTTTAGAAACTAGTAAGCAATAGGCTTTTGGGAGTGCGATAATTTCTGTGTAGCAGTAAAACTAAGACAGAGAGCGAAATAAAAATATGAACCAACCGGATATGGGTCAGTTGTTTCAGTCGATGCAGAAAATGCAGCAAGAAGTGTTGAAAATTCAACAAGAGCTGCAGACCACACAAATTGAAGGAAGCGCTGGAGGCGGCGCGGTGACTGTGGTCTGTAATGGTGCCATGGAATTCACCAAAGTTAAAATCAAGCCTGAAGCATTGGATCCCGAAGATGCAGGAACCCTGGAAGATCTGGTTTTGATGGCTGTTAACGAAGCAATCAAAAAATGTCACAATCTCGCCCAGGACAAAATGGGACGCTCACTTGGTGGACCTGGTGGTCTTGGATTACCGCCTGGACTTGGGTTTTAAGTCTAAATGCAATTCACTCCGCCGCTTGCCCGTTTAATCGAACACTTTCAAAAACTTCCGGGCATCGGTCCAAAATCGGCTCAACGTATGGCATTTCATGTGCTTAAAATGAGCACTCAAGACGTTGGTGAGTTCGCTTTTGCGCTTGTGGACTGCAAGGAGAAAGTCCGAAATTGCAGCCAGTGTTATCATCTGTCTGCTTTGGACCCATGCGAAATTTGCACCAATGACAAACGTGACCAATCGACCATATGCGTGGTGGCGGATGCACGAGACGTCATTGCCCTTGAGCGTACGCGCGAATACAGAGGTCTTTATCATGTTTTGACTGGTTTGATTTCGCCACTGGAAGGCAAAGGTCCAGACGATCTGACCATTCGTGATTTGCTTGCAAGAGTACAAAAGCTTGGTGTCAAAGAAGTGATTTTAGCCATCAACCCCACTATCGAAGGCGATGCGACGGTTTTATATGTGCAAGGAATTTTGAAGTCTCTTCCTGTTTCAATCACTAGAATTGCATTTGGTCTTCCGGTTGGCGCAGACCTGGAATATGCCGACGACATCACCTTAAGCCGCTCGCTTGCAGGCAGACGCGAAGTATAACTTTTAATCTAAATTGATTGTTTTCAACAGCTTGATCGCTACAAGCAAAAGGAACAGTTTATATAGGAATCCCGGCTTGAATCTGTTTGGGTCTTTTTTGTTTGTGGAGGCAAAGCATTGCAATCGTCATTCTCAAAAGGTATGGGCGTCAAAAGATTGCCGAAGATGCAAAAGGTTCCAAGTCATGGAGACGTGCAATATTTAATTGACCAGGCAATGGCTTGTCTTGGTCAAACTGTCGAATTGCCCTGGTCGTTTAAAGGCAGAGATTTTCTTTTGACAGTAGTAACTGGTAAGCGGAGAGGCGACCAATTGCCAGTTTGGACTTTTTATGGTGCTCAGGGCAGTCTCGATTGGACATACGAAACACCTGATACGTCACTTATTTACAATATGATTTTGAGCGCTGTGCCGGCAGATAGTGCAAGTAGCGGTTCGGTTGGAAATGCTTATGCCAGTACTAAAGAAATGGATCGTACTGCACCAAAGCAGGCACAGGTGCAAAATGCTTTCTTGCATGAAGGTGTCAAAAAGGGCATTCTGGAAGGCGACCTTGCAAATTTGCCGATATCAAATATTTTTCAGTCGATTACAACAAGCTCCTTGTCAGGGCGTTTATACGTTAAGAACTCCAATCATGAGGCTAGTCTCTGGTTCAAGGATGGCGAACTTTATCACTGCCAGGTTGGTCAAGAAGCCCCTCTTGAGGCTTTCTATCAGATTATGGGATGGAAAGAAGGAGCGTTTTATTTTTACCAGAACGAATCAAGTGAAGAACAAACCATTCAAGGGCGAGTCGAGTCACTTTTGATGCTTGCAGCCACATTGCTCGATTATGAAAGTTATGTGGACAGCAAGAAAATTACTAAAGAAACCTATTTGAGATCGAATCCAGTAGACGATGCTTTATACGCAGAGTGCCTTGCAGATAGCGTTCCGGTGGATGGTGATTTGCAAAGACGTTTTTATGATATGGCTGATGGCACTAGAAATTTGAGCGATTTAATTGTGGCATTGAATATGGTGCGCAGTCAGTATTTGCCTATACTTTTCAATCTTATAAAAACAACGCTTGTTGTAGTCTCAGAGCGCAAAATTAAGAAAACCGCTAATGTCCCCAGATTTGAAATTGATTCATATCTTGTGTCGAGCGTGACTAAAATTCTTGTTCGTCAGGAGTCTGGTATCAACACATATGCAGCTTTTTTGTATTTACTGCAAGAAGAAATGAAGCGTTACCATGCTTATAAGCGACCTCTTACTGTGTCAGTCTTTCGTATTCAGTCACTAGACCCTGCAAATCAAGCTGTTAGTGCTTTGCCTGACCTTGCTATCAAGGAATTTATAGCTTTAGTCAAATCAACCATTAGAGAAACAGATCAGTTTTGTCATTTCCAATCTTTCGATTATGCACTGATTATGCCAGAAACCGAGCTGGTAGGTGCTAGAGCGCTACTTACTCGCATAAAAGAGAAAACAGCTCAAAAGCCGCTTTTACCCGAGCTGATTGGCAAAAGACTGACACTGTCATTTGGAGTGGAATCTCTTCCCGACAATGAATTAGACGGCGAGCTAGATATTGGACAATTGCTTTCTCTTGCAATGTCAAAAAGAGCCGACTTTATACTGGGCTGATTTTTTCAACGATTGCTTTTGCAGTCAATCCCACTTCTTGCAACAACAAGTTGCGGTCGCCATGTTGTATAAATCTGTCAGGCAGTCCCATTACTGAGACTTTTACGCAAATATCACTCTGGCTTGTCCACTCGAGAATTGCGCTACCAAATCCACCAGAGCTTGTGCCTTCTTCCACAGTGATGAGGTGCAGATTTTCCTGGTGTTTGTCTTTGAGCGATTGGAGCATTTTTGTATCAAGTGGTTTGATTGAGCGTGCATTTATTACTGTCACGCCACCATCTATGTTTGAATCGAGTTCGTTTGCAGCCTGGAGCGCAGGTGTTATCATGGCTCCACAAGCAAGTATGACTTTACTGCTTTGACCTTTTTTCAAGACTTCCCATGATGTGTAATCGATTTCTTTGAAATCACATGCGATACCATTTGTTAGATAGCTGTCTTCTGCTTTTTCTCTGGGGAAACGAATTGCTACTGGTCCGTTAAGATTGCGCAGGGCAGAATAAACCATTTGTCGCAACTCGGTTGCGTCTTTGGGTGCAAGAACGGTGAAATTGGGAATGCTGCGTAAAAATGCCAGATCGAATTGACCCTGATGAGTTTCACCATCTTCTACCAGACCGCCTCTATCGATGCCGAATATGACAGGTAAATTCATGATTGCAACGTCGTGAATGACCTGGTCCAGAGCACGTTGTAAAAAGGTGGAATAAATCGAGACTACTGGCTTCAATCCCATTTTGGCCATGCCAGCAGCCATCGTTACTGCGTGTTGTTCGCAAATTGCGACATCAAAGAATCGCTCGGGATAGGCTTTTCCGAATTTGACCAGTCCGCTGCCTTCGGCTGTGGCTGGAGTAATTGCAACCATATTTGGTTCTAGCTCGGCACAATCTATAAGCGCGTCGGTGAAAACGTGAGAGTAGGTAAGCCCCTTATTTATGTTCGAATCAGGGTCTTTGGCTTCGATTTTCTCTCTGAGTGTAGGCTCTAAGCTGTGTGCTTTGACACCATGATATTTAATCGAGTCTTCTTCAGCTGGGGTATAACCTTTGCCTTTGGTCGTGATTAAATGCAGGATGTGTGGGGCTTCGAGGTCTTTTACTTTGTTTAGAGCATTTATCACTGCTTGAACATCGTGACCATCTATTGGTCCTGAATAATTGATTCCGAGTTTTTCAAAGACGATACCTGGATTTTCCAATTTGTCTTTGGCCACTTGTTTGACTGAAGTAATCAAATTCATGAGTTTGGGATCAAGCGGCACCATGTCTAGTTTGTCTTCGATCCAATCAATTTTTTTCTTGATGTCTTTATAGAAATAAGTTTCTTTGATGCGCTTCATGTATTGCGAGTATCCGCCTACATTTTCGCTTATCGACATATCGTTGTCGTTCAAAATAATGAGTACATTCTTTTGAATGTGACCAAGGTGATTGAGCGCTTCAAGTGCCATTCCACCTGTCAGACCGCCATCGCCAATTAAGGCGATGATTTTTCTGTTTTCTTTTAAATGGTCTTTGGCAATTGCCATTCCAACTGCTAGCGAAACCGAAGTGGAACTATGTCCTGCAACAAAAGCATCGTGTTCGCTTTCTTGAGGACTGATGAATCCTGAAAGTCCTTTGTACTGTCTCAGGGTTGCAAACTTATTGCGACGACCAGTGAGCATTTTGTGAATATAAGCCTGGTGTCCGACATCCCACAAAATACAGTCTTTAGGTGTGTCGAATACATAGTGCAAATCAAGTGTGATTTCAACCACACCAAGGTTAGAATCTAGATGTCCACCAGTTTAATTGATATTGAAAATGATTTCTTGTCGAATATCGCGAGCAAGCTC
>CAZFKB010000022.1:7687-35543 GCA_964519785.1 uncultured Candidatus Obscuribacterales bacterium | reverse complement strand
GGTTCTTTAGGATCGAACTTACGTGTGTCTTCTTCACCATCTGGGGTGAATCCGGTAATGGACTCAACGTCAATTGGTGAAGGCAAGTAGTCTACGATTGCATCGAGCAATGCTTGAACGCCTTTGTTTTTGAAAGCAGATCCGCAAAGCATCGGAACAATTTTGTTATCGCAAACAGCTTTACGCAAAGCATTTTTGATTTCTTCGTTGCTTACAGATTGGCCTTCAAGATATTTGTTCATCAAAGCATCGTCTGTTTCGATGATTGCTTCTTCTAACTGATGACGATACTTTTTGGCTTCTTCCATGTAGTCTGCAGGAATCGGTCCTTCAGTGGTCTTTTTGCCCAACGGATCGTCATCTTCATAGAAGATGGCTTTCATTTCGATCAAGTCGATAAGACCTCTGAATTGAGCTTCAGATCCTATTGGAAGTTGAATAGGATGAGCATTCGCCCAGGTGGAGTGCATACCTGGAAGATTTTCTTTTACTTGTTTTACGACTTTGAAGAAATCAGCACCGTTTCTGTCCATTTTGTTGACCAGTACCATACGGGGTACGGAGTAACGGTTGGCTTGTTTCCAAACGGTTTGAGTTTGTGGTTGTACGCCACCGACAGCACAAAGAACAATTACAACGCCGTCTAGAACGCGCATCGAACGCTCTACTTCAACAGTGAAGTCTACGTGTCCGGGGGTATCAATCAAGTTTATGTGTTTGTCTTTCCACTTGCTGGAAATCGCAGCAGCGGTAATTGTGATACCACGCTCGCGCTCTTGCTCCATCCAGTCTGTGACTGATGTGCCTTCGTGCACTTCGCCCATTCTGTGAATGAGACCTGAATAAAAGAGAATACGCTCAGTGGTTGTGGTTTTGCCAGCATCGATGTGCGCTGCAATACCCATGTTTCTGATTTGAGTTAGATCTGTTTTCGACACTGAACCCTTCCTTTCGCTAATTACTTCCATGATGGTCTTCCTTTATACCAAAACAACCACCTCTTGAAAATATCATGAGAACTAGTTTGCGTGCCATATTCTGCATATTTCGTTTAGAAATGACTGTGCTTTTCTTTACAATAAATGACTTGTTAAAGCAGCAATGAGCGAAGTTTAAGCTCCGCTCACTGCAATAATCTATTTTTACGCTCTACTTATTAATAACGATAGTGCGCAAAAGCTTTGTTGGCTTCAGCCATTTTGTGTGTATCGTCACGTTTTTTGACTGACGCACCGGCTCCGTTGGAAGCATCGATGAGCTCAGCTGAAAGACGCTCTGCAAAAGATCTGCCACCACGCTTGCGGCTATTGGTGATGATCCATTGAGTTGCAAGGGCAACGCCTCTGGACGATTTGACTTCAACAGGAACTTGATAGGTAGAACCACCTACGCGGCGAGCTTTGACTTCGACAAGCGGTGTGACGTTCTTAACAGCTTTGTTGAAAATTTCAAGCGGCTCTTGAGCTGTCTTTTCTTGAATCAAATTGAGAGCGGAGTAAAACAAATTTTGAGCAGTGCTCTTTTTACCGCGCTGCATCATGCGATTGACAAAGCGTGACACAAGCTGGCTGTCGTAAACAGGATCTTGTGGTGGCACTCTTTTGATAGCAGCTGAACGTCTGGACATGAACTTATTTCTCCAATTCTCTATCTAATTAGTTATTTCTTTTTGCCGCCTGCAGCAGGTGCAGCACCTGGCTTAGGACGTTTGGTGCCATATTTGGATCTACCTTGAGCACGGTCTTTGACACCGGCTGTATCGAGCGCTCCGCGCACGATGTGGTAACGAACACCAGGCAAGTCTTTGACCCGTCCGCCTCTTACGAGAACGACACTGTGCTCCTGAAGGTTGTGTCCTACACCTGGGATGTAAGCTGTGATTTCCATGCCATTGGTCAAACGGACCCTGGCAATTTTTCTCAGCGCCGAGTTTGGCTTTTTAGGTGTGGTTGTCTTCACCTGAGTGCAGACGCCACGACGCTGTGGGCAAGATTTGAGTGCCGGCGACTTGGTCTTGAATGTGACCTTTTGTCTTTCACGGCGGATAAGCTGATTAATGGTAGGCACCACGTACTCCTGAATTCTAAAGTGCGCCCGCAACGAACCTCGCGGCTCTGATTCCTAAGGCAACGGGCTCATAGCAAATCAGGCTTAGAGTACCAGATTCTGCACCCAATGTGGAATTGGCGACACGAATATTTCTATATGCTTTACAAATCGCTTAAATTAAGTATCAGTTAGAATCAGCTATATATGGAATGTTGATTGCCGGCTTGCCCATACTTGGCAAGGTTACGGTTGGATCAAGACGCAGACGTTTTTTCTTCTTGGCTCTCAACCATTGCTCTTTTGCCATCAGGTAACAAGTTGCGCTCGGCTCAAGTCCAAGCTCCTTAAGAGCGGTTGCCACATTATCCTGAAAGTCGAATACCTTTATTACGACCATACCTTGCATTTGAGCTTTGATAGTAGTTCCTACTACAAAGTTGACAAGGTCACATGCAAGATGGGACCAACCTGCATTTACATAAAATTCAAGCAAGTGATCGCCGTTTTTGGATGTCTTGACTCGAGCTGCGCAAGGAATAACCTGCCTGTCTGTCTCTTCAGTCACCCAAAACAATTCACTTTGTTCTAATTTAAAGCGCGACCGGTCCATTTTCACATCATTTATACGATAGTCTTCTGGCAAAAAATTGAAAATGCGCCGCTCTTCAGGCGGAATGATTTCCTGATGCAGGGCGTGGATTTTCAAACTGTCAGCTGGTTGGGCGATGCGAAATGCACTGAAATCGACATCGCCATAATTGACCTCAGGCGGCGTGTAGTCGATTGGCACCTGATAATAGCTAATGCGGCTGCACCTTCTAAAACCGCAAGACACAAGCAGCGATATAGCCGAAGAGTTCTGATTCGAAACTTCGCACAAGAAATGGCTAATCCCCTGACCGCCAAATAATGCCAAGGCATAACGCAAAAGCTCTTCTGCAATACCGCGTCCCCTGTGTCTTGGATGCACGACCAATTGATTGACTTGCCAGGTATGATTCGATTTGCCCAATGAATCAAGAGCTATAAGACCAAGCACCGTATTGTCTTCTTTAGCCAGATAAACTGACGTAGTGCGATGAAAAGCAATAGGCACCCAGTGTTGCCAAAAGCTCATTTTGGCGTTGACCACCTTTTCTTCAGATACAAAAGCATCAAAAGGTACCGGCTCTTCCTGGTAGCGCAAAAGCGCGCGCACTTGCGCGGCGTCATTTGGGAAAAACGGGACAATCTTAATCATTGCCAGAGCCTCTTGAAAAGATCTTAACATGCACTGTCAATAAAGAGCAGTCAATACCTTAAAGTAGATAGATGCCAGCTGCAAAGAAACCCGACAAAAAAAAATCTGATTCTAAAGATAAGTCTGAACCAGATTACAAAGTCGTGGCCCAAAATCGTCGGGCACGCCATGAATATACAATTATCGATACTCTTGAAACAGGGATTGAACTGGTAGGCACCGAAGTCAAATCGATTCGCCAGGGCAAAGCAAGCTTGCAAGACGCTTTCGCTCGTATTGAGGGTGGAGAAGTTTATCTATACAACTGCAATATCGCTGTATATGAATTCGGCAACCGCTTCAACCATGAGCCTTTGCGCAAACGTCGTCTGCTCCTGCAAAAGCGCCAGATTCTAAAACTCAAGTCCCAGACTAAGGAAAAAGGATTAACCCTTATTCCACTTAAGCTCTACTTCAAAAGGAACTGGGTCAAAGTAGACTTAGCATTGGGCAAAGGTAAGCATTTGTATGACAAACGCGATAGCATTGCCAAGCGCGATACAAAACGCGAATTAGATAGACTGGCGAAGTCATCGAGAAGATAGGAGGCAAAATCGAGTGAGAGATTTATTGAAAGTATTAGCAACTTTTTGTTTGCTCATATCGAGTATATCTTTTACGACGATTGCGGCACTGGCTAAAAATGCCACTCCTCTAGCCGTTCTCAAAAGCACGACTAATATAAATTCGTATCAAGACCAACACCTGGGTACTTATGACGATGACTACAACTTATTCAAAAATGTATTGAATAACGCCAATCTGCACTTCGATGAAATTAGCGAATCTGACGCTTCTTTAGGAAAGGCATCGCTTTCAAAATACCGGGCTATTATCATTCCGCTTAGTGTAGACCTTTCGCAAGAAGCTCAAAATGGTCTTGGTGATTACTGTCGCAATGGTGGCAAACTGGTAGTAATGGATGGTGGCGGTGTACAAACATCGCGCGCTCAGGCAATTTCAGCGCTTGCTGGAGTAACAGTAAACCAGCAACAAATTTTCAAAAACAGAAACAAGTTAGTCTGGACTGAGACGCCCCTGCCTATGCAAGAAGATTTTGCAGTGGGAACCATGGTGGCAAATCTGGTGGTTACACCTGATACAAAAAAATTGGCAGTCTGGCGCGGGGCAGACGAGAAAGGACAGGATACAGGTCTTGCTATCGTCAAAAAAACACAAGCAGCCTATCTTGGCTGGGTTCTTGGAGTACAGGGAGACATAACAGCAAACGCTCGTTTCTTATCGATGACACTCGACGAGTTGTCCCCTGGAATTACTCAAGAAGCCGCTGTTCAGATAAGTTTTGCCGAGTATCAAACTATTGGAGAAGAACTGACATTTCTATTCAATAGAACTGACGAGGCAATAAAAACGGCTAAACAAGCCGAATTTGCTGTTCCAATAAGTCAGATAGAAGAAAGCTTCAACAAAGCCCAAGAGCAAGCAAAACTTTTCCATTCAGCTTATAAAGAGCGAAAGTTCCAGGAAGCAGACGAACATTTGGGCAAAGCACGCGAGTTGTATGCTCTTTCATTTGGTCAGGCAATGCCTGTACGACCGGTCGAAGCCCGCTCAGTGTGGCTTGATCGAGGCACTATTGTTTCGACCAAAAATCCGAAAGGCATGGCTGACTTGATTGGACGCTTAAAACAATCAGGCATCAACGTGATTTATTTTGAAACCAATAATGCCGGTTTCACCATGTATCCAAGTAAATTGACCGATCAAAATCCAGAGACTTTGAGCTGGGACCCGCTTGGTACAGCATGCAAAGAAGCAAAAAAACACGGAATGGAAATCCACGCATGGCTCTGGATTTTCAACGTAGGCAATATGAGACACAATCCTATAATCGGCAAAGAAGCTGATTATCCTGGTCCAGTTCTATCGCGTCACCCGATATCATGGGCGATGGCATACAACAATGGTCAACTGGTCCCTCCCAAACAAACTGAATTCTGGATCGATCCTTCTAATAAGGAATGTCGTCAATATGTCAAAGACTTGATGACAGAAGTAATCACTAAATATCCGGTAGATGGAATCCAGCTCGATTATATTCGCTATCCTTTCAACAATAAGGGTTCCGAAATGGGCTTCAACTGGCTTTCTCGCCAGAAATTCGAACAAGAAACAGGATTGAATCTAGACAGATTCGATGAAAACACAAGAGAAGTTTTCATGGCATGGAAAGTTCACCAGGTGAGCAGCTTTGTCAAAGAAACGAGAGAATTGTTGAATCAACTAAAACCTGGTCTTCGCATTTCAGCAGCAGTCTATGCTTTTCCCCGCCGTATGCGCGTGGGCGCTATTCAACAAGAATGGGAAACATGGGTGGCCAATGGGTGGATAGATACTTTGAACCCAATGACTTACGCCTCCACTGCTCAAAATTTGACCGTAATGGCTGATTATTGTCGCGAAAGCACGTCCGATAAAGCACTTGTATATCCAGGATTAGCTATTATGCGTATAGACACTGCAGGTCTGATTGAACAATTAGACTCAGCTAGAGCAACAGGAACGCTTGGTACGACAATGTTTGCAGTCGCACACCTGGATGATAAAAAACTGAATGTCTTGAAGATGGGACCTTATCGTCGTCAGACTTTATTGACGCCTCAATCTGAACCTCTTCGCGCCAGTCGATTTTTATTCGACGATTTTGTAGCAATGCTCAATCGTTACCTCCAAGATCCTCGTGGGCATATCCTGTCGGATACCGCAAGCACAAACGATGTTTTATCTCAGATTGAAGTGATTCAAAAAACAATGCACGCTCTCAAAACCAATTCGAGCGCCTCAGAAATTGATTCAGTCAATAAAGATATAGAACGTCTGCACAACACAGTTAAAGAATGGCTCAGACTGGAAGCCTTTATCCAAAGAGGCTACCGTGCTCAATACATCGCCAACTATCTTGGACAGGTGGAAGCCATACTTTCATATGCTTCACACAAAGCAAAAGTGCAGTCATCATCGGTAGTGTCGAGCCAGAATAACTAGACTAGAAAGCCACCCCAAGCCAATGTACGTGAATTCAAGACACACGCTAGTCTTTTTGTCAGCTTTTACACTCTCGATTTCTTCAAACAGTTCATTTGCTAAAAGCTCGCTCAGCCAGGACACGCAAACACAACTCAATTTCAAAACTCGCAAAGAACAAAGAGCGCGTTTGATAGATACCATCTGGAACAAACCGCAGCACCAATACAAGTATGGCGACCAGTTCACCATCACTCTTGTGCCGCATCAAAAGTCTTATGTTTACTTGTTTTATATCAGTCACGACGACAAAGTGATGGCTATTTATCCATCTCGCATGACTCACAAACACACGCAAGGCTGTCACGAGCCCATGGAAATAAGCACTATCAAGTCTGCCCGAGCCGAATATGCTCTTCGTGTCGACAGCACTCCGGGCAAAATGGTTTCTTGCGCAATCAAAGACAGCGAGCAAGGAAGACTATTGCGCGACAAACTCATAAATCAAACAGACTGGGCTGCAACCGAACCTCTTGAACACACATTAAAAATGAGCGGCGATGAGCTTATTCACCGACTCAAAGAGTTGTCGAGCGAAAACAGCAACGAAGTTTTCTATTCTATTGAAGAAGCACCAAAGGCAGAGCCAAACCCTAAGTTTGACAAACACCCAAACGGCTTAGCTGGGAAAGAATCCGATGCTTGAGCTTGTAAAAGGTTTTCAAACGCTCGAAATCGTCTACAGCACCTTTTACTCGCAAGCTCAGTAATTTGGTTTGACCTTCGCGCAATGCTTTTCTGGTCGGCATCGATTCCTGGTGTTCGACCGAAACCCAGTATTGCAGTTGTGGTTCTTCTAAAAAGAGCTTTCTCAAAACAGGATCGTCAAACAAAGCTTTCACTTTTGCTTCGTCAGAGCCCTTAATCATAAAAGCTTTGTCGAAATCTTCGTGTCCTACAACAATATCTTGCACACCAAGCAGTTTGTGCAGACCGTGGTACCAAGACTCGGGATAGAGGGCAAACTTAAAATCGTCATTGCCGATTATGCTCGTCTCTACAGTAGTGTGCTGGTCAGATTTCAGTTTGTCATCACCTGGAACCATGGTGTAGAGCAATTCCCAGTCTGTACCATCAATCGGCATGGACATTGTCAATTTAGAAGTGCTCGAATCCGGATTGGGGTCGTCAATCTGAGCGTTGAATTCTTCAGAAAATTCAAACCAAACCTGTTTCCAACCGAAAATTCTACTGTGCAGCTTCACGGCGCCTTTCCTCTAAAAATGAATCAACTTGTATTTATACCATCTACAAGTTTAAACTTATGTTTCATCACAAAAAGTTGCAACATTGAACACTACTTTAGAAAAGCGTCCGATTGCTCAAGAAAGCCTTCCAGAAGCTCAAAGACCACCTATCGACGATACTTTAGTCACAGGCAATCTGTGGCGTGCCTGCTGGGTCATGGCCTGGCCATTATTGATTGCCACGGTCGCAAACTCACTGGTGGGCATATGCGATCTATATGTCGCAGGGTTCCTTGGCACTTCAAGTCAAGCAGCCGTGGGAATCTCGGAGCACATAGCATTTTTTGCCATGCTTCTAATCATGGGAGTGAGCATGGGAACCACAGCAATCGTATCGAGATACTGGGGCGAGAAAAACTATGAAGAAGGGGTGAAATTCACTGCTCAGTCGATCCTTTTTTCATTTTTGTTTGGGATAGTCTTATCTCTTGCATTGCTTGTATTTGGCATCATGTCACTTTCGATGTTTTCAAACTCGCTTGAAGTACAGGCTTTAGCCAGACAGTATTTATGTATCTACAGCTTCTATATAATTCCATTCAGTATCGTCTCTGTGATGAACTCAGCTTTGCGAGCAAGTGGAGACGCTAAGACGCCTCTAGTTCTTGTTGCCTGTTTCACGTCACTAACTGTAATTGGAGATTTTCTGACTGTAGTATTGCAATGGCCGGTAGCCAATCTTGGCGTTCAAGGTATTGCCATATCGGCTGTGGTCGCTTCTTTCAGTTCATCGCTCTTAGGCTTGTTCTTATTGCGTCGCTCAAAACTGGCGCCATCGTTTCATCATTTCATGCCTATAGAAATGGATCGCATCAGACGTGTGGTAAAAATCGGTGTGCCTTCGGCATTACAAAGACTCGGATGGGCAACCAGTTTATTCGTACTATATTTCATTTTGTCTCAGTGTGATTCCCCCACGCCAGCGCTTGCTGCCCTTGCAGTAGGAATGCGTATCGAAGCTTTGCTCTTCATGCCTATCATGGCTTTGAATATGGCAGTGTCATCTATAGTGGGACAAAATCTTGGCGCTAAAAAAGTCAAACGTGCATATCAGGCTGGTGTAAAAATGGCTACGGTAGGCTTCTGGAGCCTGACTGTACTTGCTACCTTTATGTTTTTACTTGCCGATAACATAGCCTCGTGGATTAGTAGTGACCCTGTCACCATCCCACATATTGCAAGCTATTTGCGTATAGCAGCATTCTGCGAGCCTTTTCTTGCTATTGCGATGATTTTGTCTGGAGCTCTGCAAGGCGCTGGTGATACCAAAACTCCAATGTGGATTACACTCGTGTGTAACTGGCTCATTCGATTACCGCTTGCTTACTGGTTTGTACTGGGTCTGGACATGGGACCAAGTGGAGCCTGGCTTGCAATGACTTTATCTGTAGCCATGTCAGGCATCATCACCGCTATGCGCTTCAGGTCTTTGAGCTGGACCAGGCAAAGAGTTTAGAGTCAATAAAAACGCATATACAAACCAGGAAATGAGCCGGACATGTCCAGCTCCAAAATTGTATTCGAATATACCCGCAACGCTAAGTGAAACAACAACACCTAAAACACCCAATCCAAGGGCTTTATCGAGCTTAGTTGCCCCTTTGTACCAATTAGACAATGCAAGATAGAAGGTCTGCCCAAGCAAGACTAAAAAAGCAAGAAGTCCAGGCAATCCAAGACAAACCAGTAAATGCAAATAATTGGAATGAGCATGGCTAAGGTGTTCTGAAACGCCTGGAACAATTGCTTCTTTATAATCGAGCTTGGGAAAATTATTGATTCCTCGCCCCAAAACAGGTCCTTCTTTCCACATCTTGTAACTTTGGTCCCAAATCATAAAACGCACTTTGGTGCTAGTATCACTTTGAGCATTAGTCAAAAGCGGCTCAAGACGAGTCTTTACAACAGGTACGGTAAACCAGAGTACTGCGACAAGTGCTATACCGGCAAGAATTGTCTGAAAAAATAATTTGAAAGACACGAAAAAAGCAATTACAAGAACTGCTACAGCTATGCCAAGCCACGCGCTGCGCTCACTTGCAAAAATGACTCCAAGAAAATTGGCAAGCGTAAGGATCAAAAGAACATATTTAGGGATGGGCAGGTCTTCTTTTTTTAGTGTAAGACAAAGAGCCAGAGCCATGCACGAGGTCACCTGCATTTCTCCTGCAAACGCCATTGGATTGCGAACAAATCCGGTTGCTTGCAAATATTGAAATTTTTCAAAAGGGTGAAAGTTCAAGAGTTGCTGAATCATGCCCCAGATGCCATCGACTGCTCCAACTGTCAAAAGAATCAGTAAGACTCGAAGACGTTCTTCATTCAACTTGCTCAAGGCAAAATGCGCCCAGAAATAAACAAGAAGCGCTTTAAGACTTAGCAGTGCATCGAGCCCGTCTTTCAATCCGTGACCAACCAGACCCGAAATGAATACACATAAAGAAAGAGCAAGAAGCGGTCCAAATAAAGGCGGCAAGGTATATTTGCGCTCTTTTGCGATCATAATAATCGAAAATGCTATTCCAAGTCCTAGCACTACCCACGGTATCGTTATGGGAAGGAAGACGCAAATACTGTAAGCCCAGAGTAAATAACGCTGGCAAGCAATCATTATCTGTTTAAAGACCAGTTTTTCATTTTCATCACGTCGTACACTTGCAAAAGAGTAGCCTGAGCTACTTTGCGCGCCTTCTGATTGCCATGCTCCAGAATCTTATACAGCTGCGCTTCGTCCTTAGCTAACTTTTCTCGCCGTTCTCTGATCGGAGCAAAATAATCGTTGATTAAGCCAGCCAGATTCTTTTTGCAATCGACACAACCAATTTGCGCTGTTTCACACTCGGTTTTAACTTTCAACCAGGCATCGGACTCTTTGGGCAAGAAGATGTTATAAAACGGCCATGGCACTTCGCAAAGGTCGGTGTGTCCAGGGTCAGATTTTGCTATCCGAGTTCGATCTGTAATCATTTTTTTGACTTTAGCTGCGGTATCTTCAGCGGTATCAGCAAGCTTGATGTCGTTATTGAAAGACTTGCCCATTTTCTGACCGTCAATGCCTTTGAGCAGCGGTGTTTCGGTAAAGCGTGGTTTTGGTTCAGGAAAGATATCCTGACCATATAACGAATTGAACTTACGTGCCAGATTGCGAGCAAACTCAAGGTGCGATTCTTGATCTTTTCCAACTGGAATAAGCTCGCCTTTGAAGGACAAAATATCGGCAGCCATTAAAACCGGATAACCAAGCATGCCATAAGTCAGCTTATCGTGCGCTTCTTCTTCATTTGCAGCAAGCATCTTGACCATGTCTTTTAGTGTGGGCTCACGCTCAACCCAGTTTTGTTTAGTGAGCATAGACAAAAGCAAATGCAATTCTGCAATTTCAGGCACACCCGATTGCACATATAAAGTGCATTGCTCAGGATCGATACCAGCGCCAAGCCAATCAAGCGCCACTTCTAAAACGTTGCGATTGATTTCGTCCGAATTTTCGTATTTAGTGGTAAGAGCGTGCCAATCAACAATCGAAAAATACGAATCATATTGATTTTGAAATTCCACCCAGTTGACCAAAACGCCGAAATAATGCCCCAAATGCAAGCGTCCGGTAGGACGCATACCGGACATTATTCGCTTATTGGTTTTGACAGCTGCTTCGCTCAACTTTGTCTGAATTAGTTTTGGCTTTCAGATTTTGGTTTGCTTTTTCCAGCGGCTGCAATGGCTTTGCGAGTAGCTTCGAGTTTGCGCCCAGCTTTCGCTTTTCTACGAGCACGCTTTTCTCTGGCGTTATATTGATGAGTCATTTTTTCCTCTGCGTCAAAAAATATAAGAATGGAAACTATATCACAAAGTGCCCTTCTAGGCTCATCTACTTGCTAGAGAAGCGATCTTGTTCTTGTTTTAAACGGTCCATATCAACCGGCAAAAGGTAACCGGCTCCCACCAATAGCTTATCTAGCCCAATACCTTGACGACCGGCAATTGTAATCAAATCTTGCAATTGATCGCCAGTTATTCTTCTTCTTTGAAGCAAATATTGCTCTAGTTCCATTTTGGCCATCACAAGCTCAATTGTTAGCGAAATAACAGGGTCATAATGACTGATGAGCTTTTCTTCCAGACAATATCTGTATGTGGCAAGCACAGCAGCTTCGGTCAAACTCGAATCGGTCAAAACTGAAACCAGTGTTTTACCGTTTGTTGTGTCAATAAGCACCTGACGAACCAGCTCGTGCAATTCATCGTCTAAAAGACGTTCTTTGCCTTCCTTGGTAACACTAAAATTACTATTCAAAAGACGTTCTATATCTATGGAGACGATGGGTAGCAAATCGGTGAGTCTGGGGTCGAACTCTTCGCCATTTTCATCTACTAACTTTTCTTCGTCTTGAAGATTTTCTGGTCTGGCTGAGGAAAGATCAGGTCTTTTCACCTCTTCGCGTGTAAGCCCTGGCACCGTATCTGGTGCTTTAGTTTTAACAGCAAGCTCAGCTAGTTTTTTATTCGCCTCAGGTTTGATTTCTTCATGAGTGCTACTTTGATCCATCACCATATCTTTTGGAAGTGAAGGAATCTCCTGGGTATCTACTCCGATCATGGAGCCAGCACCTTTTTTCAATTCAACATCTTGAGTCTTGCGCACCCGTCTTTGAACGGGCAAATTATCGCTTGAATTTTTTATATCGTCGCCTACATCGGCGTCTTGAATAAGCGGTCGCACTACATCTACAGAGCGTGTTGCAAGCAAACGATACAGACTGCTGAGGGCCGCCTTCAAATCTAAATTCAATTCGACCATGGCTTGACGCATTGTACGACCATCGGTGATCCAGCCAATCACTGTAAAATCGTCCTTCACTAAAGGTTCGCGCTGCAAGGCTTGTTGCCATTCTTGCGTTCCAAAATTGGAAGAAGGCACAATTTCGGTATGCAAACCGACATTATTCTGTTTCAAAAAGGAACAGTAATAAGCCAGGCTAGTGGGACTATCGAATTTGATATTGAGATTGCGTTCTTTTTCGAACAAAGCAGTTTCAGATACAGTCTCCAAACGCTCCACCCAGAACTCGCCTTCATCCCAAAAAAGAACTTCTGAGAGCGCTTCGACCCCCTCCAGAATTCCAAAAGTGACAGATGCCACTTCTCCTTTGCAGACAAAAACATTGCATACTTGTCCCATCCTTCTTATTTGAATGGAATAAGACTTCTGAGTCTCGTGACAAAGCAGCTGCAATAGCCCAGCTACGCTTGCGTCCGATAAGCTACCTTCCAACACCGACAGATACCTCTAGGCGAGGAGAACATAATACTACTTGAGCATAATTTCAGGTCGCCCATTATTGGATATCTACTCTCGCATAAACCCGGGCAAATTTACAAAAGTTAATTCGAACCAGGGACGCTACAGACTACGACTAACTGGGTAGATAAGAGGCATGAATCTTTTGAGTGGTAAAAAAGTGGGAGCAAAACCAAAAGCCAAATCTCGGACATCCGATGATTTAGCAGAAGACTGGTCTGAATTGGAAGTCGATGGCGACCTCGATAACGAGGTCGAAGACGAAATCGAAGTGGAAGAAATTCCAATTCCTAAGCGTGGCGATGGATTCACCGAGGATTCTGTCAGACTTTATCTACGAGAAATAGGTCGCGTGCGGATGGTCAAGCCCGACGAGGAAATCGACCTTGCCAGGCGTATTTCTGAAGGCGACGCCCAAGCCAAACAAAAATTGATTCAAGCCAATTTGCGTCTTGTAATTTCTATAGCCAAAAAATATGTGAATAGAGGTCTGCCCTTCCAGGATTTGATTCAGGAAGGAAACCTTGGTTTGATTCGAGCTGCTGAAAAATTTGACCATACTAAAGGATTCAAATTTTCTACGTATGCCACCTGGTGGATTAGACAAGCCATAAGTCGCGGACTGGCCGACAAATCACGCACTATTCGCGTGCCTGTACATATGGTCGAGTCGATGAACAAACTCAAAAAGATGAGCGCAAAATTGGCTCAAGATTTGGGTCGCAGACCAACCGACGAAGAATTGGCTCAAGCAATGAGCATCCCGGTAAGCAAAATCCAGGAGATTCTAACCGCCGATCGTGAGCCAGTCTCAATGGAGATGCCATTAAACAGAGACGAAGAAACTTATCTAGGAGATCTCATTGAAGACTCTGATTCTAACCGTCCTGACAACATGACCGAGGACGAACTGTTGCGTCAAGACATAGGCAGAATGCTAAGCCAGCTCACCCCACGCGAGCGTGACATCATGCATTTGCGTTACGGGCTTGAAGATGGAAGACAAAGAACGCTTGAAGAAGTGGGCAGATTGTTCAACATCACAAGAGAGCGCGTGAGACAAATTGAACACAAGGCTTTCAGGAAATTGAGACAACCTTCGTGGTCAAATAAGCTAGTCGGTTATCTTGACGACTAATTTCTTCTTTGCAATTAGATAAATTTCCAACTTTTGGGCTTTAGACCTTGCTAGGGTTATAGTCGGCGGATTTGTGCGTGATTGAGCTGATTCGCTTGTTTCACAAGCTTTGACCTGGACATGGCCATGACAGAACGAATGGCAATAGCGTTAGAGGATTTGGTCTCGCTCGCAGAAAGCGGCGAGCGTCAACGCTTGCGCATTCTTATAAACGATATCAATCCCTATGACCTGGCTGAATATTTCCAAGAAATGGAGCCGCAGCACAGGCTTTCTTGTTTTAGATTGCTCGACCTCGACAATGCCAGTGCGGTTCTAACTGAACTGGAACCTCAAAATCAAAGAAATCTGTTAAAAGACCTCGGTAATTTAGGCGTGGTTCCCTTAATCAGCAATATGTCACCCGACGATGCAGCTGACTTGTTATCCGAACTACCAGAAGAAAAAGCGGCTGAAATTATCGAGCAAATCGCCGATGTGGAGACCAAAGCCGACATCAAACAACTTCTTGCATACGACGAAGATTCAGCAGGCGGTATCATGTCTACCGATTATCTGTCTTTGTATTCGCGCATGACAGTTGGCGAGGCGCTCGATTATCTACGCGAACAGTACGAAGATTTAGAAGAAGACATTTATGACGTTTATGTGGTCGATGAAGCAAATTATCTAGTCGGCGTAGTCAAAGTAAGAGAACTCATCACCACCGAAGCCGGCACAGGGCTTGATGCGGTGATGGATAAAGATGTCGTGAAAGTCGTCACTTCAGACGACCAGGAAGAAGCTGCCAAAAAGGTTGAACGCTATGACTTACATTCACTGCCTGTAGTCGATGATGAAGGCAAACTTTGCGGTGTAATCACAAGCGACGACATTATCGACGTTCTGCGCGAAGAGGCTACAGAAGATATTTATCAATCTTCTGGTATCAACCCAACCGAAGATGGAGAAGAGCTTGGATCTAACGTCCGCAAAGCATTTGCTGCAAGATTGCCATGGCTTTTAATCACCTTAGGAATAGAAACCGGCTCTTGTACAGTCATCACTCATTTTGATTCAGTTATCCAACAAACAGTTGCTGCGGCTTCTTTCATGCCGCTCTTGTCTGGGGTAACAGGCTCTGTGGCGACTCAAAGTACATGTATCGTGATAAGAAGCTCAAGTAACCGAGCTGAACTGACGACCAGAATGGTGGCAAGGAACATCTGGCACGAAGTAAGAGTAGGACTCTTGCTTGCTATTTGCTGTGGCGTATTTACTTTCATAGTAAGCTTGCTGGTCAATAATTCGCGCCACGAACTGGGTCTTGTTGTTGCTGTTTCACTTGTAATAACAATGACTTTTGGCGTGACGGTCGGAACCGCCATGCCCATGGTTTTCAAGAAAATTGGAATTGACCCGGCACACGCAAGCGGTCCATTCATCACGAGTTTGCTCGACGTATCTACAATGACCATTTATTTGACCATAGTTCACCATTTTTTATCGCACATTGTCTAAAGAGAAAACGGGAGACCGCATGAACACTAAAACACAAAAAGATCCCTATAGCGAACTGGAAGAAAGACAAAAAGAAGCCGGTCTCATGGATCAAATGACTGTGGAAAAGAGACATAAAGCGGGATATCTTCACGCTCGCGAAAGAATTGAGCATTTGGTCGACAAAGATAGTTTTCTTGAAATCGACCGATACGCACTACACGAATGCAGCGACTTTGGAATGGACGACAGAAAAGCTCTGGGAGACGGGGTTATTACTGGCCAAGCCAAAATTGATGGAAGACCAGTTTACTTATTCGCTCACGATGCCACCTTCATTGGTGGCGCCCTTGGAGAAGTGTTCGCCCGCAAAGTATGCAAAGTGATGGATCTGGCCAAAAACGGTGGTTGTCCAATCATTGGCTTGAACGAAAGCGGTGGTGCACGCATCCAGGAAGGAGTGAAATCGCTTGCCGGTTATGCGGATATTTTCTATCGAAATGTCCAGTGCTCAGGAGTGATTCCGCAAATCTCAATCATTTATGGTGCATGTGCTGGTGGAGCAGTATACAGTCCTGCTGTGACTGATTTTTCCATCATGGTCAAAGACAAGAGTTTCATGTTCGTGACGGGACCTGAAATCGTGAAAACAGTTACTGGAGAAGAAGTCACTCTAGAAGACCTCGGTGGTGCAAGAGTTCATAACACCAAATCTGGTGTAGCTCAATTGATGGCAGAAGACGAAGCGCAATCGTTCATAATGGCTCGCCGTCTACTTTCATATCTGCCAAGCAATAATATGGAACTCACTCCAGTATTATCAGAACAGGCAATGGCACCCAAACGAGCCCACGAGCTGCGTCAAATGGTTCCCGTTGACCCGACCAAACCATATAACATGCTCGATGTGCTCACTCGAATTTTTGATGAAGACAGCTTCTTTGAAATGTCGCCCCTGTATGCGGCAAACATCATTACAGGCTTTGCTCGCTTAAATGGAGTAGCAGTGGCAGTCGTCGCTAACCAGCCAAAATGGCTTGCTGGATGTCTAGATATAAACGCGTCAACCAAAGCCGCTCGTTTTGTACGTTTTTGCGACGCCTTCAATATTCCAATAATCACTTTTGTAGACGTACCAGGCTATTTGCCAGGTACTAACCAGGAATTCGATGGCATAATCCGCCACGGTGCTAAATTGCTTTACGCATACTGCGAAGCTACTGTTCCCAAACTTACCGTTATAACTCGCAAGGCTTATGGCGGAGCATTCGACGTGATGGGCTCTAAAAATGTGGGCGGCGACTATAACTTTGCCTGGCCAACCGCTGAGATTGCTGTAGTCGGAGCGCAAGCAGCCGTGAATCTTCTGTATAGAAAAGAAGTGAAAAATCAAGCTAAAGAGTATTTGAATGAGCGCGTAAGCGAATATAAGGACAAATTCGCCAATCCATACATAGCCGCTCAGCTAGGCTATGTAGACGATGTCATTTTGCCAGAGCAAACACGCGACCATTTGATTCGCGCTCTAGAAATGCAAAAGAACAAAAGAGTAGAGCGCCCATCGCGTAAGCACGGAAATATCCCGCTTTAATTCTTGAGCTGAGGCAAGACAAGAACACTGCGATAATTGGAATCGAGCGCGTCTGACTCATTTTCGTCATCACCTGTAGTATCACTTGTCGCATGCATCTCAAGCAAATTGAATGATAGCATCGCAGGCGGAGGAAGCTTGCAATCGTATCTTGCAACAGGGTCTTTACCGCCAATAAGAGTTTCGACACGCTCTTTGAGCTCTGCAGGAAAATCCCCTACAAAGGCAAAGAAAGCGCCGGCTACGCAATTCTTTCGGGTCTGCAACTTATTCAATTTGTCTACAAAATTGCGCAACCAGTCCATTGCATTGCTCTTATCTTTGCGCTCAGAATCGTTTTGAGCATCCACCAACCTTGCCACTATCAATGGATTTTTGTCTTTGTCGAAAAGAGTAATGTCCTTGCAAGGCCACAAAGCCTTATTGAAAAACATTCCGTAAGTGACCGGCTCGCTTTCGCCGTGATCAATTCTGCCTATCGCTTCGAACAAGTCGCGCTGACGGTTATATAAACCTGATTGGTGAGCCTTTTGGAAAAACTCAGTGAATAAATAACGTAAGAAGAAGTGGCTCTGGCTGCTCAACTTGGCTTGAGAGTCGGGTAATTCTCTGATTGAGAGATTGTTACAAGCAGCTTTGATGTCGTCAGGAGCGAATGCGCGCGGGTCTCTTGTGACGTTGAACAGGCTAAAACTGGTGGGTTCGAGACTTTCGACTTTGAATTTTGAAATATTTTGAGTTGCCATCTTTGTCTAATAACTAATAGAGAGAATAAGGTTTAGCGTATAAGTTTAATAATTGTGGTACATCTAAAAAAGGAGGGGGATTTGGGCACATGACCATTTAAATGGTCCGTGCAAAAACTAGTTATAAGACATTTGGCGACTCGGGATAAATCTCTTTTGAATCATCTAATCAGGCAAGGGTAGTAAATCTGTGCCTTATGCCTGACAGTCTCAGGCATGAATTGTATCCATTGGACCAATTTTTGGGTACTTGAACTAAAGGGATTAAAAAAAAAGCCGGAAACAAAAAAAATAAATGGCTCTTTTACCATCAAGCAAGAACATCAATACTTCAGCCACATCGATTTTGAATGAAATCAAAAAAGGTGGGGATGAAAAGCGAAATGAATTCGTCTACCTGAACCTTGAGAGGGTTTACGCTATTGCATTCATTGCTTCTGACAATCAGGAGCACGCCCAGGAACTGACAATAGAGGCTTTTCGAAACGCTCTTTCTTCTTTGCAAGACAGCATCCCTAAAAAAGATAGTGGAATAACCATCTGGCAATGGCTTGCCGACTTTGTAGTGGATGCTTGTGTCGAGTATCACGCTCAAAACTCAGGAATTCCAGACGACAATCCCAGTATCGACCCAAGTCAAGACGGATCAGCCAGTATGGACTGGGAAACCACCGTCCTGCTTGGGCTTCCGCGCATCAAGCGTTGCATCAATTCTTTGCCCCCCGAGCAGCAAAGGGCTTTTCATTTACGTCACTCACTCGATTTGAACTATGAGCAAATTGCAGCAGTGATGAACCAATCGGTTGAAATGAGCATGGCAGCTCTTTACCGAGCACGAGTTTCCATCATTAAATGTTTGGGAAAAGGATAAGATCTATAATAGAAGGCTTTTTAAGGAAAACACTCAAGCCGTTTTGGCTCTCTAGAAACAAATATGAACTGCGCCGAATTTAGACACTTAATTCAAAAACGATTTGACGAGGACTTGAGCCGTCAGCAGTCCGGCTCTCTCGATTCGCATTTAGAAGCTTGCGAATCTTGCGCTCGTTTTGATCATCAAATGGTGCAAATGATAGAAGGAGCTGAAGAGGCGCCGTTACCTGACGAGTATATGCCGCCCAATCCCGAATCTCTTACTAAACAGGTTCAACAACAACTACCTCAGCAAAAAGGCAATATTTTCGGTGCTATTACATCAATGTTTGGTGGTGGCGGCGGTGGTGGTTCCAAAGGTCAACAAAAATCGTCTGGTGGATCATCTTTCCCGCACAAAAGTGGTGCTGAACCAAAAGACAAAAAAGATAAGAAGGGCAAAAAAGGCAGCTATCCTTCGATGGACGACGACGATGGCGTCACAAAGCGCCTCAAGTCAATGGGACGCAGTTCAGCTCAAACCGAAATGCGCGACAGCAGAGAGCAGCAGTCGACGACAGGCTCACTTGGTCGCAAGTTCGGATTTGAAACCGGTGCAGAAAGTTTAGCCGATGAGGCACCACTCACACTGGCAGAAACGATTCGCCGAAAAATAACTGAATCAAACAAAATTCCCGATGGCGCTGAAGACCAACAATCAAGCGACAAATGGAATACGCAATCTGGAGCCGAAGCCAGTGGCGGTCCTTCCGACTGGTCTCAAGGACGCGCACCCAACTCGTTTGGAAACCCAGATACAGGCATGGGAATGCAAGGGGGAGCCGATCAGTGGAATCAACCTCCCGCAGCATCTCAATCGCAATTTGAAACTCAACACCCAGGTAGTTCTATTGGACTTGCACCTCCTCCAGGGGGAATAGGACTTAGTCAGGGACCAATTTCATCAGGTGGTATGCCAACCCCACAAGGCCAGGCAGCCTGGCAAAGTGCACCTCCCAAGGGTCATGATGCAGCAGACGACGATTCTGAATGGGGACCACCTCCTGCTGGTGGAGCCTGGGAAGAAGGCCCATCGCCAGCTCAAGCCCCAGCAAACAATCAATTTGGTGCTCCTGCTTCTGGCTCTAGCTGGGGACAACCCGCAGCTTTTGGCTCAACAAGCCCATCTCAGGATTCAGGTTTTCAACCAATTCAACAACCATCTAATTTTGGTGGCATGACTAGCTCTCCTATTGGTCTTGCTCCTTCAGCCCCAATGCCAGCTCCAGCACCTGCACCTACCCAAGGTCAATCGCAAACCTCCACAGATAGTGGCTGGAATCCGATGCCCGGTCCAGGATTCTCCGGAGGCGGATCGTGGGGTGCGCCACCAAGTACGCCACCAGCTCCCGCTCCTTCACCCTCGACATCGGGTGGTTGGACTGCAGCGCCATTTCCAGCTCCAAGCCAGGAATCGCCTCAAGCTTCTACCGGCTCTTCTTGGGGTGCACCTCCAACACTTCCTGATAGCGCATCTTCTTGGGGTGCAGCTCCACCGGCTCCTGCGCCAGCTCCTAACCCCGCTCCCTCTTCAGCGCCTGATAGCTCATCCTCATGGGGTGGCTCTGCACCGGGTGGTTCTACTGCTAGTTTTGGATCTAATTCCTGGGGCGGAAGCTCTGGCGATTCTCAGTCTTCCGGCTCTAGCTGGAGTGTCAACAACGAAGCTATGTCTTCTGGAGAATGGGCACCGACATCAGCTCCTCCACCTCAGCCCAGCACCAATGGCGGTGGCTTCAACGCGACAAGTTCTGGAACCTGGGCAACTCCACCTGGTCTAAGTGGTTCCTGGCAATCAAATGCCGTCCAAGAAATGAAAAGCGAACCTGCGGTTCCTGCCTCAGATCAGTTAGGTAGCACTGGTGGCTGGGGTCTTCCAAAACCACAAGGCGATGCAAGCTCTGGTTTCACTACCGGAGAATGGGGCAATTCGGCTCAAGCCAAACCGGCAGAATCAGCGGCCTCAGCCTGGGGCGTACCTGAAACTCCTCCTGCACCCGAGCCTGCTCCAAGCACTAGCGGTAGCTGGGGAGCCGCTCCTACGCCAGTACCGGCACCAGTAGTAGCAGATCAACAAGTCCCAAATACCTGGGGCAAACAAGACAATCAATGGGGCGGCGCACAAACTGCTTCCAGTACAAATTGGGGCGCTGTTCCAGCAGCACCAGTACCGGTGTCAGAACCGGCAGCTGATATGAATAGCGGTTGGGGCATTCCAACACCAACGCCTGCTCCCGCTCCGGCTCCTGCACCAGCACCTGCTCCTGCATTTACGGACAATGTGAGTACCGGCGGCTGGGGAGCACCGGCACCAGCACCCTCCGAGCCCGCACCACCTGCGCCACCACCGGCACCAGCATTTGCAGATAATACCAGCACCGGCGGTTGGGGCATGCCAGCAGCTGCTCAAGCGTCAGCACAGGATACATCGTCTTCTGGTGGCGGATGGGGTTCAAAATCAGCGCCACCAAACCCTTGGGGAGGAGCTGCCCAAGCTCAAGAAGCTCCTGTCGAAAACAAAGCTGCAAGCGCCCGAGAAAGCTGGCAACTTCAAAGCGAACAAATGGAGACCGGTTCGTTCAAAGCATTTCAGTTCACTGGCGAAGGGTTGACGACATCCGCACCACCCCCTGCGCCTGCTCCTGCTCCGGCACCTGCAGCATCTAATCCATGGGGAGACCCAGCTCCTGCTCCGGCACCTGCAGCATCTAATCCATGGGGAGACCCAGCTCCAGCTCCTGTACCGGCCCCTGCGCCCCCGCCTGCTCCTGCCAATCCATGGGGAGGAAGTGCAGAAGCATCCAGTCCATGGGGAAGCGCACAAGCAGCGCCTCAACAACCTGAGCAGCCCAGTTTCGGTTCGTTACCTACTGCGGCTATTCCACAATTCGATCCAAACAGCCCCCCACCCGGTTTTGGTCAGGGCACTCCTGCGGCAGCTCCCGTTCCGCCGCCCGCTCCTGAACCTGCTCCTGCACCTGCGCCTGAAGTGGCAAGCAACAATCTGTTTGGCAAGAAAATCGACGATCAGGCAATAGAAAAAGTTTTCAAAGAAAATCTTGGTGTTCAAGATGATCTGATGCGCACAGGCGCCATGGTCAACCCGGGAGCTGGACAAGCACCCGAGACCAGTGCTCCTGCTCCTGCTCCTGCTCCTGCACCCGCTGCGATGCCAGAGCCGCCAATGCCAGCCCCATCGGTTTTCGACCCGCCAGCGACACCGCCACCGCCACCGGTACCAGCCGCCATGGCAAATATTCCTAATGTCGCCCCAATGGCTCCTATCGATTCTACTCCATTGGCTGCAAGCGCCCCTCCAGTGACTTCAGCATGGGGTGCACCAGTAGAGAGCGAACCACCTGCCGATCCATCAATTCCGCGCATCAAACCCATTCCTAGTAAAGAGCAAAGGTTAGCAAATCAAACTGCTGGCAATTTGCCTGCACAGCAAGCTCCACCAGCCTGGGGTGCACCAGCTCCTGCTCAACCTCCAATACCGGCCCCAGCTCCCGTACCTGTCGCCCCTCCAGCGCCAGATTTTGGTGCAGCAGCACAAGCAGCGCCTGGAAACGGAATAATGAAAGTCGATGACCAAATGGTCAACGAAATTTATAGAAAGATGGGAGCGCCAGAAGATAATGGCGGAGCAAATGCCGCGGCACAAGGACAATTTCCTCCGCCAGCTCCAGCGCCCGTTCCGGTTCCTGCTCCTGTTCCAGCAGCTCCTCCATCGCCGCCAGCATTTGACTTTAGTCAGCCTCCAGCTTTTGGTGAGCCAGCTCCACCTTCATTTGGATTCACTCCTCCTGCTGCTCCTCCATCGCTTCCTACAATTGCGATGCCAGAAGGATACACTCCTCTTCCAGAACCAGCACCGGTTCCGGCACCAGCACCAGCACCAGTGCCAGCACCTCCACCGGCTCCAGAGCCAGCTCCTGCTCCTGCAGCCCCGCCCGCGGCGCCAATGGATCCTTCCAAATTATTTAACGTCAATGATGCTGAACTGGATCGCATTTTCGACAAAATGCTTATTAAGAACACTCCAGAAGGAGAACAAGGAACATCGCCTAGTGCGGCCCCAATGCCTGCGCAGGCACCAGCCCCAGCACCGGCTCCTGTAGCAGCACCACCTGTTCCAGCTCCAATTCCTGCTCCGGCCCCTATTCCAATGCCTGAGCCGCCACCCCCAATTCCGATGCCGGAGATTCCATCCATCCCAACCCCGCCTGCATTCGGCGGAGCGCCAATGCCTCCTGCATTCGGTTCGGCTGAAATGCCAATGCCGGGACAGAATTTCGACATGTCTGCCACGGGTCCAATGCCCATCCAGGTAAACACACCACCGGCGATGCCAATTCCACAGGCTCCAGAACCTGCAGCACAAGCGGTTTCTCCAGGTCTGCCACCACCCAAGATCGAAGGTATCGGCAAATTGGATGCTGGTCCAGAAAAACAAGAAACCGGCTCAGGAAGAATTGCAGCCATCGGTAAATTCTTGCTCGACCAGAGCGACATGGAAAAGCTCGGAAAAATAACCGGCTCCGAGCAGTCCGAACTCAAGATGCGCGTCTTGACTCTTGAAGCTTCCGAAGACTTACAAACATTACTCAAAGAAATCGGCACACAGCAAAGAGTCATTGGCTCTGTCATCGTAGGACACGATGGCTTGCTCATCGCCAACACCATGCCTGAAGAAGTCGATGCAGAATCAATCGGAGTCTGGTCACTAGGTGTTTATATGAACACCGAACACGTAATGAAGAAAATGGGTCACGAGCGTGTTCACCAGATTGTGTCTCGCACACCTCGCGGATTCGTTGTCATTGCTGACTTTGGTGGCGGTCTGCTTGTCACCATCACCGATGGCACAGATACCGACACCTTGATTCCATTGATGCGCAAGATCACCGACCTCGTTTCTTAGAAAAACGTGAGTTCGCAAGACGACGACATTTCAAGACAAAGGCTTGAACGCCTTCTTGAAAGTCTCAATGCCGACAATTCGTTAACTGGTTATATGATAATAAACCAGTCGGGAGGAATTCTCTTAGCAGATTTACCGTCTGATTTAGACGGTGAACTCATTTCATTTCGATTTCTTGCTCTGGCTAAAAACTGTAAAACTACTTTGGATGACTTGCGCTATGGAAAGCTCAGATGCATTTCTTTTCAAACCGAGTCTACATTTATTACTGCATTTGGATTAGGTCAAAGCTGGCTCTTGATGCTAGGTCCGTTGGATTCACAAAAAAACCAATTAGCCATTTTCAAAAAAGCTTTAGACCCCTCAAGTTTGGAAAAGTCGATTCTTGCAGAGTCTGAAGATCTGCAGACTCTGCTTTTAGAAATCGGCCAGGTTGCTGGTGTAATAGGATGTTTGGTAGTGGGTCACGACGGACTTTTAATAGCCAATTCGCTTCCTGACGAAATCGATGCAGAATCAATTGGAGTTTGGTCACTAGGTGTTTACATGAACACTGACCATGTCATGAAAAAATTAGGACATGAGCGAGTTCATCAAATAGTGAACCGAACACCTGGCGGATTCGTTGCCATTGCTGACTTTGGTGGCGGTCTTCTGGTTGCCGTTGCCGAAGGCGAAGTAGAAAAAGTGATCCCAATAATGCGCAAAATCACAGACCTTGTATCTTGAGGTATTTTTCTGACTGGATCACGTGACCCGTGACACGTGACCCGTTAAACTTTAAACTTTACACGCTAGGCACTATGCAATCTGCGCCAAGCGCAATGCCCTCTCACAAAGATTATAGGTGGCAGAAGCCGCGTCCAGTCTTTGCGCAATAGTTTTGATGATATTCTTCAGCGGGCCAGAACTTTTGAGCAGGCACCACTTGTGTACAAATAGGTCCGCGCGTTTTTTTCGACTCGAATAATTCTTTCATCGAAGCCTTTGTTTTTTCTTCTTGCTCTGGTGAGTGAAAAAACACTGCCGATCTATATTGCGTGCCGATATCAGGACCTTGTCTATTAAGTTGAGTCGGGTCGTGCATTTTCCAAAAAGCGTCCAGGAGCTGGTCAAAAGTAATTACTTCGTTGTCGAATTTCACTTCGCATGCTTCTGCATGACCTGTATTTCCTGTGCACACTTCTTTGTAGTTAGGATCTTCTTTGTGCCCACCGGTATAACCGACGGTGGCATCTAAAACACCCTTCAATTCTCTAAAAGCAGCCTCGACTCCCCAAAAGCAACCTGCTGCAAATGTCGCGGTTTCAATTGCCATAGAGTTCTCCTCCTATTTGAGTTTGTGCTTGCTGAAAAATTCCCATGCCAGCTCGTTGGCATTGAAGTCTCTGCAGACCGGACCAATAAACGTTTTTGGAAGCCACTGCAATCCAGATGGATAAGTATGACCGCCACCTTTTATTTCGACATAAACAAATTGATTGTCATCATCAGAGTCTCCATAGGTTGTTACACTTACCTGACAGCCATCATTTTTATCTTTGTCTGGCAAATCTCTGACACTGGGTTTTGCGGTAATATCATTTTTCTTCAACCAGAAATCAACCGCATCTTGGGCAGAAAGACATTTTCCACGTTTGTGCGGAAAGAGCTTGCCGCCTATGTCTCCACCTTTAAATGGAACCAGTGTATCTTGCGAACCAAGGGTCATCATAATTGGAAACGGCTTGTCTATAGAGAGTTTTTGAAAAGATTCCGGAACTGACGCCACCACTGATGCAACCGCAGCAATTTTTTCAGGCATCTTAATTCCAAGATACTGACTGAAAAATCCACCGTTAGACATTCCAATGGCATAGACACGCTTAGGATCAACTAAGCCATCAGACACAAGCGAGTCGATTATTTTTCTGATCAGACCAACGTCGTCATAGTAACGCTTGACCATATCGGGACGACTATCATTCCAGTGCTGTTCCATACCTTGCGCAAACAACACCGAGAACTTTTTCTGATCAGCAAGCTTAGTGATATTTCCACATGTGCGATCAATTCCTTTTGCTGTGGCTTTTCCAGCATGAAATGCCATGACTAAAGGCAATTTATCGTTCTGATCTACACCTTGAGGTCTGTATAAATAATATTCGCGCTTGACCTCTTCGTGCATCATGGTTTTGTATTCCATGGTGCCAGCACCAGACCAATATTTAGTACTCTCTCCATGACAGGGATGGATCCCGCCCAGAAACAGGGTCAGGATCCATACCGATACAATACATAATCCAGCGATGCGACGCATTTACTCTTTATTGAGTAATTTCGGCATCGATTATGTCATCCGAGCCGGAGCCGGATTTCTGCTCAGCACCAGAGCTGCCATTTGTGCCGTTTCCATCGGATGGAGCGGACTGAGCTCTTGCGTTAGCGTCTTGAGCCAGAGTAACTTGAAGACCACGCAATTCGTTCATGATTGACTTGATGTCATCTACGTTTGCGTCGGCTTCTACTTTCTGTCTCAAATCAGCAATAAGCTTTTCGGCACGTTCTTTGCTACCTTGTGTGGCTTTGTCACCCAACTCGCGCAATTGATGCTCGATTGAGTAGCTGAGCGAATCAGCTTCATTTCGAAGATCTGCTTTTTCGCGTCTACCTTTGTCTTCGGCAGCGTGCGATTCGGCTTCGCGCACCAAGCGGTTGACGTCGTCTTTCGAGAGGTTGGTCGAAGCAGTGATTGTAATTTTCTGTTCTTTGCCAGTGTTTTGATCTTTGGCACTTACAGAAAGAATACCGTTTGCGTCGATATCGAAAGATACTTCGATTCTCGGCATGCCACGAGGAGCGGCAGCGATGCCATCCAGACGGAAATTACCAAGCATCTTATTGTCTTTAGCCATCGGACGCTCACCCTGGAAGACATAAACGTCTACACCAGGCTGATTGTCTTCAGCGGTCGAGAAAGTCTCTGACTTGTGGCATGGAATCGTGGTGTTGCGCTCGACCAGTTTGGTGAAGACACCACCCATGGTTTCAATACCAAGTGACAGTGGGGTTACGTCGAGAAGAACTACTTCTCTTACTTCGCCTGCTAACACACCAGCTTGAATAGCAGCACCGATTGCCACTACTTCGTCTGGGTTAACGCCCTGGTTTGGCTCTTTGCCACCGGTCAAACTCTTGACTAAGGCTTGCACTGCTGGAATTCTAGTCGAACCTCCAACTAGTACGACTTCGTCGATATTGTTGTAAGTCAATTTAGCATCGAACAAAGCAGCTTCGACAGGAGGGCGGCAACGCTCTACCAGACTGCGAGTCAATTCGTCGAAACGAGCACGGGTCAAACGCATATCCAAGTGCTTGGGTCCGGTTTCGTTTGCAGTTACGAAAGGAAGCGAAATTGTGGTTTCAGTAACAGACGACAATTCGATTTTGGCCTTCTCGGCAGCTTCTGTCAAACGTTGTAGAGCTTGAGGGTCTTTGCGCAAATCGATGCCTTCGGTCTTTTGAAACTCGTCTGCGATCCACTGCACGATGCAATAGTCGAAGTCGTCACCACCAAGGTGGGTGTCACCAGAAGTCGACTTTACTTCGAATACGCCTTCGCCCACTTCAAGAATAGAAACGTCGAATGTACCGCCACCAAGGTCGAATACAAGGATTGTTTCTTCAGCTTTTTTTTCTAGACCATATGCAAGAGCTGCAGCTGTAGGCTCGTTGATGATACGAAGAACATCAAGACCGGCAATGGCTCCAGCGTTTTTGGTTGCTTGTCTTTGTGAATCGTTGAAGTAAGCAGGAACTGTGATAACAGCGCTTGTCACTTTTTCACCCAAATATTTTTCTGCGTCTTCTTTTAATTTACGCAAAACCATCGCCGAAATTTCTTCAGGCGAATAGTTCTTGTCGCCAATCGTGACTTTACATCCACCATCAGGACCGGCAATTACGCGATAGCTTACTTTGCCCATTTCAGACGATACTTCGTCAAAGCGACGACCAACAAAACGTTTAATCGAGTACACGGTATTCTGCGGATTGACTACTGCCTGACGGCGAGCCAATTGACCGACCAGTCTTTCGCCAGTCTTGGAGAATGCCACTACAGACGGTGTAGTGCGTCCACCCTCAGTGTTAGCGATAACGACTGGTT
>CAZFKB010000022.1:0-7677 GCA_964519785.1 uncultured Candidatus Obscuribacterales bacterium | reverse complement strand
AGGTCAATTCCTACAGATTTTCCCATATTGAAACCATCTCCCTGCGTTCAAAATTACACGGGCATACATAATCCACTTTATTCACTCTGAAGGGCAGATTGGCAAAATCATATCTTTCCTTAATCATCTAAAATTAAATGTTAAGAAGGCATCCTGGTTTCAAGCCCATTGAGCAAGATTTGCATAGCCTTCAAAGGCTCACCGTCGCCACGTTTTGCCGCCACTTCTATACCTTTGACAAGCGAGGACGAAGCCTGATTTGAGTCGTTCAGGCCAAGATGTGCTTTTCCTAAATAAAGGTAGGCATTCGTGTAGTCAGGTTTCACTAAAATTGCCTTATTCAAAAAGACAAGACTCTCTTCAAAACGCCCCAACTCAACCAGACAAGACCCAGTTCCAAAATTGGCTAATAAGTCATCGCCATCAATTTCAAGAACTTGCTTAAACATATCAAGTCGCTTTAAGGTGTCAGCTTCACTTTCTTTTCTTTGCTTCTCGGCTTCTTCTTTTTGTTTAGATTCAGCCATAATCTCTTTCATACGCAAAGACATTGAAATAGCCTTTTCTTCTTCAGCTTTTTCAATCCAACCTTTTTCTACATAAAAAGCAGAGAGATTGGCGTGCGCCATCACCGAATCTGGATTCAGCCTTGCCATTTCTTCCATGATGCCTATCGCTTCATCAAGCTCGCCCTTCTTGTTCAGGACCACTCCAAGCGCTTCATATGCATCAAGAGCTAAGGGGTTGTAGAGTAAAGCTATGCGCAAGAAAAATACCGCTTTGGAGTCTTTCGCCTGTAATGAAAGCGGCTCTTTAGTAAAAAGATTCATCCCTTGCTCAAGCATTCGACTTGCAAATTCTTTGGGCGTTGTAATTTGTATAAAAGGCAAATCACTGATGGTGACTGCGGTCTGGTAGCTGTCGATTGTGCAAGAAAATGTTTTGCCAGGCGCCCTATAATCGCGCTTCATCGAAGCAAGAGCAATTATGCCACCAGCCAATTTCGAATTTGCAATCGAAGTCAAAGTGCCAACGACTTCTCCATCTTTGATAATAGACTTGTTTTCTATTTCACCGATTTCGCTGTCGCATTTTATTCTCAAGCCACAAAGAGCCCGCGTTGGAGCGCCTTGCGCTTTGACCCGCGCCAGAACTTCTTGACCCTGAAAGCATCCTTTTGAATAACTCACACTCGATACATCAAGACCAGTTTCAAAAATCAGATTGTCTGAATCGAAATCAACACCAAACTTACCGATGCCAGACTCGATTCGAGCAACATCGATCAACTCTTCCTTTTCCTTTATTTGAGCTAGAAAATTTTGATCGGCTTCATCTGCATCATCAGAATCAGAAAGACTCATTGAAAGCAGAAATCCTTCTTCGCCTGTCTGTGAAAACTTGAAATATTCAGCATCGTTACCAGCAAACGAAATCTTACCGTAATCTGCCTCAAAAAAACTGTGTTCTTGTGTCTGTTTCGAGCTCAAGAGCAAACGACTGTGCAAACCATACAAATAGCCGAGCTTTTGATTTTGGATAGAAACAAATTCGACTTTGTCTGCAAAACAGAATTTGTCTAAATGCTCAAGAATGGGCTTTTGCAAAATAGAATCAGAAACTATTTTGAAATGCTCTTCGTTGATTCTATATAAATGAAAATTGCCGACCAGCTTCGCTTTGCGATCAAGCACGGCTGAATGCTGCATTTGCCCGTCTTCTAGCAAGTCGACATTATTAGTTGTTTGTGCCTGCAAAAAACGCTTTGCGTCAGGTCCTTTCACCTCGATAAGCGAAAAGGCGGTGGTTGGTAATAAACCGCCGCCCTCTCTAATATTCGTTGTGTCTATCTGTACTAGTCTGGACAATTTAAAAACTAGACTGAGAACGAATTACCGCAACCGCACGAGCCTTTGGCTTGTGGATTCTTAATCATGAATCCTTTGCCTTGCAGACCACCTTCAAAATCAAGCAAAGTGCCTTTAAGGTAGATTGCGCTCTTCTGGTCGATTATAACTTTGACTCCATGTTCTTCAATAACATGGTCTTGTTCTTTTGCTTTGTCGAAGCTCATTCCATAAGACATGCCCGAGCATCCGCCACCGCGAATTTCTAGACGCAGACCGTCTTTATCTGGTTCTTGAGCGAGCAGTTTTTTCACTTCGGAAGCTGCCGACTCGGTGATAGAAACGATTTGAGTTTCGGTATTTAATGCTGTATCTGCCATGACAATTTTCCTTTTAAAACCTTCCCTTACTCTACCACAGGCTCTAGTGAATTCTCTTGACTGCTATGAAAAGATAAGAATTTCTTTGCAACTCTACGCAGCTTTTCTTCGTACCTTCCAGACATAAGTTCGGTAAGAGGCACCCAACTGCTATCTTTGACCTCATTTAAGTCAATGCTAAGGGCTGAGCCTTGTTGCCCAGCGTCGCTCAAGCGCAATACATACAAAAAATCGTGATGAAAATGCTCGCCTTCTTGCTTGGATTCATTGGCTGGAATAGCGTGTGTGTCTAAATCTATAGGTATATTTGCATTTGACTCATGCCAATCCCACATCGAAACACCCTCAAATCCAGTTTCTTCTTGAAACTCTCTGAGCGCCCCTTTGTAGGGCCATTCGTCTTTATCGAGATGTCCACCCGGCTGAATCCAGATATCCAAAAATTTGTGATGAATTAAAAGAGCGCGCTCATCGTCGTCGATCAAAAGCGCGCTTGCAGTCAGGTGACCCTGCATATTGGCTCTGGAATAAATGTCTTGTCCTCGTTTTTCTAACTGAGTCTTCAGTTGTTCCAAACGAGGTCGTTCGTGGGGAAACTTGATTAAGTAGCGCTTGAACAGACCTTTTATGTAATCACTCATAAAAAACCTCTGTGAGTGAATTAGCTAAATTTTCTAAAGCCTCGAATGTACTCAAGCATTTTTCCACTGAAAGATAGTTAAAAGACTGTGGTTGATAAAGATAAACACCAGTGTCCGAATTAATCACTAGCTCGTTGAATTCTTCTTTCATCGACAAATCCCAGATTGTTTTTTTCACATCTGGTGCGTTGAAATAAGCAAGCATCAAATCTCTTTCATTGTAAGAGGTGATAAATCTGCGCTCGAATTTTCCGTCTTGCACTGATTGACCCTTCGATTCAAACAGAAAAAGACGACCAAAAATAGACATCAGCCCTTTGGCAAAACGCGGAAGAACAGTCATTTTCAAAGCTGGTGGAGAATCAGGGTCTGAATTAGATTCGACATTTTCTGCGTTTGGAAAACTGAGCAGATACCCCACCCCAAAAGGAAAAAAGGGCTTGAATACAGTGAGCGTCAAATCGTACTCTCCGCGTTTTCCTTTTAAAACAAGGTCGTTAAAACCAGTGTTCTTATCAGGTTTTGCCCCCAGGGCTTCGCTGATTACCTGGACCTTGCTTTTATTTACTGGAATCAAAAATCGCTTTTTCCTTCTTCCGCTTTAGGCTTCAAATCAGACTCGCCATGCGGAGGTTGAACAAACATATCGACTGGCTTTTTGCTTTTGGAGTCAGCATTTCTGTCTCGACCAAGCTTTGAGGCAAAAGACGAAATCAAACCGCCACGCTCTTTTGGACTGGCATCGGATTTGGTATCACCAGAACTGGAAGCTTCTTTACTCGATTGTGCAGGAGCAGCAACTGGCGAATTTGAAGTAGTTCTGTTTTTATCTAAATCGTGCGCTATCGTGCTCAGCTGTTTCTGAGCATCTCTGATGAAAGCACCTTCCGGATCGAGATTAACAGCTTTTGCCAGAAACAACTTTGCCTGAGCAGGGTGATTGGTGTTTTGCAAAATCAATCCCATGCGGTAATAAGCATCAGACATTTCGGGACTGATATCTAGAGCCTTGAGATATGCCTTGAGCGCTTCTGGACGTTTATCTTCCATTTCCATGGCATAACCCATGTTGTAATAAGCAGAAGCAAAATTTGGATCGATTTCGATAACCTTCTGCCATTTTTCCATGGCTTCTTTATTCTTTTTCATAGCAAAAAGCACAGTGCCAAGCCCATTTAGACTGGTGGTGCTCTTTGGCTTCAACACTAGCGCTTTGTCAAAAGCTTCAAGCGCTTTGGTCCAGTTTTTTTGCGCAGTATACAAAAGTCCCAGATTGCTCCAGGCTTGCTCAATGCGGTCATCGGCTTTAATAGCGGCTTTGTAAGCAGTAATAGCTTTATTCAGGTATCCAGTTTTATGAAGCTCGACACCGTCGTTAAAAAATTGAATTGCTTCCTTTGAGTAAGGCTTATTGGTCTCAACCACTTTTGGTTCAGACTTAGCTTCACCAGCAGGCGATTCTGAAGCGGATTCCTTTTCTTCCTGAGCAAACACAGGCTCGAAACAATTTGGAGCCAGAATCGAAGTTATAAGAATGAAGGCTAAAACCGAGATAGATGCAAATTTCCTGTTCATAGCAGTCATTATATCTTCGAGTCGATTTTGCTTCCTTCAAATACGCTCATCAAGCCAGACAGTCCAAGTTTGTAACTATTTGGACCAAAACCAAAAATTACGCCTTGAGCAATGTCCGAAATCAAACTTTTATGCCTGAATTCCTCTCTGGCCGCAATATTTGAAAGGTGAACCTCGACAAACGGAATTTTTACAGCCAAAAGAGCGTCTCTGATGGCAACAGAAGTATGTCCGTAAGCTGCAGGATTGATCAAAATGCCGTCAACGCCCTGAGTACGGGCTTCTTGAATTCTATTTACAAGCTCGCCTTCGATATTTGATTGATAAGCCTCAAGCGAATGTCCAGCATTTCTTGCTATTTCGCCCAATTCTTCATTAATTTGAGCAAGACTGGCCGTTCCGTAATGTTTCGACTCACGCTCGCCCAGAAGATTTAAGTTGGGGCCATGAATAGCAAGTATCTTCAAATTTGCATTTCCGCTTCTTCAAGATCCAGCGCTTCAAGAGCACACTGAGCCTCAAGCAAGAACGGATCGTTACGAGCAAGCAGGCGTTCGGCTTTTACAAGCCCGATATACTGGGCTAAAACGTCTTTGAGCGGGATTTTCTGCCCTTCGCTTTCTACTTCATAGACAATGACGAACATCGAAGCAGCAAGGAGCATACGGGCTTCTACCGGACGAATTTCACCGCTTTGCAGAATAGAATCCATCAATTTGGCGTTGGCATGATTTTCATAAATTAGCTCTTTGCAGAACTGCATTACAATTTCCATGACGCCGCGGCTACGTTCTTCCGGCAGTGACGATGCTGCGCGAATTAGATTTATTTTGTTGCTTGCATCTCCCAAAGACTCGGCGCTATCGACCAGGTTTCGCACCTGGTTGGCTTTGGTATTGAACTGACGACGCAATTCGGTCGGAGCCACTGAAGTAACCGGGTCACGGGCAGCATCAAGACGTTTGTCGTAGAAATCCTGAACCTGTTGGCGTTTTAGCTCTACGCCCGCAGGCATGAGCTCAAGAAAAATCGACTCAAGACCTTCGAGCTGCGACTGCAGATACATCAATTCGTCTTGTGTTACCAATTTGGATACTCCCGGAGCTTAAAACAATCACTAGAGGATTTTATACTCTCAACAACTTACCACGACTTACAAAAATGCTTTCAGCCGCTCAACAACTTCACTTGAGGTCAAATCGGTCGTATCGATGCAATATTGGGCTTTTTCGTACGTTTTTGCCCTGTTTTGAATCAGTTCAAGAAGCTTTTTAATTAACCCGTCGCGATCCACGACGCCGGATGCCAAGTTGAGCAGGGGGCGTTCTTTCTTTTCTTTTTCGAACTGGTCGATAAGCCTACTGGCTAAAATTTCAGCGTTGCATTTTAGATAAACGATGGTGCCAAGTTCTTTCAGCCTGGCAAAATTATCTTCAAATAGAGGCATTCCTCCTCCGGTTGCCACCACTAATTTTTGATCAAACTGGTTGATTTCATTATCGCTAGCCATTTCAAAAAGGCGTGTCAGTGCCATTTTTTCAAATCGTCTAAATTCAGATTCGCCAGAGTTTTTAAAAATAGTCTCTATTGATTTTCCTGCCAAATCGCGCTCTATAATTTCATCGCTATCGACAAAATCATATTTACCCAGACGAGCCAAAGCCTGTCCTGCAGTGGTTTTACCCGAACCCGACATTCCAATTAGGATTAAGACTCTGCTCAATTGTATTTGTACGAAGTGTGCATTGCTGCATTAGTGCCACCACCTCTGCGCTCTGCAAATTCAATTTTGTTGTGTATATCTACCAGTCCAGGATTTAGAGCCAGAGCCTTTCTAAAGGGTGGAATCGATTCTTGATAGCGTTTTGTGTTCATCAAAGCAAGACCCAAGCCATAATGGGCTGACGCCATATTTGGTGCCAACGCCACAGATTGTCTGAACTCGTGAATGGCTTCGTCGTAATTGCCTACCAGTGAAAGCATTGTGGCAAGATTGTTATGAGCAGCCGCAGATCGAGGCTCTACCATAATGACTCTATGAAAAGCCTGAATTGCTTCGGGATATTTTCCCATTCCAGCAAGTATATTTCCCAGATTGTAAGACGCTGCACTCAAGTTTGGGTTTAGCGAAAGTGCCCGCTCAAGCTCTTTTCTAGCAAGTTCGGTTCTGCCAGTATTTAAATAAATCGAACCAAGAGCGTTGTGAGTTTCAGCATCGCTACCACCAAGTTGGATTGAGCGAGCAAGCTCATTTTCTGCCAGATGAAAATTGTGCACAGCAATTGCACTCATTCCAAGGTCTTTATGAATAGTGGCATCATTGGGCAAAATATTGACCAGACGTTTGTAATCTTCAATTGCTTCCATAAAACGGCCAGATTGATAAAGACCGGTCGCATGAGCAAGAAGGGCAGCTGTTTGAGGGTCGATGTTTTGAGTATTACCAGAATTAGCCTGAGCCTTGCTCATGAACAACTGTTCGAAGCGCGACTTTCCAACTCCGGTTGCTGTTTTATCTCCTGTGGTCTCAAGCATGGAAAAACCGATATCGCTATCGAGTTCGCTCAGGTGTGCACTTACTTTGTCGGAGCGTCCTTGCTTGTCATAGAGCCTTGCAAGACTACTGTGGGCGGCTGCAAGATGTACGTTGTTGCGGGTGATTTCAATTATTTTCTGAGAAGCTAGTTCGCGATTGCCGACACGATTTGCTTCAGCAACTTCGCGGTGTAACTGTTTGCGCGTCGAGCGACTAGCTGCAATGGCTTCTTCAAAATGGTTGATAGCTGGGGTTATTTCGGACATCTCGAGATAAATCATGCCGATTTTGTTGTGCAACCCAGCGTCGTGCGGAGTCGTTCCGACTTGCTTCAAAAGAGTACTGAGCGAATTTTCAAGCAAGCCATATTCGCCGCTGTTCGATAACTCACCGGTTTTGGCTTTGGCTTTGGATGAGTCTTTGGTGCCTAAAACTGGTTTTGCTTTCTGTCCGCCAAACTGTTTGAGCACGTCTGTGCCTTTTTCGGCAAAAATGGTCAAAGGAATCACGGGCAACGTGACCAGGGCTATTGCAGCAGCTGCAACAATCCAAAAACGTTTCTTCGCGTTTCTTTTTGCCGACACAGAACGGCAAATCTGACTACTGCTTACCAACGCCTCAACCCACGACTATAGTCGTACGCCAACCCATATATAGATGATATGTTCACACGAAAATAAGTCAATCTTTTTATGATT
>CAZFKB010000021.1:0-36484 GCA_964519785.1 uncultured Candidatus Obscuribacterales bacterium | reverse complement strand
CTCAATATGCAGTTTTCAGGGTACACAATTTTTTTCCGACCGCTTTTGCAGTCGGTGGTGAAACATACATCAATCAGATGTGTTGCATCACCAGAAATACAATAGTATCAGATACCACTCCATGTTTCACCTATTTGTATCCGATATGTAACTCTCTTGTAATCAATATCTTTATTCCGCACTGGCTGTGCGTTTTGGGCATTGTCTTGACAATGAAAGTCCTATTCCTATTTATATTCCTCTCTATATGGAAAACCTAAACCGTTAACGGTTTAGGTTTTTGGAATCGATAAAAGCCAGTGTTTCTGCCATTTCTGTCTCTAGCTTACGAACCTGCTCACGCACTTCGTTCCATTTTTGATCGTAGGAAGCATTTTCAATTTGTACGCACCGGTCAACGAGGACTTTGGCGCAAACAGTAGTGCTTATGCCTTTTAATCCGTGCAAAGATCGTTGAAAAGTCAAGCGATCGTCAGCTTGAAAACTGTCGAGAATTTCTTTGAGCACTGGAGGGGCATCTTTCAAATAGCGCTCCAGCAAGGTTTGGGCGGCCTTGCCATATTTGGAATTTATGCGAACCACATCTATATATAAAGAAGTTGTTTCTGGGAGCCACTTCTGCAACATAGTTTGCAAGTGCTCAAGCTCGATTGGTTTAACTAGATAATCGTCCATTCCAGCGTTCAAACACTTTTCGCGATCGCCGCCCATCGCGTGGGCAGTAAGAGCAATAATTGGAATTCGTTTTTTTAAATTTGCTTTTTCCTCTTGAGCTCTGATTTTTGTAGATGCCACATATCCGTCCATGTCCGGCATCTGACAGTCCATCAAGACCAGAGCGTAATCGTAGTTTTTAACTGCTTGCAGTGCTTCGATTCCGTTATTTGCGATGTGGCACTTGAAACCAAGTTGTTCAAGGTATAACTCAGCCACTTGTTGGTTGATCGGATAATCTTCGACTACCAGGATCAATTCTGTTCTGTCTTGCAATCTGGATTGAGTTGCTTGCGCAGCACCATCTATTGATTGGGGCGAGATTATAGGATGCTCGAAGCCCCAGCTAGCGCTCAGAGCATCGAGCAAACTCGAGCGTCTGACTGGTTTAGTCAAATAAGCTTTGAAACCATTTGCAATAGCTTGCTTGCCCAAGCCTGGGGTGTCAAAGGCTGTCAACAAAATAAGATTGGCATCTTTAATTGCAGGGTCGTCATAGATTTGACGTGCAAGTTCGATGCCATTTTTGTCGGGAAGCATGTAATCGACAACTACAATATCGAATTTTTTCCCTTCTACGTAAGCTTGCCTCATGGCTTTTACAGCATCTTTGGCTGTGTGTGCGCAAGAATTTTGTATCCCCCAGGAAGAAATATATTTGCTTAGAATTTGCGATGCATAAGGATCGTCTTCAACAATCAGTACCCGAGCCGATCTTAAGCTGTCTGGAAGAAATGGTTTATTGCTTGCCGATCGAATTTCAAATGGAACTTGAATCCAGAACTCTGACCCTTTTTGTGAAGTGCTGTTTACGCCTATGTTTCCGTTCATCAATTGGACCAAGCGTTTGCAAATGCTAAGACCCAATCCGGTTCCGCCAAAACGACGACTAATAGAACCGTCTGCCTGTTCAAAGGGCTTGAATAGCCGATCTAATTGCTCTTTACTTATTCCGATACCTTCATCTTTAACAGAGAAAAAGACCAGTGCATTTGAGCCGTTAACCTTTTCTAGTCTGGTTTTTACAACGATATTGCCATGAGTGGAAAATTTAATTGCGTTTGAAAGTAAGTTGATTAATATTTGCCTGAGCCGCTCGGGGTCACCTCTTAGCTGAGATGGGATGTCTTCGTCAATTTCTGCCAAGATTGAAAGTTTTTTTGTGCCGTGCTGCTGCTGCAAGCATTTCGCAAGTGCTTTCGACCAAGCGCACCACATCAAAATCGATTGCTTCGATTTCCATATGCCCCGCTTCTATTTTGCTGAAGTCGAGTACGTCATTGATGATGGTCAACAAAGTGTTGGCTCCATCGCGAATATTGTCTGTATACTGTTGTTGGCGCGAATCAAGATGTGTTTTTGAAAGGATATTGCACATTCCAATTACAGCATTCATGGGTGTTCTGATCTCATGGCTCATATTGGCTAAAAATTCAGATTTGAGTCGCGAGGCTTCCTGTGCCTGATCCTTTGCCTCTTTAAGCTCTTTTGTGCGCTCGCTCACTCGGGTTTCTAATTCTTCTTTTGCACGAATTAGAGCCTGTTCTGCCCTTCTTCGCTCGGTAATATCGACTACTGAAGCAAGGACGAATTTTTCACCCTGCATATCAAGTGGATTCAATCCAATTTCGATTGGAATTAAAGAACCATCCGATTTCAAGCCGAATAAATCTCTACCAGCACCCATACTTCTTGTGCTGGGGTTTGTAAAAAAGCTTTCGCGTTGTTTTGGATGTATCGCCTTGGCTGAATCAGGCACCAAAATTTCAATGGGTTTGCCCACGAGATTTTCGCGGGTGTAACCGAATAATTTTTCGATTTGCAGATTTACAAGCACGATTTCACCACGGTCATTGACCATGATGATGCCGTTTGGAGATGCTTCGATTACTTTACGAAGTTGCTCGTTGCTTAACTCTTGGCGAGTTGATTTCTTCTTTGAATTCTTTGCGTGCGAAGGCATGCAGACCGTAATGGTTGCGACCGTAAAATGGACTCCATGGTGCCATTACTAATATACCTTGCCGGAAAGAAGTCTCATCAAGGAGACCTGCGCTGCTGACAAAATTTTAACTAAGCCGACTGGGCTGCGACTGAAGTTAATTCAGAAGTAGGTAAAAGGTCGGCCAGTTCAATCTGTAAACAATATGCAAGTCGCCAAGCGTTTTTCAACGTTATGCTTCGTGCCCCGCGCTCTACATCTGCGATATAAGAGCGACTGAATCCAGACGATTTTGCAAGTGCTCCTTGTGAAAGTCCAAGTGCGTTTCGTCTGTCTCTTACGGCTTTCGAAAATCTAAGTCTGAATTTTTCCCATTCTTCCACGATATTTGTTCTCCTGCTGACACAAGATTCTCAAATATCGATTTCTTCCATATCCATCTAAAGGACTATAGAAAGGATGATTGTATTTTCTGTTCTAATAATTTGGAGGATAGCGGATTCGAACCGCTGACCTTCTCGGTGCAAACGAGACGCTCTACCAACTGAGCCAATCCCCCACAGTTCTTATTATAGATCCAACCGAAAAACCATAACCGTTAACGGATGTACTAAATAGAAACTGGGCTATCGTGGACTCGAACCACGGACCTCACCCTTATCAGGGGTGCGCTCTAACCACCTGAGCTAATAGCCCGCACATGTGGCAAGTCACAATCGTAGCACCTGCGTGCGACTTGCTAATAATCATTTGCCCTGCTTTGGCAAAATATTTTCACATCGTTATGAAAAATCGCCAAAACTGCCAAAAATGTGAGGCGCGCACATTCATAATTGGGATTTTGAAACCATATCCGTTAACGGATATGGTTTTTGAAGTGGGATGCAAAGTGGATTTCCGATAAAATCTGGCGAAAGTTAGATTTTCATTCCTATATATATGTGTGGGTGTAGAATGTCACATCTATTAGTAAAGGCAAGACCATGAACCCGGTAACCAAAATCAATCAGAAGTTAGTCGCACTGGCACTTTTGACTGCGGCTCTATGTGTACCCAACTTCTTTATGCAAGATCGCGATGCTAGTTTTGCAGCAGAAATAGCACATGTAGATGTAGGGCAGAAAGCACCTGACTTTGCAATCAAAGACATCAAAGGAAAGACGTGGAAACTCAAAGACCATCTTGGCAAGGTTGTCGTTCTTGAGTGGTTCAATTTTGGCTGTCCATTTGTCAAAAAACACTATGAGTCAGGCAATATGCAAAAGTTGCAAGAGGCTTATGAAAAGAAAGGCGTTCTCTGGGTTTGTATAAACTCTAGCGCTCCGGGCAAACAAGGTCATGCAACTAACGCAGAGTATGTCCAGGCTTTTCAGGACAAAAAATCGTCTCCTACCGCGGTTCTTGTCGATACCGATGGAAACGTCGGTCGCTTGTACGGTGCCAAAACAACTCCTCATATGTTTGTAATCGGTAAAGACGGTAAGATTGTTTATCAAGGTGCAATCGACGATAAACGCGGAACGGAACAGAGCGAAATTGCATCAGCCAAAAATTATGTCAAGCAAGCACTTGATGAAACACTGGGTGGCAAGCCGGTTACAGAGTCTGAAACCAAGCCTTATGGCTGTTCGGTCAAATACTAAGTGACCGCTCTGTCAAATTCGAAATTCAGAAAAGCAGCGCTTCCGGTGCTGCTTTTCGCTTTTCTGGTCTGTTCTTTTTTAGCTGGCATCAGCTTTGGCGTCACTTGTCTTCAAGACCCCGACACTTGTTGGGTGCTCGAGATGGGACATGTAATAAACAAAGAAAAGGCTATTCCCAAAAAAGATCCATTCTCGGCAAATGCTCAAAGAGCAGATGGCAAGCCACATGTTTATTATCAGTGGCTTTCAGAAGTCGTTTTTTCAAATGCCTATTCGATAAACCATTTATTTTACATGCCGATGTCTGAAAAAATACCCTATGAACAAATTGCCGCAATGTCGCCTGAAGCGCGAAGTCAAATATGGCAGGGACCACTAGACGGTGACAACGCGCTCAAATTGCCGATGGTGCTGGGTGCGCTTTTATGTGCTGGAGCCTTTCTTGCTTTTCCTCTTCTTTTGTTTTTGCAAGCACCCAAGCGTTTTTTGTCGGTTCCCATCTTAATTCTTGCAGCAGCGCAAGCTTCTAGTTTTCACTATTATCTGCGCCCCGAATTATTTTCGGCTTTCATGTTTTCGCTTGAATTGCTCATTCTGAGTCGAATAAGACTAGCTGCTCTGGCTGATTCAACTCACCGCGTCACAGTTTGGTCGGTCCTTCAAATATGTGCATTGATGATTTTATGGTGCAATCTGCATTGCGGTTTTGTGTTGGGACTAATCGTTCTATTTTTGTTCGCGCTTACTCAAAGCGCAATACTGTCTCAATCTGAATCGAGACAAAATGTCTGGATGATGTTTGGGCTTGGCACTTTGAGCACACTTGCGAATCCCTGGGGATTCGAGTTGTGGGCGTATTTATATAAGCTGTTCACTTCTCCTGTTGGCTCTCGAGTTGAAGAGTTGCAACCGCTCTCGCTCTTTGAACTTTTCAGTCATACATATTTTTTGTATTTTGCTTTCGCCATGGTGATGCTTGGCGTTTTAATTTTTGCTTTGTTCAAGCTAAATCGACAAAAGCCATTTCCAATACTTTTGTTTTCCTGTGTAGTAGTGGCAATGATATTTGTAATGGGAATTGGTGCAAGACGATTGATTCCGTTTGCCTGTATTCTTGGCGTTTTTGAATTGACTTTGATTTTTTCTATTGTATTTTCGAGCAAAAAAGAGGATGTAATAGCTGCGCTTGAAGAAAAACGATCCAAAAGTCTGTTGCCATTAATGATCAGCCTTGTTTTTGGATTAACAGCGTTTGGTGCCCATTGGGAATCTGGATTATTCAAGTTGCGCTTACCGCAAGGAAGTTTTGGTTTTCCTCCCCCGTATGAAGCTATACGATATTTGGAACACGCACATAGTGATGCTTTAGAATTTGAAAAAATTCGCGGACAGGGCTTAAACGATCCTCAGTTCGGCGACATGATGATTTACTATCTGGCAAGAGATTCTCGAGTTTTTATCGATACTCGTTTCGACATTTATTCAGATAAGTTGGTGTTTGATTTTTTGACTATGGCTAATTGTCAAACCGGATGGGACAAGCTTTTGGACCGTTATAATATTGCCTGGATCTTTTTGCCGCAGCACACGCAATTGGCAACGTATGCTCGCAATCATCCCGACCAGTGGATGACAATTTATTCTGACGATGCGGCTTTAATCAGTCGGCGCAAAGATTTGGCGCCACAAGAAGTGTCTAACAAAAACCATATCCGTTAACGGATATGGTTTTGAAATTAGGTTGAAATTGTTGGGCTACATTGTTTTCAAGTAATCAATCAGACCGGCCGGATCATCGGTTACGATGCCGTCGACTTTCAAAGATTTCATACGATTCCAGTCTTTGCTTTCATTTACTGTCCAGACGTTGACCATCAAATTGTTGTTGTGCGCTTGCTCCACATTGTCGCTACGCAATTCACCATGATAAGGGTGCCAGGCTGTCGCACCAACTTTGTTTGCGTAACCCCCGATGTCATAAACAAGCGCGTCACCCAAAAATGCCAATTTATACTTGTCTGTTTTTGAGCTAATACGCTTGATTACAGCATGGTCAAAAGAACTAATGATTATTTTGTCGGGATACTTGTATCCTTCAAGCATTTTGAGCAGGTCGTCTTCAATGCCTTCATAGGCAACGGGTGAATTTTTGATCTCAATATTTAAAACAAGTTTTCCATCGACTAGCTCTAGCACTTCGGACAACAAAGGAATGCGCTCCGATTCGAACTTCTTGTCAAACCAAAGACCCGCACTTAATTTGCTCAAGTCGCTCCAGGTTTTGTCTTTGATAAGACCTGTTCCATTAGTGGTGCGGTCTAGCGTTTCATCGTGGATTACAACCAGTTCTCCCGATTTACACTTGTGAATATCTAGTTCGATTCCATCAGCTTTTATATCAAGGCTTTGCTTGAAGCCGGACATTGTATTTTCTGGTGCCCATTTTTTTCCACCGCGATGAGCGATGACCATAGGTTTTTGTCGTGGCGTATAGGTCTGATTAGTGTTTTTGGTGTTTTTCTGCTCGTGCATTTCACATGCCTCACCAGCTTGTTGAGAAGCCAGTCCACCAAGCACGAACCCAGCAGCGCCAACCAGAAGAAGGCATGAAAATCTAGCAAGCATCGAATAATTCCTCACACTGTCCAAAGAACACTTAAACGAAGGTCCTTAGTCTACAAGGGCGTCATCCCTTTTGCGATAGTCTGCAACAAGAATGAATGGCTCTTAATGAGCTTGGAATCTCTCGAGAATTTCGTCTTCTATGGCGCCCACTTTTACTTCGCACTCGTGTCTGTGTTTTAGACTGAATTCGCGCTGGAATTCAAGTAAATGATCGGGGGAAATATTGGTGCAATCCTGAATATTCAATTTTTTGAGAGTTTTCATATTGCTCAGAATCAATAACTGTTTGAAGGTCAAATTCGTTTTGACTAATGCGAGTTCTGTCAATTTCAATCGCGAAATTACTTTTATATGGTCATCGTCTATTGGGTTGTAACTTAAATTCAGTTTGTTCAGCAATTTAACGTGTTTGAGATTTTCTAGATTTTTGGCTGAAACATTTGTTTTTTGAAGGCTGATTCCACCCAGGTTTTCTGACAAAAACGCTAATTGATTGTCACCTAATTTGGTTTCACTTAGATCTAGCCAGTCCAGTTTTAGTTTTGACAAAGCCTTAAAGCTTTGGTCAGAAATTCCTTTTGACTGGGTTAAACCAATGTTTTTGAGATGTTTTAAGTGAGCCAGTTTTATTCCAATTTCGGGGCTCAATTTCATGTTCATCAAATAGACTGTCTCCAGATCTTTCATTTTGTAGAGAGCCGATGTTATCGAGTCACCCATTAATGGTGCCCATAGAGTGAAAGTATTGAGATCCTGAAAATGAGCGAATGTAGATACTGAGCCATCTGTGATTTTGTCAGAACCAATGCCCAATGCCACCAGTTTTTTTAGAGTTAGTAATTGTTTCAAGCCTTTGTCTGTAAGGAAAGGAGAGCTCAAGGACAAATGATCTAGCTGTTTCATTTGCCCAAGATATTTCATGTTTTCGTCTTTGATCAAGCCAAAATTATTGTCGAACCTTGTAACAGGTAAATCAGCTACATAAGCCAATCCGCTGCCATCCAATTGGGCCATGTCGAAAAGCAAATATCGAAGCCGTACATATCCCTTGAGAAATTTCAAATCTTGGTCTGTTACTGCTAAGCGCTGGCGGACCATATAGATCCCTTTGTCCTCGTTAAATTCAAATTTGTTTTTGACGTTAGCAGTTTGCGTTTCTGTTTTTGGCCAGATCATTTGCTCTGGTTCTGGAGCCAAGTTAAGGTTGTCTGTAGTTTTGGAAACTTTAGTCGCGCTTTGTTTCTTTTGAGAGAGTACAACGTATAGACCGCCTGCGGTGGTGATGACTAGAAGAACAACCATTGCAATCATTATTTTGAGTAGATTCTCTTCCTTTCGAATCGAGATCTCGTGTGCACTTTCAACTTGTGGTGCACTGATTAGGTCGCGCTTTTTCAAAGTGAACATGGTCGCTTCCAGAATGTTAGAAATAGCGTTGCAGTCTTGAGGGCGTTTAGCTTTGTCTTTTTCCAAACACCTGTTAACAAGTTCGACAAGCTCACTTGGAACCTCTTTTGAAGCACATTCACTAAGAGGTGGTGCCTTAGAGTTTATTTGCATCGAAATTGTTTCAAGCGCAGACTCGCCAGTAAAAGGCGGCTTGCCGCTAAGAACTTCGTACATCAAACAACCAAAACTGTAAATATCCGAGCGAGGGTCTGTCGGCTCGCTTTTGGCTTGTTCCGGGCTCATGTATAGAGGGCTGCCTTCAAAGCTTCGTGCAGTAGTGGACGTTTGGTCGGCGTTACCAATCTGAGCTATGCCAAAATCTACCAGTTTTACATTGCCATCTTCAAGCAGAAAAACGTTGTCTGGTTTGAGGTCGCGATGAACAATAGAGGCTGTGTGAGCGGCACTTAGACCGTCGCAAATCTGAATGAAAATGGAGACCGCTTCTTTGAGGTCGAGCCGCTCTGTATGCAATTCTTGAATACGCTCTGCAAGTGACTTGCCTTGTAATAACTCCATCACCATGTAAGGTTCGTCTTGTGAAGTCTTACCAAAATCATAAACACGTGCAATATTTGCGTGTTTCAATTTTCCCGCAGCCATGGCTTCGCGCTGCATCCGTGCGGCCGTCTTGCCAGAGTCGTCTGAGCGCATGTATTTTATGGCTACGTCAATTCCAAGAAAGGGATCGAATGCGTGCAGCACCACACCCATGCCGCCTTTGCCAAGAACGCTTTTGATTTGATAGCGTTCGGCGATAGATTCAGGGATATGTTCGCTTACCAAATTGGAATCCGAATAAGAATGATTGATGCCTATTTCTATTATGTATGTTCGCCCAAGATTTAATCTTTAATCAGTCATTTTGGCGGAAACTTTTCTGTACGCCGGTCGTCTGGGGCGCTAGAGTTAGATTATCGATTCGAGGTCTTTCGATAGTGAAATCCAAGATGCACCGTTGGAAAAACGGACTGGTTTTGAGTCTTGCAGCAATCCCCTTGTGCATAGCTCCAGGATTTTGCGGCGAAGAGCTTATGCCGGGTTATGTTGCCAAAAACAAAATCCAACAAGTTGCAACTGGAATCGAGTGGAATACAGACCTCAAAGCCGCTGAAGATAAGGCTAAAGAGTCTAACAAAATGATTTTGTGGATCAATATGATCGGCAAAATGGAAGGCGCAACCTGATCAGCTGCAAATAGCTTGAGAGCCGTGTCGCTCTCACAAGAACCTGCATTTTCTATTTTGAAAGACGAGCTGGTCTGTGGTTATCGCGATATTTCAAAAGAGCCCTGGGCGGGCTATTCTGGAAAACATGAAGTCGGCGGCAATGCGATTAATACAAGTAATGGTGCTGGTCCGCACAATCTGCAAACATTTATCATGGCTTCAGATGGTACAGTCTTAACCTGTTTGCCCGGTTACTGGGCGCCGCAAGACCTTGTGTATGAAATAGATTTTGCGTCACGTCTGAATGATATTTACGCAAATCCTAAGTACGGCCCGGCTCAAAGAAGATTGATGTTTCGCTCGATGCATCTGGCTCATATAAAAGAGCATCCACACGATATGAGCAAACGAAGTCACATGCAACATTTTGACCAAAACTATGAAGCCGAGCATCGATTTCGTACCACTGACACTATAAAAGAGTCTGTCAAAGCTACGCTTGGAGACGGATCTAATGTTCCGTCAGACGCGTTTAAAACCACTGATATATTGATGCACGAGCGCATGGCTAAGCGTCCTTTCTTAGCATATGCAGAATTTGATACGGCTCGTTATTCAGATTATGGACGTCCGCAATACGACAAGAACGAAGACCAGAGAGACACAAGTGGGCTTGTAGATAAAGGTGCTAGAAGCAAAAAGGATACGATAGGCAACGACCCGTCGAAGAAAGCTCGTCGCAATCATATGATCAAAAATATTGCCCTGCAAGGATTGAGAACTGGTCTGAGATTTGCCCGATAAATATGCTAAATAATAAGCATGTTTGAATTGCCCGGTATTGTAATTTTCGGCATTATTGCTTGTGTTTTGTCTTTAATACACTATTTTTTTCGAAGAGTAGTTTATCGAAAAACAGTATCCAGATATCTCGATTCATTGTTTGTTGTCGGATTTCTTTTGAGTGCTTTCGTGTTGTATGGAGCGTCTCCGTTTATCCATATGTACACTTCCTCGCTTTCGACAATGCTAGAGCATTATTTCTGGCTATTTTTAAGTGTGCATTTGCTCCTCATTTTTATTGCGCTTTTTGCCTTTGTGCTCAGTTTGACACCGTACTATAAATTGATTGATTCAAAGTCTGATCTTGTAAGAACTAACTTTTATGCAATTGCTCTTTTTGCGATTTCCATTGCCACAGTGAATCTTCTAACCGATTACAGTCTTCGCGATGAAGCGATTGGTCGAGCCTATGATTTTCAAATAAGAAGAGACATTACAGATTTTCGGGCAAAAGAGAAGTTCTTCGACCTCAACTCGGATTTGAGACTGCTTGAAAGCTGGAGCAGAAGCGCTATTTGGACGCCATGGATACTACTCCTTATTTTAGGTTCACCAAACTTCAGAGGGCTTGCCAAAGCGCTTGGTAAAAATGAATCAAGCGTATAATTGAACCCATGAATAAACGGAATCTTTCTATAGCGCTTGTGAGTTTGACTCTTTTGACGGGGTTTTGTGCAGGATTTACTGCGGCTGATGCGAAAAGTATTCTGAGTAAAACCAAGCAAGCCGCAAGTTTGGGTCCTGAGCTCGATAAAGCTTATTGTCAGAAAGTTTTAGACAACGTTGATAAGAAGATAACCAAGAGTATTTATAGTGACAAGTTGGCAGATGAAGTTTGGCCAAAGTCGCTTGCTCAAAACAAGGAAAGGATTCTTGCAAGCAAGAATCTGGTAGAACTGCAAGAAAATATAAGTGCTGCGCTTCTTCCGCTTAACTGCAGCCATTTGAACTTTGTCACTAAAAATGACCCGATGATGTTCTATCTAATGGCCCTTTTTGGCGACATTCAAAAAATCAACCGTGAGTTGAAAGAAGTCTATACCGGATTTGTTACTGGTGGAGCTGGTTTTGCTTCGGAGCGCGTGCGCTATGTGGTAGATAACAGTCCAGCCGCAAAATCTGGCATCTGTATTGGTGACCGCATTTTAAAAGTAGACAACGAGCCATATATAGGTCTGCTCAATTTTTATCCAAAACAAAAGCAGATTGTCGAAATAGAGCGAGAAGGGCACAAGCTGAAAGTTTCATTGATTCCTGTAATGGCTAATTATTATGACCAGTACAACGAAGCAATGGAAAAAAGCGCCAGGCTAATAAATGAAAATGGCAAAAATATCGGTTATGTCCACGTCTGGGGCGGTGGTTCACCCACTCACGATGTGCTCGATCTTGTTATGAGTCATAAATTGCAAAACGCCGATGGGCTGATTCTCGACATGCGCGATGGTTATGGTGGCAATTCACTAGACGATCTCGATCGATTCTTTAGACAAGCCGAAAACTATCCCGATTTTGAAGCAATTACAAGAAAGGGCAAGAAGCAGTCGATTCGCTATGTATTTGAAAAGCCGGTAGTGGTCTTGATTAATAAAGGCAGTCGCAGCGGTAAGGAAATTCTTGCGTATACTTTGAAGAAAACAAAACGGGCTAAGTTGATTGGCGATACCACTGGCGGTGCAGTCCTCGGCGGCAGTTTTCATTATATAGATAATAATTGCGCCTTATATCTGCCAATAATCGACGTCAAAATCGATGGGATAAGAATTGAAGGCGTCGGTGTAGAACCAGATATTCGCCTGGAAAATAAAGGACAGAACCAAGAAGGTTATGACAAACAATTGAGCGAAGCTAAACGTATTTTGCTCGATGAAATAACTAAAAAAGCTTCTGATTCTAATTAGACGCAAGAAAAAGCTTTTGGATAAATTACTTCGCCCTGGCAATTTGCAAGCGCGTTGCTTGTGATGGGCATAGCCATGAAATTCTGCTCCTCGCATTTAAAAGGAGCACACACGCCAAATTGACTTGCTGGAACAAAGCCGAATTTTGAATAATAGGAGCAATCGCCCAAAACGATAATGCCGCGATAAATATCGCCGAAACGCACTTCGGTCAAGGCCAGCAGGCTATTAACCAGTTTTTTGCCGATTCCCTGGTTTTGATAATCAGGATGGACTGCAACTGGGGCGAGTGCAAGAACTTCGATGCGCTCGCTATCAGCTTTTTCGATGAATGCAGGGCTGAGCATGGCGTGACCGACGACCCTGTCATCCACGATTGCCACCATCGACAATTCGGGAATAAAAGTTTTTGCTTCGCGCAATTGTTTTACAAGTTCAACTTCGTTGTCTTGCTTGAATGCTGCTTGAATTACATTGTGGACCGCGTCAATTTGACTTGGCTGTTCAGACTTTATGGATACTGTAGCTTGAGTCATTTTTCCCTCTTGAAGTTGTATTCGCGCTCCACCGTGCAAACCTGAACTTTGAATTCGTCATAGAAAAGATCGCGTCCTTTCTGCTGCGCAATCTTATGCTCTGGGTGTTCTTGCCAGGCTCGAAGGTTCTCTTGTGTGTCAAATTCTATAACAGATATGCGCTCTTCGTCACTAGCGACGAAGTTTTTATAGCTAATAAACCCGGGCATTGCTTTTGCAAGCTCGATCATACGCTTGCCTAGAGGCGGATATTCTTTGCTTACTTCGTCTTTGTCGCTCAATCGGGATCTGAAAATGACGAGCATAAGCGTGCCTTATTTCGCAATCAGTTTTACAAAGCGTCTGCGTCCAGCTTGAAGAACGACTGATTCGCCAGCGCCAAGCTTTATTTCGTGATTGGGATCTTTTGCTTGTTCGCCATCGAGCTTCACTCCGCCATCGCTCACAAGACGTTTTGCTGCGCCAGAGCCAGTGGCTAAGCCGGTTTCGACTAAAGCCTTGAACAAAAGAACAGGTGAATCGATTTTGAATTCTTCGATGTCGGTTGGGATTTGTCGCTCGCTGTGCACTGTTTGCCAGTCTTCTAGCGCTTTTTGAGCTTCGTCTTCGCCATGGTACTGTTTTACGATTTGAGCTGCCAGGCGACGTTTAGCTTCCATCGGGTTGCAACCGGTTTCGAGCGATTTTTTGATTTCGTCTATTTCTGAGCCTGCAAGCGTAGATGTAAGCTCATAGTATTTAATAATGAAATTATCCGGAATTCGCATCACTTTGCCAAACATGTCTTTGGGAGCTTCTTTCAGTCCTACATAGTTATCGTAAGACTTGGACATTTTTTTGACGCCATCAGTCCCTTCAAGCAGTGGCAATAAGCATGCAACTTGAGTGCCCATGCCGTAATAACCTTGCAATTCGCGACCTTGCAAAATATTGAAACGCTGGTCTGTTCCGCCAAGTTCCACGTCTGCTTTGATTGCGACTGAATCATAGCCTTGCATGATTGGGTAGAACAATTCGTGCATCGAGACTGGTTGCTGATTTTCGATGCGCGAACCAAAAGCTTCTTTCTGCAACATCTGATTGACTGTCACTTTACTTGCAAGCGCAAGCAAATCTTTGAAAGTCAGTGGCGCTAGCCAGTCGGCGTTATTTACTACTTCAGTTTTGGAAATATCGAGGATGGCGCCCATCTGCTCGATATAAGTTTTGGCATACTCTTCAACCGCTTCGCGAGTCAGTTGCGGGCGTGTCGCGTTGCGACCTGATGGATCGCCAATTTGAGCTGTAAAGCCGCCTATGATCAGAACTACCTGATGACCAAATTCTTGAAAGCGGCGTAGTTTGCGAAATACAACAGAATGACCCAGATGTAAATCAGACGATGTCGGGTCGATCCCAAGCTTCGCTCTAAGAACACGACCTTCTGCTCGCACTTCCATTATTTTTTCTGCCAGACCGCGAGCGCCGTTTGGCAGTATTTCTGCCCCACGAGCAAGCTCTTGTGCCTCTTGCATGACATCAGCGGGAATTTCTTTAGTTTTTTCAGTGGTTTTCATCCCACTTAGTATAAGGGCAGACCGATTAAGCTCCAAAAGTCTTGCGGGCGCCGCTCCAAGATTCTTTGCATTTGCTTGTTCAAAGTCTTTAAGCTGCATATTATTGAATGTCTATAGTAACGCCGAGGACATGACATGGCAGCTAGACAGTATTTACCTACTGAAATCGAAGAAAAATGGCAGGAGCGCTGGGAAGAGCTTGGGATTTATAAAGCTCAAGATAAAAGCTCTAAGCCCAAATATTATTCGCTTGTTATGTTTCCTTACCCCTCTGGCGACCTGCATATGGGTCACATGCGGGTCTATACCATTTCAGATGTAATCTCTCGTCAAAAGCGCATGCAGGGCTATAACGTGCTCAATCCTATGGGGTGGGACGCTTTTGGATTGCCTGCCGAAAACGCTGCTATATCGCGTAATCTGCACCCAGGCAATTGGACTCGCGACAACATAAAGTTCATGCGCGACGAACAGTTGAAAAAATTAGGCACAAGCTACGATTGGCAACGCGAAGTAACCACTTGCGACCCTAGCTATTATCACTGGACTCAGTGGCTTTTCTTGCAGTTTTATAAGAAAGGTCTTGCCGTGCGCAAAGAGGCTCCAGTCAACTGGTGTCCCGATTGTGAAACAGTGCTTGCAAACGAGCAGGTCGAAGACGGCATGTGCTGGCGACATGGTGAAACTCGCGTCGAGCAGAAGCTCATGAGTCAGTGGTTTTTGAAAATTACGAATTATTCTGATGCTTTGCTAAAAGACCTCGATATGCTCGAAGGTTGGGCTGAACGCGTGAAAGTAATGCAACGCAACTGGATTGGAAAATCAGTGGGCGCTACTTTGCTTTTCACAGTAGAAAGCAAGCCCAATATACAGATTGAAGTTTTCACTACTCGTCCAGACACTACCTATGGTGTCAGTTATTTGGTTCTTGCCCCAGAGCATCCTCTTGTAGATGACCTCACTACACCAGAAAATGCTGAGGCTGTCAAAAAATACCGCGAAGAAGCGAGTCACAAAACAGAACTCGACAGGTCTTCGGAAAAAACAAAGACTGGCGTACCGCTTGGCACTTACGTACTCAATCCGTTCAATGGTGATTTAGTCCCGCTTTATATTGCAGACTATGTGTTGATGAATTATGGAACTGGTGCTGTAATGGGCGTTCCTGCTCATGACGAGCGCGATTTCGCTTTTGCTAAATCAAAGAATTTGCCTGTAATCGAAGTAATTGCACCGCCAGACAAGTCGGCTCAAGGCGAATTGAAAGAAGCTTTCACCGAAGCTGGGGTGATGGTGAACTCAGGTCAGTTCAATGGTCAGCCAAGCGAACAGGCTAAAGAGAACATGATTGCCTGGGCGACTGAAAACGGCTATGGCAAAAAGAAAGTCAATTATCGTTTGCGCGATTGGCTTATTTCGCGTCAGAGATACTGGGGCTGCCCGATACCGCTTGTATTTTGTTCTTCTTGCGGACCTGTGGCAGTGGATGAAAAAGACCTGCCTGTCGTTTTGCCTGTTGAAGAAGTGAAATTTACTGGCAAAGGCGGCTCTCCGCTAACAAAGCTTGATTCTTTCCTCAACGCATCGTGTCCTAAATGTGGCAAAGAAGGGCGACGTGAAACAGATACCATGGACACTTTCATTTGTTCGTCCTGGTATTTCTTGCGTTATACCGATGCCAATAACCCTAAAGAAGCTTTCAGCAAAGAAAACGTCAATTACTGGATGCCTGTCGACCAGTATGTGGGCGGTATCGAACATGCGATTCTGCATTTGCTTTATTCGCGATTCTTTGTCAAAGCGCTTAAAGACATGGGTCTTGTTAATTGCGACGAGCCTTTTATGAATTTGCTTTCGCAAGGCATGGTGACTAAGTATTCTGAAAAATCCGGAAGAATCGAAAAAATGTCTAAGTCACGTGGAAACGTGGTGGGTACACTCGATTTCTTCAAAAAATATGGTGCTGATTCTGCTCGTTTATTCACCTTGTTTGCTGCGCCGCCTGAGCAAGAACTCGAGTGGTCGGAAGAAGGCGCAGTGGGGCAATTCAGATTCCTTGGCAGAGTCTGGAGAATAGTGGAAGATTTGCTAGAGCACAATTCTATAGAAGTGTTCGAAAGCGAAAATATCGGCTTGGTAGATACGGTGCACGAAGCACTTGATCCAACTAGCAAAAAGTTCCACAAATTAGTGCACAAAACTATCAAGGCAGTTACAACCGACCTTGCCCAAGAAAGACAGGTCTTCAATACCGCAATTGCGCGTTTGATGGAAATGGTGAATGGTATTTATGACTATTGTCGTTATCTAACTACTGCCACCAAAAATGGTGACAATGGCAATTTGTCTTCTGCCGACAACCTCGCTCCCAAAAGAGACAAAATTAGCAAAGAACAGGTCGAACTACTTTCTTTTGCAGTGAAAAGCTTGCTTCTGGTCTTAGCTCCAATGGCACCACATATCACTGAAGAATTGTGGAGCAAAATTGGCTACAACAAAATAGACGGCGACTCTATTCATGTTTATGCGTGGCCAAAATATGTCGATTCGCTTACAGCGGACGACGAAGTCGAGCTTGTAATGCAAGTAAATGGCAAGATCGTTAACAAAGCCACAATTCCGCGCGGATTAAGCAAGGAAGATACTGAGGCACTAGCTAAAAAGGACGAGAAAATAGTGCAAAGGATAGATGGAAAATCTATTCGCAAAGTTATAGTTGTTCCTGACAAGCTCATAAATATAGTAGTCTGATTTCTCAGCAGGCGGTCTGGAATGTAAAATAGGTAGTAGTTCCTAGGAAAAAACTGCCATGTCATATTCAGCCCCACCCAGAGTAGAGATTCAAACCCAGGGCAGCATTCCCTGGCTTACAATCCTTGTCATTTTCGGTTTCGTGATCGATTTTGCCATGATGAGCCAGACTCGCCTTGAAGCCTGGACCCCGCACGTTGGAGCTGTAAGTTGGATGAAAACCAACAGCTATCAGGTTGTGAACATTTACAAGTTTTTCCAGAACGCCGACTATATGCGATTGTTGATTCAATTGCCCTGTGCGGCTCTTGCTCAGTTTGCCACCTGGCAGCTTGGCGCCAATATGTTCTTTCTCTGGGTCTTTGGAACTAAAGTCGAGCAGAAGCTCGGACCGGCATATATCGGTCTTCTGCTTGCGGGTTTGTATTTGCCTTGGGGAATTGTTCAATTCGACCGCTTCCCTAAATTAGATGATACTTATTTTTACGGACCGCTATTCCTTATTGCCATGGTTCTTGGCGCTGGAATGGTTTTTCCAAAACGAAAAGAAATAAACACTCAATGGGTTAAAAGTGCTCGCGGCGAGATTTTCAACCGTCAGCAGAATCAGGATCTGACACGCAAATACGAAAAACGCGATTTGAGTCAGCTCTGGTTTATTTCTTATATCGCTTTTCAAGTCGGTTGCTACTTTTATAGCGTCAAGCTCACCCCAGGCTTTATGACATTCCATCTGGGAGCGCTCATTTTCTCGTGCATTTTCGGCTATGCCCTTGCCTGGTTCCTAGTCTGGAGCGCAACTGGCGATTTCCAGGATGGCGCCATCAAACTTATGTGTATCAGGCGTTACAATGCTGTGCTCAAATTAGATGTAGGTCATGATGCCGCTGTGCGTGAAACAGCCCGAGCCCTTGCCCTGCCTGAGGAAAGGGTACGCGAATGGGTCGCCAGACAGCGTGGCAAGATGAAAATATCCTAGTTCTTGACTAGTGCCTGGAGGTGATAATATAGCCTCTCAAGCAAGTTAAGACAGGTATCCAAAAGCACGTGCCAGTTATTGAAGCCAATCAAGTACGAAATGGCGAAAACAATGCAAAGACACGCGACGAGCAGTTAGCTTCATCGCAGTCTTATGACAGTTTAGTCCGCTCGAGTAATCCTGGTCTCAAGCGCTATTTCAGCCTTGGGCGAATCGGACAAGTGGCAATCGATGCTTGTGCTGTCGCCCTTTCTGTTGCGATGGCTTTTGTCATTCGTTTTGATGGTCATATCGAGCCTGATTATCTTCACCAATTTACCCTGGTTGCCCCTGTCTGGATTTGTATGCAGCTTGCATTCAACTGGATATTTGGTGTCTACAGACGCCTGTGGCGTTATACCGGGCTTACCGAAATTGTCGAACTCGCCTGTGCCGTGGGTGTAACTTCCTTAATCGTGCTTACTGCACGTGTGGCCGGTGTACTTGTAGTTTCGCACCATCATTTATCGCTTGGAATTATTTTCATACACTCGGGTCTTACTTTCCTGGCTCTTTGCGCTCCGCGTGTTTATCGCCGTCTTGCAACCGAGCATCAGCAAAGACGTCACTGGCGTCAACCAACCAGACGTCGTGCGCTTCTGGTAGGTGCAGGCGATGCTGGTCAGATGGTTTTGAAAGAAATGGAAAACCGCTCCGACCTTGGTGTTGATGTAGTTGGGTTGATTGATGACGACCCGGATAAGTTCAGAAAACGCATTGGGAATCTCACTGTATTTGGTGGCACAGCAGCTTTACCCAACCTGATCGAAAACCTCAGTGTCGATCAAGTCATTATCGCAATGCCTTCGGCTCCTGCAGGCGAAATAAGAAGAATAGTCGAGATTTGTCGTAATGCCGAAGTTGAGACTCGTATATTGCCCGGCTTGTTTGAACTTATTGGTGGACGTGTGAGTGTTAGCCAGTTGCGCGAAGTTTCACTAGAAGATCTGCTTGGTCGCGAACCAGTAAAACTAGATAGCGAAGCCATTGCCGATTATATAACTGGTCGTAGTGTTCTTGTTACTGGTGCTGGTGGTTCGATTGGCAGCGAGCTCTGTCGCCAGATAATAAGGTTCAGTCCTTCGCGTCTTGTTCTTGTAGGCAAAGGTGAAAATTCCATCTTTGGAATACAGCAAGAATTACAAACTCGCGGATATGCAGTAGATTCGATTATTGCTGATGTGCGCGACGAGAATCGCATGCGTGCAATTTTCGAGCAATATCAACCAGAAGTGGTTTTTCACGCAGCAGCACACAAACACGTTCCTCTAATGGAAGCAAACGTGGCTGAAGCTATAGCCAATAATGTTTTTGGTACAAGAGTTGTAGCTCAGCTTAGTGATTCTTATGGTGTAGAAACATTCATTCTTGTATCGAGCGATAAAGCGGTCAATCCAACATCTGTAATGGGAACGACCAAGCGTTGCGCCGAGCTCGTAGTGCAGGACATCGCTACCAGATCTAAAACAAAATTTGGCGCAGTGAGATTTGGAAACGTGCTTGCAAGTCGCGGATCTGTCATTCCTTTGTGGAGACAGCAAATTGCTCAAGGTGGACCTATCACAGTCACCCATCCGGAAGTGACCCGTTATTTCATGCTTATTCCCGAAGCCGTGCAACTTATATTGGAAGCTGGTGCGCTTGCCAAAAGTGGCGAGATTTTCGTACTCGACATGGGACAGCCAGTAAAAATTCTGGATCTTGCCAATGACTTGATAAGGCTGTCTGGGCTTCGACCTGATGTCGACATCAAAATTGAATTCGTGGGTCTTCGTCCTGGCGAAAAATTGTACGAAGAATTGCTCATGGCTGAAGAAGGTCTTACAAAGACACATTATGCCAAAATTTTTGTAGGCAAGCCTCAGTCTATAGACAGTCAGAAACTTGGTGACACACTAATGAAGGTGAAAGAGGATATCCTCACTAAGCCAGCACCAGTGCTCAAAGAAGAAATTACAACGCTAATCAATAGCTGTTATTCGAATCGCTAAATGCAATGACCAAGGAAGAAAAACTGCTTTCGCGCCTTGAATCTTTGCAAAGTGTTGTGGTGGCATATTCTGGTGGTGTAGACAGTGCGGTTCTTGCTTATTATGCAAGAAAGGCTTTAGGCAAGCGCGCTCTGGTGGTAATTGCCGTATCTGGAAGTTTGGCGAAATCAGACCTTGAAAAAGCGCGCAGCCAGGCAAAAGAGTTTGATTTTGACCTTATTGAAATCGAGACTAAAGAAACCGATTTACCACAATATCAAGTTAACGACTCGAAGCGGTGCTTTTTTTGCAAAGCTACTCTATTTAAAGAATTAGAATTGCTTGCAGCAAAGCGTGGTATCAAACATATTGTTTATGGTGCTAATGTAGACGACCTGGAGGATTTCAGACCAGGGCACCAGGCTGCCAAAGAATACAATGTTTTGAGCCCGCTTCAAGAAGTAGGGCTTGTTAAAAGTGAAATACGACAACTGGCTAAAGATGCTGGTCTTCCGTCATTTGAATGGCCTTCCAATGCTTGTTTGTCATCGCGCATTCCTACATTTACAAGAGTAGAAATTTCTAGTTTGGCTCAGATTGAAAAAGCTGAAGACTTTGTAAAGTCGCTTGGATTCAAGCAAGTAAGAGTAAGGCACTTGCCCGATGGTGCCAGTGTCGAAGTGGGCGAAGACGAATTGTCCAGATTTGATGCGGAACCAGATTTGGTATCACAAATAGAGTGCGAACTTGAGAATATAGGTTATAAATCGGTCAAAATAAATCCGAATGGCTACAAACAAGGCTCAATGAATATAGTGGCAGGCAAAAGATGACAGAAAATTTGAAAGTTGGCTCGTTTGAAAATATAGATTTTGCTTGTGTCGACCACGATAGAGCAGCGCGCCAAGGTATAGGCGAAGTTATTTTTGCGCCTGGAAAAACTGCCGAGCAAATTGTTGCAATAGCACAGAATCTGTTAAAAACAGTGCCTTTTGTCCTTGCTACCAGGGTAAATCATGAGCAGTATGAAGAAGCAAAAAAACTCACTGATCAGGTTCACTATTTTAGCAAAGCCGGAATAATGCGCTTTGGTGCGATGTCGGACAAAAAACTCGATTTTAGAGTTGGAGTTTTGAGTGCGGGCACATCAGATATTCCAGTGGCAGAAGAAGCTGCAGTATTTTTAGAACACTATGGAGTTCAAGTAGCGCGAGTGTTTGATGTCGGGGTAGCAGGAATCCACAGATTGCTTGCTCGAGTGGAAGAGTTTAAGCAAAGCGATGCTGTAATTGTAGTTGCTGGAATGGACGGAGCACTTCCAAGCGTGGTGGGAGGATTATTGTCCTGTCCAGTAATTGCAGTGCCTACGTCAATTGGATACGGCACTGCATTTGGTGGCGTTGCTGCGCTTATGACTATGCTCAACAGCTGTGCTTCAGGCGTAACCGTCGTAAATATAGACAACGGTTTTGGCGCGGCTATGGCTGTTTTACGTCAGGCTAATCAACAAGGAAATTGATTTATTTGCCATCGCCTGGTGTTGGCGTAGCTTGGGTCGGATACTGACCTACATCAATTGAAAGCTCAACTGGTCTGCCATCTCGAATTACACTCATTTTGATACTTTGTTCGATTTTTCGAGAAAGTATGTAATCGCGCACTTCTTTGGGAGAGCGAACCGATTTCCCATCTATTTTTTGGATGATATCTTTTACAAGCACTCCGCCTTTACCTGCAGGACCAGCTTTGAAAACTTCTCTCACTGCCACACCAACTGTATCTGAAGGCAGATTTAGTGTTTCTGCTACTTGTTCGTCTACTTCAACCATGGCAATGCCAATCCAGGGACGATGCACTACTTTGTCTTTGATTAAGTCGTCAATCACGTTTCTGGCGATGTCTGCTGGAATTGCAAAGCCTATATTTTGAGCATAACCTTTGGTAATGATGGCTGTGTTCACTCCAATCACTTCGCCTTTCATATTTATTAGCGGTCCGCCTGAATTGCCTCTGTTGATGGCGGCATCTGTCTGCAAAAAGTTTATATTGCCGTTGATATCGTGGACATCTCGTCCGACTGCCGAAATAATGCCAAAGGTCACAGTATGCTTGAAGCCCATAGGGCTGCCGATGGCAATTGAGAATTCGCCGGGTCTTACTTTGCTTGAGTTACCAAATTCAAGAGTGGTTAAATTTTTGGCGTCTATTTTTAAAACTGCAAGGTCGGAGAATGCGTCTGAGCCAACAACTTGTGCATCATATGTTTTTCCATTCTGGAAAGATACTTCGATTTTTCCGGCATTTGCAATCACGTGATTGTTAGTGACTATATAGCCATTGTCTCTAATCACAAAACCAGTGCCCAAGCCCTTGTCTAATTTTTTGAGAAATTCTTCGATGTCTTGAATTTTCATATTACGCCCGTTAATTCGCACTGGCGTATTTGGGGGCAAATTGTGACCAAATAGTTTGGTTGCGCTACTTACAGATGGAGCTACGTCAATATTCACCACTGCTGGTGCAGCTTTTTCGGCGATGTCGGCAATGCTATTTGGAGTTAGGGCAGATATTGCTGCACTTGATTCTGCACGGACTTCGGTTTGTAAGAAATGTAAGCCGAAAGTGCTTGTTGCGATTATTCCAAAAGATAATGCGGTTGTTAAAATTCGATTTTTTATTTTCATATTCATCAGTTTATCAATTTTGCCAGTTCTGTTCTAATTCTGTACTTTATGAGTTGACGACGAGTCTGGCACAATGATTCCGTCAAATCTTAAAACGGTCTAAAGATTGTTGCGGGCAAATATAAGGAATCAAAAGCGTAACCGTTAACGGTTACGCTTTTAGAGACTGACAAAGTTTGTTCAATTTTTAGCGAAAATCGTTGTCAGTGCTTTGTTTATAGATCTCGTGGTCTAGTTTGTCTTGTTTCTTGTCAAGCTTTTCCAGTTCAGAATAGCTCAGTCCGCCATTAGATCTGCGCATGTCGCGCTCGTTGCGCGCAATCTCGCGTTTTTTCTTTTTCAATTTACGTGCTTCTTTGCGAGTCAGTTCTCCGGTAACCACGCCATCGTTGATCATTTGTTGTTGATTAGATTGTCTAGTGTCGGTGCGGCTTTTCCACCACCATCTGGCTTCTGCCTGGTTTGAGCAAATCGTGGCTGAAATAAAAGCGACGCTTAAAAGAGAAGCGACACTCAAGTTCAAAGTTCTATTTTGAATCATCATTGAATCCTCTTGCGTCTTTAATCGTTAATAGATATAGCTAATTATCCGGCGACCCGTTCAGGGCCCGCTGGCGCTATGATTTCAACGTTCAGGACGAAAGACGATTGGATTTAGCTGCGACCCATGCCCAGTTGCTGGGCTGTTTGATAAACTTTGCCCTCGGTCAAAATAGATGGAGCAATTATTACTTCCACTTCTTTCATTTCGCTTAGATTGGTCGCTCCAAGAGTTCCCATACTTGTTTTGAGCGCACCGGTCAAATTCTGGGTTCCATCATCTACTGTAGCTGGTCCGTTCAATATCACTTCGAGTGAAACGGTTGTTCCGACTTTAATTCTGGTACCGCGTGGCAATACGGGGCTTGGTGTAGCCATTCCCCAGTGATATCCCTTGCCTGGAGCTTCTTTGGCTCTTGCAAGAGGCGAGCCGATCATTACTGCGTCGGCACCACAGGCAATGGCTTTGCAAATATCGCCTGAAGTTACCATGCCGCCATCGGCAATGATTAGAGGTGGGTGTTTGCCATTTGATTTGGAATCGATAGCGGCTTGTGCGCAGTCAGCAATGGCTGTAGCCATCGGAACGCCTATACCTAGAACACCGCGTGATGTGCATGCAGCTCCTGGTCCCACTCCGACTAAAATTCCTGCTACTCCGGTTTCGAGCAATGCGAGTGCTACCTCGTATTTAACACAGTTTCCGACTATAACGGGTATATGCATCGACTTGCAGAATTTGTGCAAATCTAGACTGGTCAGGTTATTTGCAGATTTGTGTTCCAGTCCAGTCACGGTCGATTGAATGAATAAATAGTCGAGACCAGCTTTTGCCGCCACTACACCAATTGTCTCAGCCACGTTTGGAGTTACGCTCGCTGCTGCCAGAACGCCTTTTGCTTTTATTTCCTCAACACGTTTGGCGATTAGAGCATCTTTGATAGGTGTCGAATAAAGTTTTTGCATCAAAGGCACAAATTTATCAGGCGGGCAATTTGTAATCTCGCCATACACTTCGGCTGTGTCTTCGTATCTTATCTGGACACCTTGCAAGTTCAAAACGCCAAGTCCGCCAAGGCTTCCCATCAGCCCTGCCATCTCGACGTCGACTACGCTGTCCATTGCAGAAGCCAAGATAGGAACTGCAAGCTCATGATTTCCAAGCATAGTGCTAATGTCGCAAACATCGGGGTCTGCGGTGCGAGCGCCCGGTACAAGCGCAATTTCGTCGAATCCGTAAGTCCGTCTTGAAGTCTTGCCTCTGCCTATAGAAACGCCGCTATTGGCTTGTTGTTCGCGAACTTGCGTATTGCCCATTTCTAGATCCCCGAATTTTCTGATTAATCTGTGACCGACAAACATTAGCGTACAATATGAACGTGGTAATGAAAACACTAAATGTACTTGGGCTTAATAGCGGCACCTCTATGGACGGAGTAGACGTGGCCGTTTTTAAAATTTCGCCACTTGCTGGTGGAGAAAATGGCGATTTTCCCAGGCTCAAAATTCAGCCACTGGCAAGTGATCTTATTCCCTTCGAGCCCTTGTTTCAAAAGCGTCTTGCTGCTCTAGTCGGGCGCGGTCATGCGACACTGGATGAAATGTGTTTGCTTAACACGGCTCTAGGACACGTTTTTGCTCACAGTGCTCAAATACTCATGAATAAGGCAAAAAAACTGGGCGAAGAAGTCCAGCTCATAGGTTCGCATGGACAGACAATCTGGCACCATCCTGCCCAGTCCGAATTCTGGGGCGTGCGAACATCTGGTACTCTTCAACTGGGTGATGCTGCTGTTTTACAGGCAATATGTAAAGTGCCTGTCGTATCAGATTTTCGAGCTAACGATGTTGCTTATGGTGGACAGGGCGCTCCGCTCGTGTCTTTTGCCGATGAAGTTTTATTTGGTCATATGGGTAAAGCGCTTGGCGTTTTGAATATTGGCGGTATCGCCAATTTGACTGTCATTAATGACGATGGTCGGGCAGTGATGGCTTATGATACTGGTCCTGGCAATATGATCATGGATCATTTTGCGTCGGTCTTTTTCGACAAAGCGTGTGATGAGGACGGAAAAATCGCAGCTTCTGGAAAAGTAGACGAAGACTGGCTCGAATCTATTTTGAAACATCCATATTTTCAGATGGCACCGCCGAAAACAACAGGACGAGAGGATTTCGGACAGAAGTTTGCCGAGCATTTGTTGCACGATGCAAAAGAAAGAGGAATCGAACCAAAAGACGCAATCGCCACAGCCACAGCGCTTACTGCCACTTCTATCGCTAGATCTTATTTGGGATTCGTCAGGCGCAAAGTCGAAATTCAAACCGTAATTATCGGTGGCGGCGGCGGTCAGAATAAAACGCTGATGCAATTCTTGAAAAAGGAATGGGGCGGCAATGTCGAGCTTTTACCGCATGAACACTTTGGAATATCGACTAAATTCAAGGAAGCCCTTTTGTTTGCACTGCTAGCTTACACTACTTATTTCGGCATCCCTAACAATGTCCCCGAATGTACAGGAGCTTCCAGACGTGTTTGTCTGGGCAAAATAATCCACTGAAATGTCCATTAAGCGGATAGACGATAAATTGATCTATACCGGTATCCCACTGGTGTGGATACTTATGACGATTCCCTCTATTTGCTATCTGGTTTTGGCTTTGTTTAAGATAACTCCATTTGGGATATTGCAACAGATAGCAGCTCTTCTTTATGGTATCTGTCTTGTTCTCACATTCAGATATTGCAAAATCGTTTTTGATCTGCGCAGAAGAGCGGTTGACTGGACCAAGTTTTCTTCATTTAAAAAAGAATGTGGAACCTGTCCGTTCGACCAAGTGAAAGAACTGGCGGTAGACCGTGTATGGAATAAGGAACCCGAAGGACATTGGGAGTATCGAATTGTTCTTAGACTTCCAAATAAAGATATTACATTGTCTGACCATTACAACTCAGACATTGACAGCATCAAGTTTAAGGTTGAGCAAATAATAGAAGCTACACAATTAAGTACATCAGCAAAATTTTTGTCTTTAAGTGACGAAAATATCAAAAGAGTGAGCCAAAATGACTGATAGCGCTGATCAAAAAATTGAACCCGAAATGAGCGAAAAGCTGATAATTCCCGAAGGCATTAATTACGAATGTACCGGTTGCGGCAAGTGCTGCGGTGGTTGGGCTATTCCCATGACTCAGGATGACTATGAGCGAATCACCGAAGTTGATTGGGGCGCAAAGAACGATAAATTCAAGAATCAGAATCTTTTTCGCGAGTTGAAAGACTACGAAATGGCGAACACGCCATATTCATATGCAATCAAGCCTGGTGCGGATGGACACTGTCCTTTCCTGGTAGACAACCTTTGTTATATTCATAGTGTTAATGGACCTAAATTTAAACCGTCCATTTGTCAGCTCTTTCCTTATAGTTTCAATCAAACTCCAACAGGAACTTATGCCACCATCAGCTTTGTAAGCGTGGGTGCAATAAATAATTCAGGCAAATCGCTTTTAGAACAACGCGAATATTTGGAGAGTAAGTTTGCTGAATTCAAAGCTCTTTATCCCGAGCATAAGCCAAATTGGTCTTGCATTGCCCTTGCCACTGGAGTTCCATTGACCTGGGACCAATACATGCAGTTAGACGAAAAACTAATCGCTTGTATGGGTGATACAAGCAAGACTTTTGAAGAACGTTTTGTTGCAGGCTCAGATCTATTAATAGACGAATTCAATAGAAAACGCGAGCGACTTGGTGCAAAAGGAAGTGTAAGCCCTGCTTTGAACTGGCAGGACAAGCAGCTGATTAAAGCCCTACGCAAAATCTATTTTCCAGTAAAGTCGCTCGCAAAAGGAGAAGGTGATTTCAATTTCTATAAATTTCTTGCTCAAGTTGTCTTGAATGGTGCCTTCCCAGTCAATATTGATGTGCCAGGCAACAACTATTCGATTGAAAAGTTAGCCAAAATGCCTTTTCCGCAAAACGACCCCGATATTTCAAGTCTTATATATAGATATTTTTTCAGCAGATTATTTGGCAAGCACTATTTTGGCGCTGGCTTTGGTCAGCTATCTGTGATTACTGGCTTTCATCATTTGGCTATTATTTATGCCTTAATCAAATTGCAGTCCAAAGCTTCGAGTCTTCAGCGCGGTGCTGCGTCGGTAAGTTATCTGGATGTGGCGTCTTCGGTCAAACAGCTCGAAAAAAGATTGGGTGAAACAAGTCTTGATGGAATGGCGGCTGCAACCTTTGAATTGTTGATGTTCAGCCCCAACCGAATGCGCCGTATACTGGCGTTTAGCTGATTTTTTGGAAAAAGATTAAATCGGCTTGACTTTGTTGTCAGTGGCAAGTAAATTGGATTCATTGAAACACCCAAGGTTGCATTTGCGACCGGCTGACCACCTTACTATTTACCTATAAATTTTCCGGAGGTTTCACTTATGAAACTTGTACACAAACTTACTATGTCTTTGGTAGCTCTCTCCTTCGCCGCTGGCGTTTTCGCTGCAGCTCCTGCAAATGCACAAGACGCTTTCTCCAGCATGTCGTCTGACACAGGTCTGCAAACAAACTCCAATCAGCAAATTACAGGAAGCCAAACACAACAATACACAGACGGACAAGCCCCTATGTTGCAGGGTGCCACCAACGGTACAATCGGACCCCAAGGTGGTGACGCTACAGCCGTTATGGGTGTAAACACCGCAGGTACTGTCCGTGTTAACAACTTGGCTAACTTGGAAGCTTTGCTCAACATCATCGCTAACGGTATGGAAATCCTTGGTATCGCTTGGGGCGGACCCACAATGATCATGGGCTTCATGCACATGGCTGCTGGTACACAAGACGCAATGAAGAAAGTACTCTTCGGAGCCGCTGGTGTCACAGGTGGTTTGGCTACCCCTGGTTGTATCAACTGGCTCGTTGCATCTGCCCGCGACGCCAACCTCTTCAGCTAATCCCGCTTAAGTAAACGCCAACGCCTAAGGCTAGATTTTCCCAGATTTCTAGCAGCAAAGCCGCCCCGCAGGGGGCGGTTTTGTTTTGTGCTAGTCTTATGGGCCTGGCACAAAGCTAATACATAAGGAACCAAATCGATGAGCCAAAAAGCTTCTACTCTTCTAGACATGCTTCATATGACACCTTTGCCAGCTGGACTTAGTCAGTCTGCTCTGGTAATTGTCGATGCGCAAAGAGAATATCTGGATGGAAGTCTACCCTTGTATGAAATAGAAAAAGCTTTAGTTGAGCTCAAAGAACTTTTGGCGCGTGCTCGCAAACTGGATGTCCCTGTTTTTCATATAGTGCACCATGCACCACAAGGTGCGCCAATCTTTAATCCCGATAGTGAATTCAGTCAGATTATCGATGCGGTAAAGCCTTTAGAAAAAGAGCAAGTAATAGTCAAACACTCTCCCAGTAGTTTCGTCCAAACCGATTTAGACAAACTATTGAAAGAACAAAAGAAAAACAATTTGGTGATTGGTGGTTTTATGACCCATATGTGTATCAACGCTACAACGCGAAGTGCAGCCGATCTCGGTTATGCTGCCACTGTCGTAGCATCTGCTTGTACCACCCGTGATTTGCCGGCAATTGATGGTCAGGTTTTGAAAGCTTCTGATGTGCATAAAAGCAATTTGGCAGCCCTGGCTGATCTGGTTGCTTGTGTAATTCCAAGTATTAAAGAATTAACTGATTGATTTAATTGCAAAGTTGAATTATCTTAGAAAAACATTGATCTCGTTTCTAATCAAAAGACTTCTATAACTCGTTGATTTGAGACTGAGCCAATGCATACATCTACACCTATAAAAGAAGCCGTACACTCTTCCTTACAGCAGTCGACCAGGGAAAAGCCGCTTATTCGCGCATTCGATCTGGTTAATCTGGGAATTGATTTTGAATCTTATCGTGGCGAAGTCTGGTCAAACAGCTGGGACATGGAGGAAGACTTATACTTTTTGCGTCGCCAGCAAATGGCATTTTTGCAAAGTGCTATGGGAATTATTATTCCAGATCAGCCACAAGAAGAATATTACACAACTGGCAAGTCGCAACTGGTCGAGCGTTTGTGTTCATTCTTAGATGAAGAACAAGCAGCTGAATACAGTCAAATAAAAGCATCGCGTACACGAACAATAGCTCAGTATGTCATAGACTCCAACTCTTTATTTGTGAATCGAATTTCTTCTAGAGATTCGCGCAAGAATTCGCACTGTCAAAATCATTTGCTCTGTCTGCCGCGCAGTTTCAGAGAGTTAGATGACAGTATTGCAATGCACAAAAGCACACTCAAAATAATGCGTTGGGCAGCCGAAAAGATTTTCAAACGCAGACCTGAATGTCAAAAACTCATGGTCACATTTCACATAGTCAATACATATTGCTATCCAGACAAGCCTTTTGTGATACCTGAAAAAATCCATCAGGATGGCTCTGATTATGTCATTACAGGCATTCCTCTCATATTGAGCAATGTGGTAATACCAATAAATACTGTCTATGACACAGAAGGGCGCATGATGGTCGAAGCACGATTGACCGAAGCTCAGGGTCTGCTAGTAGACGACAAAGCTTTGTGGCATGGCATCACGCCGCTTACAGCATCTGAAGCGGATAAGACCGGACAAAGACTGACAATCGCTTTTGATTTCGACTGTCTATAAGATCGTCGCGAAAAAGAATTGGCTGTTCAACTAGACTCAAGAGAAAATACTGCTGAAATTGTCACTGGTGGTGACAATACAGGGGAAGACGGTGTTAATCGTCTTACTCAGGAAGGTCTACGGGCCTTTTGGGATCAACCGGTTGCACCCAAAACGGTCAGTCCTGAGCCACCATATATTGAATTCGCTCAACTTTTTGCAAGCGAAACAAAGCCTCAAGTGCGCGAAGGCGATAGTCAGCTTTTGCGTGAAACTGTCAACCTAACTGAATCAGACCAACCGAATAAGCCTCGAACCTGGACTATGGCGATTCAGCTAACATCTTCAGGCACACTAGAAGCCGATGGTCGGCAAGTAAATACTGGGGCTGCGCGCAAATCAGAAGAAATTCTGCGTCTGGCTAAGTTGACTGAAAACTCTCCTGTGACCCTTTATGTTCAGTCTGTTGATGCCATGCAGTCAAAGGATGACAAAACGCCTACAGTCTCAACTTATCGAATTGAAGGTGGCAAGGTCACACTTGTCGAACAGCGTCAAAGTCAATCGCCTCAAGCTGATCTTGAAAGTTTGCTGGGTAGAGCAAGTCGAAGGGCTGGCGATGGGCATCTTGGTTTGGTTATTCAATCTCATGGTACTGCAGAATCGGGCATTTATGGAGATACCGGAAAGCTTCCTCTTGAGCAACTAAAAGAATCACTTTCCAGAACTTTGAAAGCAAACGGACGAGATTCGCTTGATTTGCTCAACTTCGACTCGTGCTCTATGGGCAATCTTGATGTGGCTGCTTTCATGTCTGGGGTCGCAAGACATATGGTGGCATCAAGCGAATTAGAACATTCGTTTGGGTTCGATGTGGACGGACAAAATATTTCTCGTACACTCACAGAGTTGCTTGCTAATCCAACAATGAGTCCGCATGATTTTGCCCAACGTTCAATTCAACTTGCGCAACAAGGCGCAAACGATGATGCCGGCAATTTAGTTGCCGATGCCTCTGGAACTGAAACGTTGGCACATGTCGATACAAGCAAAATGGAGCGCCTGACAAAAAGCGTAGAAGGTCTTGGTACCTCGCTTAGTACTTTGATACAAAATCCTGCGTATCGAAGCGAAATGTTGAAGCTGATCGATCAATTGCCTTCGTTTGGCAGTATAGGAACTCGTGCGAATGGCACTATAAAACCAGAGCGAAGAGATCTTGGTCTTTTCCTGGACAAGCTTGATGAATCGATAAAGTCCGGAAAATTTGGAGTGGTGAATGAAGCTTTGATAGCAGCTGTCGCAGAAGCGAAAGCGGCTCAACGCGATGCAATTGCCGGATATCACGGTGAAAACTATAAACAGTATGATCGCATGTCGGGATTATCGTTATTACTTCCTGGCTCTGCCACCTATGCGCTTGAAAATCTTACTACTGAGTTATCTCCGTTTGGCATGATAGCTTTAGCGGCTGATTCAACCAAATTTGCTAATTTCGATTCTCGAGCAGATTTCGCTTCTAGCCTGCGTCCTGAAGCTGAACAAATTGATCGAGAGGTAGGCGGCAATCATATTTCCAATATGCTCGAGAAAATTTCGAGTGCTCAAACCCCCGCAGAATTTGATGCTGCTCTGGTTCAATTGAAACAGACTTTGAAAGTGAGTCAAGAATCGCCGGCTGGAATAGAAATTGAAAGAAAGGCTAGGCAACAAGCAAATGAAATCGTCAACCAACACCTTCTTAGTCGGTCTGTTTTGAGTACTCCAGGTTGGCAGGCTTTTTTACTTGCAATGCAAGAGCGATAAGGAATTTCGGCAAATCTTTGTCTATATATTGGCTGGAACTTTCAAAAATTGAAAAAATGTATTCTGGAATACATTTTAACGCTTGACTTCCACCTGAATTGCACTTAATCTATTGCAATCAGTTCGAAACGCCACTTGGCACTTTTAAAACACCTTACTAAATCATTTAAACAAACCACCAACCCCCCTTCTGGAGGAAGAGAATTATGCGTATTACTACAGTCATTTCGCGCATCACATTGGTTACCGCAATTGCCCTTGGACTCTCTGCTCCAGCTTTCGCACAAGATGCATTCTCGAGCATGTCATCTGACACAGGTCTTCAAACCAACTCCAACCAGCAAATCACTGGTAGCCAAACCCAACAGTACACCGATGGTCAAGCTCCTATGCTACAGGGTGCCACCAACGGTACAATCGGACCCCAAGGCGGTGACGCCACTGCTGTAATGGGTGTTAACACCGCAGGTACAGTACGTGTCAACAACTTGGCTAACTTGGAAGCATTGCTCAACATCATCGCAAACGGTATGGAAATCCTCGGTATTGCCTGGGGTGGACCTACCATGATCATGGGCTTCATGCACATGGCTGCAGGCACCCAGGACGCCATGAAGAAAGTGCTCTTCGGAGCAGCTGGTGTCACCGGTGGTTTGGCAACACCTGGTTGTATCAACTGGCTCGTTGCATCTGCCCGCGACGCCAACCTCTTCAGCTAATCAGCTAAGAAAATATAGGGACTTTCCCGCCAACGCCAGCCAGAGACCTTCCGCAAGGAGGGTTTTTGGTCCTTTAAGGGCAGTGTAGAATAGTTGAAACCAGTAAGAAAACTATCAAGGACGCTCTAAAATAGCTGAATTAAGTGACGACCAGAAAAGACGTTATGCCGGTCAATTAGCCATTGCCGGTATGAATCAAAAAAAACAGCGCGATCTGCTTTCGAGTTCTGTTCTGGTTTTGGCTGGATACCCAGCTTCACGTGTGGCTGTTAACCAGCTAATTAAAATGGGCGCTGGCAAAATCACTGTTTGTCCGGATAAAGTGAGCAATATCAATTTCAATCCAGAAGACCTGGAGCAAAATCCTGACGTTGATATAACTCTTGCCACAAGTGCCAATCGTGAATCGCTCGAGCGAATGGTGGCAAGCTCAGATCTCGTGTTAGAAACTTGCAACGACTGGCAAGAAAAACTTTCATTGAGCGATTTTTGTATGCGCAGTCAGATACCGATGATTCACTGTGGTGGTGAAGGTTTGCGTTATCAAATTTTTTCTATGATTCCTGGAAAATCTGCCTGTTTGCGTTGTACTTTTCCAGTTATTGGCATAGACGATTTTCCTCACACCCCTCGCAAATTTCCGGGACAAAAACCAGAATTGTTGCCTGTTCACGGTATGATTGGCTCACTTATGGCACTTGAGGCAATAAAAGTTTTGACCCGTCTTGGTGTCAGTCAGGGAAATGAAATGCTCAAATTCGATGGATTCAGCGGTGAATTCGAAATTATTCGAGGCTTAGATCCAAGACACGATTGTCCTGACTGCGGGGCAATGTTCCGTCATTAATATGTCATTGCAAGAATCGCTTGGTGAGCGCTATACAGTAATAGAATTGATCGGAGAAGGTGGAGCCGGCTCGGTATACAAAGCACGTGACAAAGTACTAGATGTTTTTGTTGCAATCAAAGTGATGAAACAAGATGAAGGAGGGGTTGCAGCTGCACGTTTGCAGCGCGAGGCTGTGGCAGTTGGAAAATTAAAGCACAAAAATATCGCTAAAGTTTTTGATTTTGGACTGACATCTGATGACCTCACTTATATGGTGATGGAATATTTGCCTGGAGAAAATTTGCATTCTGCTGTCGCTAAGAATGGCGGACTGCCTATGAAAGAAGCTATTGCTATATTCATGCAAATTTGTGACGGACTTGGATATGCTCATAAAAACGGGATTGTCCATCGCGATTTAAAGCCATCGAACATAGTTTTGATGAAAGATGCACGCGACAAAAAAAATCCACCTGTTGCGAAAATTCTTGATTTTGGAATTGCAAGTATTGAATCAGACCAACGATTAACCACAGCTGGAGCAGTTATAGGCAGTCCAGCCTATATGAGTCCAGAGCAAATCGAAATTAAAGACGTTAATGCTCTTTCTGACATTTATAGTTTTGGATGCTTGATGTATGAGACTTTGAGCGGGCATCCCCCTTTTGAAGGCGATTCTGTTCTCGATACTTTGCAGATGCACAAAAATAAAGAACCAGAGCCATTGTCTACTGAAATTGCCTGTCCAGAGCTTTGTGATCTTGTACTTGAGTGTTTGAAAAAGGATCCGTCAAGCAGGCCTTCTTCAACTCAAGAAATCAGACTTCGATTGGAAAAGATTTTAGAAGCAATGCTTGTGAGGCATAGCGAAAGTCCACAAATGAAGCCTGAGGATGCAGTCGTTTTAGGGGTGAAAAAACAAAATTTTTTGTCGCGCTTTTCAAATCGTACTGCTTTGTTTTTAAGCACGCTTATTTTATTAGGTACGACAGTCTATCTCTCATATGCTGGCGCTAAATATCTCCAGACCGCACCTGTTGTGACTTCGCCAAAAATCAAAAGTGAGGGAAGCGAGAATACACTTAAATCTGACGAGGCGCTTTATCAAGGCGATGATCGTTTCTCAATGATCCCATTAGACTCGAAGTCTTATCGTGCAGTGGGGGCGTACATAAAAGATGAAGACCTTAAAGACCTCAAAAAAGACCAGTTGGTAAATCTTCGCCTTGAAAGCAAAGATTTGACTGGAAGCGGAATCAAATATTTGAGCGGTGCTCCAATAAAACATTTTGAGGTGTGCGGCGAAAATCTGGAAGATAGCCAAATGAAGTATCTGACAGTTCTGCCTGAACTCACTTCTTTTTGTATCGAGAGTAATTCGCTTGGAGACGAGGCCTTAAAAGAAGTCGCCAAATGTCAATCGATCCGATTTTTTTTAGTGCAATCCAAAAAAGTTTCCAACAAAGGAATTGGTTATCTCGAGCCTTTGAAAAATTTGAAAGTTTTGAAGATTCAAAAAGCTAGAGTAGACAATAATCTGGTCACTGAACTCGCCAAGTTGAAGCATTTGAATGAGTTGGAAGTGACTAGTTGTCCTGGCATAGACAAAAATTTTGGTGTTGGACTTGAAAAAGTTAGAGCGCTCAGACAACTTAATATAGACAAAGGTTGCAGCGCAGACGCTTTGCGAGCAATCAAAACTTTACCCTTGATCCAGCTTGGTTTGCGCGGATGTAAGTTCGATAAGGAAGGACTTGAGATATTGGTTTCAATGAATCAGCTAAAGGCTCTTTCTCTCGCTTCTATTAAATGCAAACCAGGCGATTACGCTATTCTGTCGCGGCTACCGGCTTTGCAATTGCTAGATTTGTCTGGTTCGTTGCCTTTGGCTGATCAACTTTATGATGCTTTATCCAAATCAAAAATTATCGAATTAGATTTAAACGGTTCTAAAACCACACCTGAGCAATTTTTGAAATGTGCTCGTATTGCAACTCTAACCAAAGTCTATTGTGTGGATTGTCCTAAACTGAGTCAAAAAGATTTTGTACGCTTTAAGGAAATGCATAGAATATTTTGTCGAAAAGAAGTAGAGATTTTGGGCGAAACGCCAGTTCAAAATTGAATTTAGCTAATATAAAAATCGAAACCAAAAGACAGTCTGTGTCCTTGCAAAGATCCTTGTGCCGGATGAATAGCTGAATTACCGTGCCAGTATTCATGATCGTCGTGAAAGATTCCTTCGCCTTCGTTGAGATTTGCATAAACCAGAATATTGTTCATGCAATCGTATATGGTGCTATTGGAAGTTTGCAGATTGATATTGCCGATGATCAGTTCGGGAATAGTGTAGTCGCAACCCTTTTGATGAATGCCTTCTGGAGTTAAGAAAGGTCGTTCTTGCAAAGCAATTATATGCATCTGGTGCATTGCTACATCGATTCTTTTAGCCTGTGGATTTTCAGAAAAAATCTTGTCGCAAAAATATTTGACTATATCTAATATGGCTGGATTGGTGGCAACCATGTCGTCTACTTCGCTAATGCCAATGAAGTCCTGGCTGCCATGTTTTCCCAAAGCGTTAGGGTCGAAAGAGTTGACCGGTAATCTGCCGATAGCTGCTTTGCCAGCGTGTGAAGTTGCCATATAACGTGCTAATCGTCTAAAGCGCACAGGACCCAGCGCAGAATATTCTTTTAATTGAGCGTTATTCAATCTTGAAATTGCTGCTTGAACTGCGGCCGATTGTCCTTGCACTAAATAACGTGAGCGCTCGCGTTCGCTGAATTGCATTTCCAGCGCCGCTTCAAGAAATGCCAACTGTTGATTGCGGTGCAATTCAAAGTCGTCTGGAAGCTTTTTGAATGAACTCAAAACACTCTGGGCAAGGGCTTGCAAGTCGATTTTTAAATCTGCAAGTGAAAATTTAAAAACCAGCCCTTCTACTTTGGGTTGAGGTGCAACCGATACAGCCGCTTTTGATTTTAGTAATGGAAATTGCATAGAAAAGCTCTTGTTGGAGGTTATCGAATAATAAGTGCAGCTCTATTCTTGGACAATTCGTGGAATTCCCATGCCGGTTTGATTAAATTTTCAAGATGCCTGTAAACAAAGCGTTCTGAGCTTTATTAATT
>CAZFKB010000020.1:0-36612 GCA_964519785.1 uncultured Candidatus Obscuribacterales bacterium | reverse complement strand
CACCAAAGCTCGAAATGACCAAAATTATGCCACCATACGTTTTTACGTACAATGGCGCTGTTCCAGAGGACTGGGGAGTAAGCGGAATCGTTTTGATTGCGGAATCCCATATCAATATCCACACATTTCCAGAAAAGGGATTTGTCACACTAGACATCTTCTCTTGCAAGGATTTTGACGTGGATGCTGCTATCAAGTTCTTCTGCGATAACTTCCAACCCGGAAGCTATGAACACCAAGTTCTTCAACGTGGTCGCGAATTTCCGCGCAGCATGGGAAGAGCCGTGTCCATTTTGGCTACGGACAGAAATCGCGAGTTGAACAAGACCAAGATGAAGAGCGCAAAGACCAAATCAAATACATTGGCTTGCGTTACATAATAAGGTTGCTTTCAAAATAGACTGCAAAAAAGGAGCGGCGATTATGCCGCTCCTTCTTTTATTTGTTTGCAATTGAGAGAACCGAAACTCTTTTCTGTAAGAGTTAGAGTACTTCTTCGCGCTTTTGTTGTTGCGGGGCTTTCTTTCCACCTAGACCAGGAATGCCAATTTTAGGCATTTTGACCGAAGGCATTTTGAGCAAGCCACCTTTTTTCGCTGGAGCTGAACCGGGGTGCTGAGCGATTGCAGTAGGTTTTACATCTGGATATGGGTCGGTCGGGTCGTATGGAGTTTTCTCAGCTACGCTTGGTTTTGAAACTGCAGCAGGTGATACCGGAATCTGGTGCTGCTGTGAAATTTGAGCGGGAGCCGCTTTGGGCTCTTCTTTCTTTTTGCCGCCCATGAAAGGAATGCTCGCCAGTTGAGGAGCTTTCAATTTGGGCATGCCAGGGATGAGACCCTTTTTCTTTGCTGGTGCTGGATGCGAGCTTGCAACTACCGGAGCTTCTTTAGCACTGCTGGTGGTGGCTAACTCCTGGCTTGGTTTGAGATCGTTGCCAGATTTTTTATCCATTGCTCCTTGATAGAAGCCGCTGCCAGTGCTTGAATCCGCTACGCTAGTTTCGGCTTGTTTTGGTTTCTTCTTCATGAATGGAACTGAAACCGAGGGAAGTAAGCTCTTCTTAGAAGCGACCTTTTGTGGTTCAGGTGTTTGACCAGCCAGGAGTTCTTTGCTGCTGGAAGGCAATTTTGTGTTGGCAACTTTTTGCTCTTTTTCGCTTTCTTTTGCCTTAGCCATGTTCGACTTGGCTTTGTTGACATACATTTCGTTCAACGAGCCTGAAGGAGCATTGGCAATGTCATGTTTGGGAGCTTGTTTCTTGCCTTTGCCAGTGCCTGGAATCAAGCTTGTGGAGGCGCTTGCCATTTTGCCAGTTGCTTTGAATCCGCTTGAAATCATTGAAGCGCTTCTTTTCATCAACCCGGGATTGGCTGGTTTATGAGCCGGAGCTGGGTCAGTTGCAACAGTTGTTTGATAGCTTGGCGCTTTTGGCTTTTTGTCGCCGCCACCCTTAAAAGGATTAGGTATTGCAGCTACAGGATTTTTCAGCCCGCTAAACATGCCAGGTTTCTTTTGCTGCGGCAAAAGGCTTGGGTCTCCGCCCATGGGCATGGTGACGTATGTAGATGGTGTGACTACGTTATCTACGGCAGGAACAGAGGTCTGTTTTTTCTTTGCCGGTGATTCAGGTGCCTGGATGTGAGCATAGGGGTCCAAAGCCGACCCGGCAAGTGCTGCTGGTTGGATACCTATTAAGGCGATTATTAGAGAGAGCGGTAAGTAAGCTTTTGCATTACGCCCGAGAGACTTCATTGAATTTCCCCTTATGACCGGAGTGAGTATTCAGCTTGATGATTCAGAGATCTTATAACAGATCTTCCGAGGTAGCCATTACCTTGAAAACCTCAAAGTTACGACTGTCGTTTCGACGTAACCGGCGTGCCGGTAATAGCCTGGATTAACTAGCTGCAAAGGACTGTTTCAAAAGATTATAATGTCCATATACAATAGAGAAAGTCGATGCGGAGAAAATAATCAAATGCAACCTGAAGGCACTACTTGGCAAGTGTTCGTACTCATTGTATTAGGCTGGCTTGCGGCAGCTACCTTTATTTTTGGCGGTCGAAAAGCCTATTTCGAGCCATTTAAAGCTGATTCAACTGATGAAGGCAGCAATAAATAGGTAGACTAAAACCGGTCGAGCTTAAACGAAGTTAAGTCTATTTTTGAATTTCCGGTCGATACAAGGTCCGCGATGCACTCGCCGATAGCTGGAGAATGTTTGAAGCCGTGTCCAGAGCATGGCGAGCATAGAATGACATTTTTGTGTCCAGGTAGTCGGTCTATTACGAATGCACCATCAGGGGTGACTGTGTAAAGACAAATAGCTGACCTGACGCATTTGTTTTTTGCTCCAGGAAAATGGGGCGCCACATAATTTTGGAACATCGACTCAGTCTCACTTGGACTCACTTCGCGATTTACGTTTGAAGCGGTGCAAGAATCGTCATATTGTTCGAAAGCGAGTTTGAAACCTCCATCTGGTCCATCTACAGCTGGAAATCCGTACATTCCATTTTTGTCTGATTTCAATTCCCAAATAAAAATAGGAAATTGAGGTGCAGAAAAGTCTTTGTAATGGTCTTTTATGTCGAACCAATAAAGAACCTGGCGATAAACCTTGAAAATTGCATCGAAAGAAATTTTTGAAACAATTTGATTCAGCCATGGACCGACAGACAAAACCAGGTCTTGGCAATGGTATGTGTCTTTATCCGTTCTTACCGTGATACCGGATGTAGTTTCACTAAAATCGAGCAATTTTTCATCAGTGTGGATTTGGGCACCATTTGCTCGCGCCAGCTGCAAATGTTGCTCGACAATGCGCTCGGGGCGCATGATGCCAGCGTCATACTCGTAGTATCCAATTTCGTCTTGTGAAACATTGAATTGCCCAAAGCGTTTTCTGATATCTTGAGCACTCAAAATATCGTGTTTGATAGAGTATTTTTTTGCAGCATCTACAGTATTTCGAAAAAAGGCCTCGGTGTGTCTTGCCATGCTATCAGGCGAGCTGCATATTATTAGCCCACCCGTTTTTTGCAATAAATCCGAGTTCGTTTCTTTTTCCATGGCCTCGATAATTTCGTAAGAACGCAAAGAAAGCGGTGTATATTGCACGCCTTCGCCGATACCTTTGCGTGTGATTCTCGTGTCACCATGGGTGGAGCCAAGAGTGTGCGGTGGTGAAAATTGGTCTATGGCTAAAGTCTTAACCCCTCGTTTAGAGAGCTGATAGACAGTAGAACTACCCATGGCACCAAGTCCAATAACGATAGTTTGATATTCTTTGCCAGGGCTCAAAGAGTTAGACCAATTTGCCAAGATCCGAAATTGCTAATGTAACATCGTAGTCTACGGTGCCAAGTTTTTTGTCAGGAAGAATGAGCTTGATTTTGTCGCCATGGCGCTTTTTGTCCATTTCCATGCTTGCTACAAGCTTTTCTTTTGAGGTTTTACTTGGGATTTCTATCGGCAATTCTGCTTTGAACAAAATATCTTTGATGCGCTCGAGCTCTGCTTTGGGCAATCGTTTTTGTGCCACTGCCAGTTTGGCTGCGTGAACGATTCCTACGCCAACCGCTTCGCCATGACTCATTTTAAATTCGCCCACAGTTTCCAGCGCGTGTCCAAGTGTGTGTCCAAGATTCAAAACTCTTCGAAGGTTAGCATCTTTAGGATCTCGTGCCACCACAAATAGTTTCATTTTGATACAGCTCGTGATTAAGCCTGCAACCTGGGGGTCGTCTACATCGAAGCCCTCGTTCACTACATTTTCAAGAATTTCAATGATCGGTTTTGGTCCCTTTTCGTAGTCTGTGTGCTTAGCAACAGTCTCTTCGATCAAAGCATATTTCAAAATCTCGGCAACGCCGCACATTAGCTGAGCCTTGGGCACTGTAGCGAGTAATTCCTGGTCAGCTAAAACTGCTTTGGGAAAATAAAATGTTCCAGCCAGATTCTTACCTTGAGGCAAATTGATAGCGTTTTTGCCGCCGATACTGGCGTCGACCTGCGCAAGGAGAGATGTGGGAACTACAACTAAGTTCAAGCCACGCATGTAAGTTGCCGCAGCAAAGCCCGCCAGGTCTGAAACAGAACCGCCACCAAGAGCGACAATCGAGTCGTTGCGGCTGAATCCGCGCTCTTGCAAGTGGTCCCAGATGCGAATGAGCCAGTCAGTTGATTTACAAACATCACCATCTGGAACTTCGAGTGTTGTAACTTGATAATCTTCTGAAGGAAGTTGCGAAAGCACATCGCGCAACCAATGCACCGCGGCTGAGTGCTGACAGAGCACCAGGACATGTTTTCCCGCACCAATCTGTGCGAGTGTTCCGGAAAGCTTCGCTCGGGCTCCAGCTCCTACAGCTACGCGAGTCTTGACCTCAAGCGCCGTATTCCAGAGCATTGTGATGACCGGACCTTTGTGGCGAGCTTTGTGGCGCATATCGTTTCTATCTCCCTAACATAAACTGAGAGGATCATTCCCCGTCATCTACATGCTTCTATCCTGCGCTACATAAAAATCTCAAGCGTCCGATAAGTTGAATTTGAGATATGCCCTAGATATCTGCTCGATGGAGTCACCGCCAAATTTTTCAAGCAAGGAGCGAGCCAGTACAAAGGCAGTCATGCTCTTGGCTACGATTGCGCAGGCGCTGATAGCGCACACATCAGAGCGCTCATAACGTGCTTTTTTAGATTTAAATTCTGGAAATGAAATAGAGTCTAATCCCTTTGCAAGGGTCGGGATAGGCTTCATATAAGCTCTAAGAACTAATCTTGAGCCATTAGTCATTCCACCTTCTATTCCGCCAGCGCGATTTGTTATGCGGGAGAACGGAAGCTGGTCTTTAGCGGTATCTTTTGACTCGTAAATTGCATCGTGAACTTGTGAACCAGGCTTGCCGCTGGCATCGAATCCGTCGCCAATTTCAATTGCTTTGATTGCATGAATCGACATCAAAGCCTGCGCCAGTTGGCCGTCTATGCGTCGGTCCCATTGCGCATAAGAGCCAAGACCAACAGGCAAATTGTCGACTAGAATTTCTATAGCGCCGCCCAGGCTGTCACCTTCGCTCCAAGTTGTTTTAATCGACTCGAGCATTTTTTTTGAAGAGTCTTTGCAGGCACAAAAAATTTCTGATTGAAGAGCAAGGCTGTTCAATTTATCAATGTCATCAAAGTCAGCTTGAGAAGGTGCTTTCACTTGTCCAACTTGGATGACGTGAGCTGCAAATTTGATTTCAAAGTATTCTAAGAGCTGTTGGCATAGAGCTCCAATAGCCACTCTGGCGGCAGTTTCACGCGCACTTGCTCGTTCTATTACTTCGCGAACGTCTTTGTGCCCATATTTCAATGTTCCAGCTAAATCTGCGTGACCTGGGCGAAAAGTATCGACGATTTTTTCCTTCGGTGTATTGATTTCGCCTTCTATAGTCATGACCTCACGCCAGTTTTCGAAATCTTTATTTTCAATATGTATACAGATAGGTCCACCAGTTGTGATACCGCCTCTGATACCGCCTGAAAAACTTACTTTGTCGTTCTCGATTTTTTGACGCGAATTTCTTCCATAACCACTTTGTCTTGCCTTCAATTCGCCATTCAGTCGGTCCGAATTAATTTTAAGACCGCTTGGAAATCCTTCCAGTATCGCAGTGAGACTGGGTCCATGGGATTCGCCGGCAGTTAAAAAACGCAACATCGCTGTATATCTTACAATATGAAGCGATGCCAAGCCTACAAGCTAAAAATTTAAGAGTTCCGGGCGATAAGTCCATAACGCACCGTGCCTGTTTTTTCGGTGCTTTCAGCCATGGGCGAAGTCGTATCATTAATCCAAGCCCAGCTCTTGATTGTATCAATACTAGAAAATGTCTCAGTCAGCTTGGACTTGAATTTACCGATGACAACGGCGATATCATCTTGACCTGCGGCGGTATCGATTCACTCAAAAAGCCTCCTGGAGTACTGGATGCAGGAAACAGTGGAACTACATTGAGATTTTTAATGGGCCTGCTTGCCGGACGTCCATTTTCTGCCACTTTAACAGGTGATGAATCGCTCAAAAAGCGTCCTCTAAAAAGAGTTAGCGAACCACTCAGACTAATGGGTGCGGAATTTGAGTTGACTAATCATAACCACGCACCAGTAACCGTGCATGGAAACTCGCTAGAAGGCCAATTTTTTGAACTTGAGTATGCTTCGGCGCAGGTGCAAACGGCAATAATTCTTGCCGGATTGCAAGCAAATGGAGAAACATCGGTTGTGGTACCAAATAAGGTGCGCAACCATACAAGCAATATGTTAAAGCATCTAGATATTCCTTTGCGTTCAAACAGTCCTCTGCAATTAGGGATTTATGGTTTGAGCAGTCCGATTGCGCCTTTTGAAATCGTGGTTCCAGGCGATATTTCTTCGGCTGCATTTTTCATTGTGGCAGCTGCACTTTTACCCGGCTCGATTATCTCTATCGATAATCTTGGTGTAGATTCAGGGAGATCTCTTGTTCTTGATGTGTTGACTAAAATGGGTGCGGTAATTGAGATTACAAATAAACGTTTGCTCAATCAAGAATTGGTCGCTACAGTAAATGTCAGTTACGTTAATACGCTTAGTGGTGTGAAAATAAATCAGCGTGAACTGGCGTCAGGTATTGATGAACTACCAATACTTGCTCTGGCTGGCGCATTTTGCAAGGGAAAGTTTACTGTCCATGGTGCATCAGAATTGCGATATAAAGAAAGCGATAGATTGTCTTTGCTTGTGGAAAACTTTAGAAATGCAGGTGTTTCAATAAGTTCAAAAGGTGACAATTTTGAAATTGAAGGATGTATGAGGGTGCCTGGCGGATCACTGTGGAAAACAGCCGGGGATCACAGGCTTGCAATGACCGGATTAATTGCAAATTTACTTTTCGATAATGAAGTCGAGATAGACAATCTAGACTGTATTGCAGTCTCATATCCCTCATTTAGAGACGATCTCAAATTGATTCTTAAAAACTGAACTTAAAATTTGGGCAGATACAAAACGTGTATTTCGCCATTTGCCACTAATTCTGCGCGTTTATAATAATGTTGTCTAAGCAATCTAACCGCTTCAGGTGGCCAGAAATATGGATCGCTTTCGAGCATATCCGCGTCTTTTTTGTTAATTACGATGGCAGCAAATTTTCTTGCAGTTGCATTCGCTATCAAATCGGTTGCCATCATTTTTGAATTGTTGCGATGCAGAACCTGAAAAAATGTGGCTATGTCGACAAAATATGGTTTTGCGTCAAGCTTCATTGCAATCACCGGATCTTCGACTAAAATCAGTTTGCCGGCCAAAGAAGGTTTGAGATCATTCAAGAGTGCGGTAGATTCTGGCATTTTCTTGATATTAGTCTCAAGAGGCTCAAGCATCGAATTTGCAATATAAGTGCTTAGAAGACAAATTGGAATCACAATAAAACCAAGCCATGCAGCTCGTGTGCATATCAATGCTGTAAGCCAGGAGCAAAAAACAAAAAATAAAAAAGCGTGATTAGCATTGGGATATTTTGTTCCCAGCGTATAGACCGTGATTGCACCGCTAACTAGAAATAATATCGAAGGAATAAGCGCTTCGCTTCTTTGTTTTTTTATAATTAAAAGCGGTAAGAGCACAATTAGAGCGAAGATCATTTTGGGCCATTCGAAAATGATCCAGTTCAAGTGCTTGAGCATGTCGAAAACAGTAAACGGAAAATGCGATGCAAACTGAATTTGGGCGCTGAATCCACCTTGGGTCATGGATTGGATAATTGCAAAAAAGATTAAGCTCAGCAAAAGAAAGCCGCCACCATATGCAATAGCATCTTTGAATCTGCGTTTGAATAGTAAAAAAAGAGTCAGGCAGATCGGAATTATGATGGATGGTTGTTTTGAGAAGGTGGCGAGTACTGCAGCGATTATCGATGGAGCATAATCTTTTAGTGCGTCTTTGATGCTGGCTCTCTCTTTGCTGGATTTTGCATGAAAGGAATCAAGTGCCCATGCTGAAAATGCAAGACTTACCATATCAACGCGTGCTTTTAGAGACCAGCTCCAGATTGAAACGTAGCTTGCAAAACTGAGAGCCCCAAGGCTGGCTGCTAATTTTGAACCGCTGCTTCTTTGAAATAATTTCCAAAGAAAATAGACTGTAAAAATAAAGCTTGCCATGCTGATTGCGCGCAAACTCCATAAGTTCATTCCAAAAAGCTTTTGAAACGGCGTGGCTAGTATGAAATAAACGGGAGCGTAAATTACAGCTATGAAAGGTTCGTGAGTCAAATTCTCGAGGGGATAAATGTTATTACCGAGTGACAGATTGTAGGCCGCCCACAAACATGGTCCTTCGTACTCGATAGCAAGCGGAGCTTCAAGCGCCTTAAACCAGCCGATGCCATAAATTACACATAACCAGGAAGATGCAAGAATAAGGCAAACTGAAATGAACTTATTCAAAATCAAGAGTTCTTTTCTTCGTGGTATTCCATTTCGGTGTTGACGTCCCAGATATTTTCTTTGGTTTTGATACCACTTGCAATGTTATCGACGCACACCATCGCCGTAAGCATTGAGTGGTCTTGATTATTGTATTTGTGCATACCGTTTCGACCGACCAGAAATAGGTTGTCGTATGTGCTTACATAATCTTGGATTTCCTGGAATCTGTCGTAAGTTCCAAAATAACCAGGATAAGTTTTGGGCATACGAATGACCATGGCATCGAGTACATCTGCTTTATTGATAATGCCGATTTTATCGAGTTCCATGGCGCCGAGTTCTTTCAATTTATCGTCTGACCATGTCCAGATATCGTCTGTTTCGTTGCAAAAATATTCGAGTCCAAGCCAAACTGTATTGTCTGGATCTGCCACCATGTGACGACCCCAGTTATTATAAATTTGCAGACGACCAATAAGTACGTCGCTCTCTTGTACATAAATCCAGTTGTCAGCGATGATAAAACGACCACTCGATAATTCGTCTGTAATAGCAAGTTTCTTGACCAGCAGCCCGACTTCGATAAAGTCGCGATACACAAGTCCATCGCTTACTTCTTTAACACTGGCAGGAACTTTAGTATCAAATTTGCTTATAAGTTCGCGCACAGGCATTGAAGAAAAGAAATAGTCGCCTTTCAAAGTTGTGATCTCGCCAGTTTTTGCGTTTTTTACTTCGACTGCTGTAACTTGTTTGGTGGCATCATCAATTTTGATTGACTCTACGTCTTGGTCGAGCAAGATTTGTCCGCCACGCTCTTTTACTTTGTCTGCGACCAGTTCCCACATCGAACCTGTGCCCAGTTCGGGATATAAGAATTGCTCTACAAGAGAAGTTTCAGTGCCTTTTTGTTTTACATCACCGATACCGGCAAAAATTTTCTTGAGCGCATGCCAGACCGCTTTAGTGATGCTGAGCCCTTTTATTCGTTGTGCGCCCCAGGCCGCACTGATTTTGTTGCAATCGATACCCCAGACCTTTTCGGTATAGTCTTTGAAAAAGGTCAGATAGAGTTCGCGACCGAATCTATTGGTAATGAAATCTTCCAGGCTGTTTTCTTTCTTGATCGGAAAACAAACCGAATTGATGTAGCTGAAGCCGATACGCATAGTTTTCATCAATCCAAGATTGGTGAAAGTCTGGAGTTTCAAACTTATTGGATAATCGAAAAACTTACGAAGATAATAAATTCGAGTGCGTCTTTTGAGCAGAATCATTTTGTTGTCTTCGGGCTTTAAATCCTTCCCTTTGACCTGACGCGTTTTATTGTGATAAGTGATGGTCTCTTCTTCTCCACCAGCTATCGGAATTTTGCTTGTCCACCAGTCCATAACGCGGTCGGACTTGGAAAAAAATCGGTGCGGACCAACGTCTAGTTTGTTGCCCTTGTATTCGTACGTCCTGGAAAGACCGCCAATTACGTCACTTTTCTCGACTATGACCGGTTTGACATCGGTGCGCTCTAATAATTCAAAGGCTGCGGTCAGTCCGGCTGGACCGGCTCCAATGATTATTGCTTTCTTTTCTGACATTAAGAAAAAAGTTCCCCGGCAAAGCCAACCATCTAATTTTAGGGTAATTCCAAAAATATTGTCTTGCTAATCTTCATACTTCATGAAAGCCTCAAATCAAGGGGTAAATAATTAATACCCCCGGGGTGTGTTAAATGACTGAAAATCCAAGAGCAATCAAGTTGGGCGAGCTTATGATACGCGCTGGCGTTCTAACCTCGCAGCAACTTCTTGAAGCAATTGAATATTCCAAGCAGACAAGCATGCCGGTAGGCAAGATGTTCGTCATGTGCGGAATAGTGACTGAGAATGTTTTGTATTCGGCTGTTCAGTTGCAGTCGATGGTTCGTGACAATCAAGTGGATCTTGAAAATGCCATTGCTCTACTTTCAATGGTTTACAGGCAAAATATAACGCTTCCCCAGGCCATGGAGCAGAGTGGGCGCAGTAATCAGCCAAAGCAACCGACTTTTCGTCTGGGCGAAATCCTTTATGAGGCTGGTTTTCTTGCTGCCGATGAACTGGAAAAATTTCTCAAAGACGGTCAGGATTCCGGTCTTCCGCTTGGTCGCATAATCCTTTTATATGGTTCTATTTCCAAAGAAATGCTCAGTGCCGCGCTATCTGCTCAAGTTATGGTTCGTGACGGCAAAGTTAGCCGAGAGCAAGCAATCAAGGCGCTCAAAACCACCAGGCGCAGACGCTCGGACCTTGAGACATCGCTTCGAGAATTGGGCTTTTACAATGGACCTGTTCGACCACACACACTTATAGGCGAACTCTTCATTCGGAGCGGACTGGTCGAAGAAGCCGATTTATTGAGTGCTCTTGAATTTGCACTGGAGAACGAGGTTCCTATAGGACGCGCTTTGATCCAAAAGAAAATTGTCACTCAACCTGATTTGGAGATCGCCCTGCGGCTTCAAGAAATGGTGATAAACGCCACTTTGACAGATTCACAAGCGGTTGATATTTTGAATAAAGTAAGCAAACGAGGCTTTTCGCCTACATCTGCCTTGACCGAACTTGCCCTTTCTACGGCCTCACAAGACGATTGCAAAATACTGTGGCAGCTTTTGACCGCTTCTGGAACAGTACATCAAGATGCCAGACCAGGTGTTTTTACTAAAGAAGATGTTGCTATGGCTGAGATGGGTCACAATCTTTTGCAGGCGGAATTAATAGACGAGTTTACGCTCAACTGCGCCTGTCGGTGCCAGTTTTTGATGCGCTCTGGTTTCCTTGATTTGCAAAGAGCTGTGGTGGTGCTTAACCACAGCCGCACTCGTCGAATATCCGCTGACGATTCTCTGCGCGAACTGAGTTGGATAGCTAAAACTCAGGAACAACTAGATTCGGGGGTTTGAATTAACTGAGAATAAGTTTCAATAAGCTGTCCAACTAATTAATGTCAAGCTGGAACGCACTGCTAGAGCACTTCTTGATTTTTAAAGAGATTTTCTGGAAAAAACAGCGATAGTTTCAAGTAGGCTGGCGTGTTAAGGTTGATGGATGCTTGAATTTATATTGTCATTTCTGGTGTCCCTCATCTTTTGTATTTTAGGGACCACTATTGGCTACCACAGACTTTTGGCTCACCGCTCATTTCGCTGCTATAAGGCAGTGGAATATTTTTTTGTAGGCTGTGGTTATTTAGCCTTTCAAGCGTCGCCAATCTGGTGGGCCTCGATGCACCGCATCCACCACAAATATTCTGACCAGGAAAAAGATCCCCACGCCATGCTGCATGGTTGGAGAAGGGCGGTCTACGGATGGATTTTCGACAAGCATTATCCTGAATATCTCGACAAGAATTTGGTATCACCAGATTTAGTGAACGATCCGATTTATCGCTTTCTTGATTGCAATGGTGACGTGCAAAAGGGTCATTTGTTGAATGGATTCTTGAACTTTCTTTTTCGATTCGCGATGTTGCCCTTGTTTGGCTGGAAAATAGCTTTAGGCTCGTTGCTTGCAGGTCTTGTGATGCAGCAAATTACGCTGTGGTTCAATCTTGTATCGCATATGCCTCAGTTCGGCTACAAAAATTATGACACCACCGATGATAGCGCCAACGTTCCCTGGCTGACAGTATTGACCTTGGGAGAAGGGCTGCACAACAATCATCACGCTGTTCCAGGTTCAGCCAATAATTCGATGAAAAAAGGTGAAATTGATATCGGCTGGCTTGTAATCAGAGCTATGCAAAAAGTAGGATTGGTTCAGTGGGCAAACGACGGATTCGCACATCGCCTTGAGTTGCAGATGCGCAATACCAAGTCTATTGAAACAGCTCCGTCTCCAGGTCCAGTTCCGGTTTTGATACCAGTTGGAGCAGGCGAAGACTAATTCAAGCGCAGATTGCTCAATGTAGTCTTATTTGCACCCGAAGAGATTTTTATTGCTATAAAGTATTCTTTGTCTGTTTTGGGCAAAGCTATTGCAAATGTGTTTTCTAAAGCTACTGGACTGGTTTGATAGAGGATAATTCCGTCTTCGTCTAACAAAGTCAAAGTGATTGTGCTGTTCGATTTACCCAGAGAATCGACATTGCCTTCGATACTTATTTTGTCTTTGTATTTGTCAAATGAAAGCAGAAATCCGTCTGTGACATCGAAATTCGATTGTAATTCTTTACCCGTTGGTTCATAGGCTTGGGTGCTGGATATCCAGGCGGGCTGTCCGTAAATTGGATCGGGCTCGATTGATTTTTTAATAGCAACAAGAGTTTTGACTGCTGTTTCCATAGAGGTAATTCGTCTTCGCTTATAAATAGCGATGTCAGAGTCGTCATCGAGTTTTACGGTGAATGGAGTTTTTTCAAAGTCTTCGCTTATCGGCCATTTTTTGTCAAAGCAATCGAGGATACAACTCAAAATGGTTGAGTGTTCGGGTTTGTACATAGGAACGAATGGATGGGCAAGCACTACAGAGTTGCATGTAAGCAAGGCTCCAAGCGGGATTGTGTCTCGACTGTTTAAAATTGGCGGTTCGATATATTTAGGAAAATCACTGTTGCGTTCGTTGATTCTTTGATAGTTACGCAAAATATCTGGACATAAAATATGATTGCCAGAGACTATGAATATCGGCTGAAAGGCTCTGCCCATGCCAAGTAATTCTTTCAATAACAGTCCCATTTCTTTTTGATCGTTTCTTGAAAGCGGACCAAAATTTGCACTGACTAACCGACCCGTAAAACTGCCGTCGTTAAGCGGCATAGTAAGCATTCCAAAGCGCGTAAGCCCCTTTGGAAGATTGTTATAAGGCAGAATTCCAAAGGCAAAATTGAGCAAGAAAAACGGGACTAATAGTGCTGCAGCGAGTTTCTTAGTGCTGTTCATGAGCACATAAATCAGGGCGCTACAACCTGTCACTATTAGTGGTGCAGCATACAATAGATAATGAATAGCCAGATGTTTTCCAAATAAAATCCAGTCGAGCACCATTAAAATTCCCAGTGCCACTAGACTGTTCAATTTCTTATGGTCGAATAAGTTACTTTTAAATGCCAGAACAATTCCGCTAATAGTCAAAAGCCAGGTGACTAGCCCGAATCCACTAATATAGTAACCTGCAATTACAGTGGGGTCGAACACACAAGCAGTTTCATAGAGTTTTAAAAATGGCTCGGAAAATATGCTCATTACAAAACCAATTCCAACTGTTAAAAGAAAGACAACTGAAATGAAAGCAATTTTGCTCAATTGCCATATGGTGAAGCGCAAATCTTTTTTGTCTTGATAGAAAACAGCAAAAAAGCTTGTTGCTGCTGCAATTGCGCCGTAGGCATAATGTCTTCTTAAAAACGGAGCCAGGGCAAGAAAAATTCCAGTTGCTAATGAGTTTTTGAGTGTTGGATTTTCTTGCATTTTCTGACAAAAGTGAAAAGACAAAAGCAAGAAGGCGAAAGCAATACAGTCGGGATATCCCCGCAGACTGCAAGCCCAGATCGCTGGTTGACTCATGAAAATAGTGAAACTTATCCAGAAGATTCTATTGCTCCGAGTTTTGAGCGTGTAGTTAATCAGACTGGCTAAAAGAATCGCTGCTGGAATTTGAAAAAGTATTACCTGACTGACTATAAAAGCAAATCGGTTATCACCAAAAATCAGTGAAACCGGCAGTAGCGGTATTGTAAAAAGAAAGTTGTATAAGAGTTTGGTCGAATAGACGATCAGGGCTAACCCGGTAAGTGGATTTTCTATAAGTGCATCACGAACCGTTTTTAAAATGAACTGGTAATAATTGTAATCGCTCCAGTACAAGCCTGATTCGGCTGACAGGTACATTGTCGTTATACCAGCTGAAATCAAAATCGCTGCGACAATTGCAAGAATAGTCGATGCATTAAACTTTGGCATTGGCGCTCCTCAAATTGTAAAAGGAGAGCAAGCTCAAAGCAAGAACGAGCGGGAAGAAAAAGGCTATGGGAGCCAGTTCGTGACCTAGCGCATAATTGGCAATCCATGATGCTACAGGCGTAAGTAAAAAAATTGTGCACCATATGCGGTATGACATTGGTTCGCTCGATAATTTCAAAATGGACAAATTCTTGAGCGTGAGCACTGCTGCCATCGATAAAAGCAAGAAATCGAAAACGTGACAGTGGGGGCTGAGCAAAACAGCCAGACTTATTGTAGCTGCCCAGAGCCAGCCAAAGTTCTTTTCATCGCTTTGATATTTTTTCCAGATAAAGAACATGGCAATGAGCGACGAAAACATCGCTGCCGAAGTATAAGTTAGAGAATCGTGAATCGAGAGAAACTGAGCTAGAATGCCGCGCAAGCTTATCATTACTTGTGGATTTACACCGATAAAGCCTGCATACGACTCGGCTTTTTTGACGATGCTTGGATAACTTATTACGTTGTCTGCTCCAATTATTAGCGATGCAATTGCAAGCAGAACACATTCTGTAACAGCAAATGCGGCAAGTATTTTTATACGCTTGCCAGCCAGTGCCGGCAATAGCATCAAAAACATATATTGCGGTTTGAAAGTGGCAAAGCTCATGAATATGCCAGAAAAAATGTCGCGTTTTTTCAAAAAACATAAAACATAAGCGCAAAGCCAACCCAGCAGCCAAAATGTCGTGTTGCCATGCCAGATTAAACTGTAAGCAGGAAAGGAAGCAAGCACTCCAAGCAAGAAAAGCAGGCGATCTCTTTTTGATAAAGAACCGCATGAACCCAATGCATACAAAGACGCTAATCCAAAAGTTGTCTGCAAAACGCACCAAAGAACGTAGGAGAAATTGGCTGGTAAAAGACTTATTGGATATAGGAAGGGAAAAAAGTTTGGTGGTTGTTGATTGTAGAAGACTTCGTTTGAAGAAAGCGGCGCCACCAAATCATTGAACCAGACACGTTGTCTTTCGGGATTATAGACATTGCAGCTGTCGAGACGAGAGCGTGCTAGTTCGCTTGCCTGATAGTATTGAAAGAAGTCAATAACATGATATTCGTTGGTCTTTTTGTCGATGAACCAGCGAGCGTCCGACAATGGCACAATTAGCTTGTGCGCGATCATAAGGCATGAGAAACTGAGTATGACAAATGCAACCAGCCGAAGAGCTACGCTCTTGAAACGGTCAAATCGTGAGAAAATTGCAGTATCGGTCATCACTTCAATTCTAGTTTAAATAAGCCAAAACGCGAAGGAAATCATGCCTGAGTCCATCGACTCAAATTACAAGCTCAGTGTTGTCATCCCTATGTACAACGAGGAAGCTGGCGCCGCTGAATGTGTGCGCCGGGTGGATAAAGTAGTCTCTGAAATGGGATGCCAATATGAGCTGATATTCGTAAATGATGGCAGTCGCGATAAAACTTTGAAGGTTCTACTTGAAGCAAAAGAGAAGAATCCGCATGTCCGAATTATAGATTTGAGTCGCAATTTTGGACATCAGCTGGCTATACGCGCGGGGATTGAGCACGCAACAGGCGATGCGCTTATAGTCATAGATGGCGACCTGCAGGATCCACCTGAACTATTCCCAGAGCTGGTTAAAAAATGGCGCGACGAAGGGTATGACATCGTCCATGCCAGGCGCAAAACCAGACAGGGAATCTCAGCCTTTGCCGATGCACGTGCCAAACTTTTTTATCAAATACTATCTTCGATATCTACAGTGGATATCCCGCGCGATGTTGGTGATTTCAGGCTGATTTCCAAGCCTGTGATCGAAACTTTGAAGTCGATGCGTGAGCAACAGCCTTATGTGCGCGGTCAAGCCGCGTGGGTTGGATATCCTTCCACTATTATCGAATACGATCGCGAAAAACGTTTTGCTGGAGAGCCGCAATATACACTAATTAAGCTATTGCACCTTTGTTTTTCCGGTATTTTTGGCTTCTCGCGAATGCCGCTCCGGCTTGGTATTTATCTGGCTTTGACTTTGTTTGCGGTTGGGATTTTATTCATCGTACTTTTATTGATTTATAAAAATCGAATCATAGCCTGGGCACCGTCTGTGATAGCAATTAGTTTTGTCGGTAGTTTGCAGCTTTTTGCTATTGGTATCATCGGTGAATATTTGGCAATCGTTCTTGATCATTCTCGTGGACGCCCACTGTATGTGGTAAAGAACGAGTATTAAAGGAAGTGACGTCATCGAAACTTCCGACAAGTTAAATAAGTCTTTAAACAAATATCTTTCAGGTCCACCTGATCTGGTTTTTGATCCTGCTTATGACTTGAAAGAAGTTGCAAGAGAGAAGCAATTCTTGCCAGTGCTTTACGATATGAGTGGAGTGCTCGTGATTTTGATGACTGGACAAATAGGGTGGATCGACTATGGTCCTTTTGCCCACTGGAAAGAAGAGTCTGACACCAGAGTGAATCGAATTGCCTGGTTTTTGGCCAGTCAAAAATATTCTGAACTGAAAGAGTTGCTCCCAAAGCGCCCAGACAATGCCTTGAGCTGTCAGGTTTGCAAGGGGAAAGGTAAGATTGAACATCCCTCAAATGGATTTATGTGCAAGTGTGGTGGACTTGGATGGATTCTGCCGGGAGAGTAAAGCAATTGTCTTTATGGATATCTTCGATCTGGAAATTGGTTTCGATTTGAAGTCCATCCCAGAGCTAATTGAAAAAAGAGTGGAATGCCAGAACAAATAAGCAAAATCACTACTGGCGCCGACCACCCGCGCAAAACAACTGCTTGCGAATGGTCTTTGGGATCATAATAAACAACTACCAGCTTGCCTATTTCGGGATCGACCCCGTTTATGACTGTTTTGCCTTGCCCCGGACGGCTGTGGCTAATAGAAATATGTAATCGGTGCTCTAGCAAATTGAGCAGATTTTCGTTGTCGGTTGAATAAAGTTTGTTGCCGACTGCATACTGGATAGTGCGTCTTGATACTGTGTTAGACCTGACTATTCCGTTCGTTGGTATCCAGCTGTTGGTTTCTCGTGCTAGTGCCCCAAAGGCAACAAACATGACCAGGGCTAAGATAGCAAAAAAAACTTTAAAAGACTTGCTCATTTAAGGCAAAACCTGACTGCGTTTTTCAATTAACTCTTTGCGGGCTATTGCGCGAGCACTACCTTCCAGTTTTAAGGCTTCATCGGCTTTTCCGGACAATCTAAGTAATTTGCTCATATCGAGCATGCAGCATGCTGTAAGCGGATTGCGGTCTCCGCATGCGCCGACCAGACTGGCTAGAGCCCAGTAATAAACTTTGAGTGAATTTGCAGTCTTGTTCTGACAGTAAAGCATAAATGCTAAGTCGTTTAGACGAAGAGCTACTTCAAGTGTTTTTGCGTCTTGTGGTAGCGAGGGCAAGCTCTTTAGATATTGTGTGTCGATAGTGGTTGCTTGAGGATTTTGTTCTTCTGAAATTAAAGCTAAGAGCAAATCTACGTGCTGCAATTTATCGTGACCAGGATCTGATTGATAAATTCTGGTGTAAATATCACGTGCTTTTAGCAGAAGCGGTCGTGCTTTGTCGTAGTTTTTCTGAGCAATGAAAATATAGGCTAGCCAGGTCAGGTCTCTTGCAACGCTTGGATGGTCAGGACCAAGTGATTTTATGTCGGTTTCAATCAGGCGTTCATAGAAAATAACGCGCTGATTCTGAATGTCCTGAAGAGCTGCAAAATCAGAAGATTTTCCCGGAATAGGATTGATTTCTATTCTGGGCAAATTTACTTGCGAGTTTGAATTGTCACTGCCTGTGATACCAGTAATATTCTTGATGTCCGGGCGTTCGCCTCGCTCTATGCGATCGGCCAGGCTGGCCGAAACGCCTGTGCTAAAGGTTGTTTCGTTCGTTGAGCCTTTTTTATGAAAGACGCCTTGCTTGTCTTTTAGCAATTCGGTTTCTAAGACCGATGTTCTGATAGATGCGTTATACTCGGTTTTGAGTAAAAGACTGATGTGGTCGATCAGATTGTTTTCGAGGAACTCGCTTGATGAGAGGCTTTTCTGTTCCATCACTATTGATGTGACTTGTAAAAACATGTCATCGGCGTCTTTAAAATTGCCTTGTTTTACGTATACTCGGGCAATGCGATGCATACAGTCAGCGCAAGTAAGATTGTGACATTCGCCATTGGTCGAGCTTATGGCAAGGGCTTGATTGTAGAATTTGAGCGCCTTTTTATAGTCTCCTTCGTTCTCAAAAATATCGCCGAGCATGAGCAGGTCGGGCACAAGTCTCAAATCATTTTTGCCATAAGCTTTTTGCAGTTCTTTTACTGCTTTTTTGTAGAGTGGGATGGGTTCGTAAATCTGGTCTTCCATATAAATGGTTTTAGCTAGGCTCTCGAGACAAATCGCCATTTCTTCGTGAGTGTGGACGGACCGCTTGATTTCTTTTAGCGCCTGGCGGAAGCTGCCTTCGGCTTTATCGAGCTGTTTGTGACTGAGATATTCCTCGCCTTGAATCAAGCTTGTTTTCCAGGCTACATCGCCAGATATACCAGGCAACGGACAGCCCACAGCGATCGATAGAGCAATGAATAAATTGAGACCTTTGCTCAATTTTCGTCCTCCCAGGGATATTTGCGTTGGAAGTCAATCCAGCCGTTAAGCTTGTAGGGCACCGGTGAGCCATTGTCTGGCGCAATCGAAAATCCGCCGTTATTTACAGGATCTGCTTTGTCTGGTACCCAATCATCAGGAGCGGCTTCTGGTAAACGAGATAATTCTTTCATCAATTCTTCGTCAGTTAAAAATTCTTTTCGTCTGTCCCTGCGGCGGTCTTCGCGTTCTTTGTCTTGAATGTCCAAATTGTCTTGACGATCTACTTCTTTAGGGCCGGTTGATCGCATGTCATTATCTAAAGCATCAGAAAAATCTTTTTTGTCGAAGTCGTGTGAGACATCGAATTCGCGAAAGCGCGAACGCAATTTGGAACGACGTGCATCTTCCATATCGTCGTCTCTTCTCATGAGTTTCATTCGTTCAGCTTTGTCAGTTTGGTCTGCAAAATTGAAGAGCTTGTCGATATCTTTATCCATTTCGACTTCCTGGATTTTGCGATAGTCTTTGTAGCCCGCTTTGCCGTCGTTTATTTGAGCAAACGCTCCGCCTGCCGAATTCAAGATGGCAAGCAGAAGAAAAGAGGTGGCGATGGCAATTTGTGGTCGCACTTATTAAATCCAGCGTGGGCTTGTGTATTCTAAACCGGATTTAAGCGCATTTCATACTTGGCTTATATGAGTTAAGTAAAATTAGCTCTCACAGCTTTTGAACAAATGAAATTACCAAGCCTTACCGGAAGACTCTCAGGGGTGATCTTGATCACTGTGTTTTCGGTATGTTCTATTTTGGGTTTTGTCCCCGCATATGGTGCCGGGCGCGAAGTGATACCAGCTGAAATAAATTTTCAGCCAATCAGACCAACCAAAGCCGTAACTCTGCGCGAAAGTGTCGAGTTGTCTTTGCGCAATTTTCCATCGATTCAACAAAAGTTTTTCAAATTGCGTGCGGCCAAAGCCAATGTGTCGCTTGCAAAAATGCAATATCTTCCTAACATAAACGCAGACATTCAATATTCAGGTGTAACGCCAAACCGTGTAGCTAGCGTCGTTATGAACAATGTGTCCGGTTTCGATACCGTCCCGGTTGATTCAGGTCCATCGGTGCAAAGACAATCTTTCAAACCGGTCGTAAATAATTTGCAAGGTTTGAACTTGAACTGGCTCATGGTTGACTTTGGTCTGCGCAGAGCCAATGACGATTTTGCGCGTGCTGATGCTCGTACCGCACGTGCTGATGTTAGCCTTACTAAGTTAGACGTTGCCTTTGCTACTGCTGATTCTTTCTTCCATGCAGCTGCAGCTAAGCAGGCTATCATCGCACGCAAAGCTTCGCTCGACAGAATGGAAGCCGCGCAGCTTCGAGTAAAAACTCTGGTAGCGCAAGGTTTGCGTCCTGGTGTTGATGCTGCAGAACTTGATTACGAAGTATCGAAAGCAAAAATTGCGCTTATAAAAGCAGAAAAAGATTTTCGCATGGGTCTTGTAGACCTGGCTGAAAAAATGGGCATCACTACTCAAGATCTGGATATTGTGTCTGATCCGATTATTCGTCCACCAATGGAAGACACGGTTGATGTAGAGCGGCAAATGGATTTGTCGTCACACCCGCTTGCAAGATTCAAGCTTGCTGAAAAAGACAGATGGCGAGCCAAACAATTAGTGTTGGACAAAGCATATCGTCCTCACATGTGGCTCAACTCATCGGTCTGGGGAAGAGGTTCTGGAGACAACACCAATCCCATTAGACCAGTGCTTGGTGGCGCCATGCCTCAGGTTTTCAACTATATGATTGGTGCCTCGGTCAGTTTTCCTTTTATGGAATATTTCCCTCTCAGAGCCCAGAAAGACATGGCTCGTAGCAACGAACTTGCAGCTAAAGCCGATTATGATCAAGCAATGCTTTTGCTTGAAAAGAAAGACGCAAATAGCAGAATCCTGCTCCAGCAGTCACGCAAGGTGGCGGACGAAACACCAAAATTGGTAGAAGCTGCCAAAGTGAAAGAAATAAATTTGATGAAGCGATACAGTGTTGGCTTGACCAATGTGGTATCACTTGCCATTGCAGAAGAGAATCTCGCTTCGGCTGAAGTCGAGAATGCCATTGCCCAGATTGAGGTCTGGCGGTCGATACTGGCATTAGGATACGCGCAGGGCGACCTGCAAAATTTCTTTTCTCTAGTCAAAATTGCCGAAGGTCAGGCGACAGAGTAGGAGTGAGGGAAGTTTAAGTATGTGGATTGTCTCATGGGCGATGAAGCGACCGATCACGATTGTGGCTGCAGTCATAAGCATCGTTCTTATTGCATTCATGTCTATAACCAGCATGAAGCGCGATATCTTCCCGGATTTGAAAGTTCCAGCGATTTATGTGATCCAGGGCTATGGTGGAATGTCGCCGCAGCAGATGGAAGGCTATATCACTTCCACGTATGAAATGTTCTTTCTTTATGTGCCCGGCATCGAGCATATGGAGTCACAGTCGATTCAGAATTTGACTCTTATAAAAGTATTCTTCCAACCTGATACCGACATGGCAAGCGCTATGGCTGCAATTGTGGCAATGGCGAACCGCGCAACAAGTCTTATGCCTCATGGGACTTATAACCCGTTCGTACTTCGATTCGACGCTGGAAGTTTGCCTGTGGGACAGCTTGTGCTCGCGTCTAAAACCAAGACTGTTAAAGAGCTCGAAGACCTTGCTTATACCCGTATAAGACCGATGCTAGCCACGGTGCCAGGTGCTGAAGCACCGCCACCATTTGGTGGAAATATCAGGTCTATTGTAATCAGCGTAGACGCTGACAAATTGCGACGATATAACATTTCAGGCGATGAAGTAATCAAAGCGCTTGAAACAGGCAATAAAGTCTTGCCGTCGGGAAACGTGCGTACAGGCGATTATATGCGCATTGCGCCAGTCAATTCTGATTTGCCAGACATTCATCAGCTCGATTATTTGCCCATTCGCACCGGGCACGGACCACAGATATTTATGAAAGACATAGGCGTGGTCGAAGACTCTTCGGATATTCTTGCAGGTTATGCACTGTTTCAGGGGCATCGAACCGTTTATATACCTGCTGTAAAACGCGCTGATGCGTCAACTGTTTCTGTTGTAGATGCATTACAAGCATCGCTTTCTCGAATGAAAAGCGTTCTACCAAAAGATGTCGACATCAGTTATGAATTCGACCAATCGAAATATGTTCGCGAAGCTATCGAAAACGTTTTTCACGAAGGTTTGCTTGGCACTATTTTGCCAGGTCTCATGATTCTTTTGTTTTTGAAAGACTTGCGCAGCACGCTGATTGTTGTGACTACAATTCCGTTGTCGCTCTTGTCTGCTATCGTTGGCTTGAATCTGACCGGTCAGACTTTCAACTTGCAAACGCTGAGTGGCTTAGCTCTTTCAATTGGCATTTTAGTAGACGAAGCTACTGTTTGTATTGAGAATATCCATAACCACTTGGCTGCTGGAGAAGCGCTTTCTCGCGCTGTTTATAACGCCTGTGTCGAAACAATGGTGCCGCGATTACTTGCCATGCTGTCAGTTGTAGCGGTATTTATTCCGTCTTTCTTTATGACCGGAATCACTCGCGAATTATTTATCCCACTGTCTCTGGCCGTGGGTTTTGCAATGGTGGCATCGACTACGCTCGCCTCGACCGTAGTGCCAATTATGGCAGTCTGGATATTGAAAGCCGAGCACAAAGAAGCAAAGCGCGATTTTATGGATGTTCTCAAAGACGCGCTTGGTGGCATACTCAAAACCATTTTGCCAATCGCACCTGTGATTGTCGCTGTGTATCTTATGGTCGCTGTCACCGGGGTGGTTTTTCTGTACGACAACATTGCAAAAGAGCTATTTCCCAACAATGGAAGCAAACAGTTCAGGGTGCGTGTCTCGGCTCCAACAGGTATGCGTGTAGAGGCTTTAGAAGCTCGTGTTCTGAGAATTCTAGATGAAGTAAAGCAAGAAGTCGGTGCTGCAAACGTCGAGAAAACGCTTGGCTACGCCGGTCAACAGCCTCCTATGTTCCCCATCAGCTCAGCCTTTTTGTGGACGTCAGGACCGCATCAAGCCGTTTTAGATGTCCAGCTCAAAGAAGATTGCAAAGTCGATATGTCTGGGCTCAAAGACAAGTTGCGCCAGCGTTGCTCTAAAGCAGTTCCCGATACTGTCTTATCTTTCGAGCCTGGTGATCTGGTAAGTCAGATCATGAACCTTGGCTCACCCACACCTATAAAAGTGCAAGTAATGGGGCCAAATATGGTGGCAAACAAGTTATTTGCCAAAAAGATATTGGCCGAGCTGAAGAAAATTCCTAACCTGCGCGATTTGCAGTGGGGACAACCACTCGACTATCCGTCGGTTCAAATAGACATCGATAGAGAAAAAGCCGGGCAGTTAGGCGTGACTCCAGAAGACATAGGCATGTCATTACAGCCTGCATTTTTCTCTAGCCGCTTCGTCAATTTGAGCTTGTGGCGCGATAAAGATTCCGGATTTTCTTATCAGGTTCAAGTTCAGGTACCTCAAGATCAAATTCGCTCCAAAGAAGATATTGAAAAATTCCCGACTATGAAAAGTCTTAAGAGCATCGAAATGTCTGAATATAAAGACAAGCTCGAAGACCCGGATACCAATCGTTATTATCCCGATCACAAGACGCTTCGCCCGCAGCACCCGCTGATTTCTGACGTAGCCAAAGTCGAGTATGGAACGACGGATGGCGAATTTGATAGATACAATATGATGCGCATGGTATCACTTACCGCCAATTTGTCTGGTGACGATCTGGGACGCGTGGGCGAGTCGGTCAAAGCTGCTGTGCGAAGAGCAGGCAAGCCACCACAGGGTGTCTTCGTCGACGTGGCAGGTCAGGTGCCTTTACTTGAAGATACTTTCTTCCACTTGCTCACAGGTCTTTTGCTTGCTGTGGTAGTAATCACGCTTATGCTTCTTGCTTATTTCCAGACCGCACGCGTTGTGCTCATAGTGATGTCTACGGCCCCTGCAATTTTGCTAGGTGTTTTGAGCATGCTTACTATCACTGGAACTACACTCAATGTGCAGTCCTTTATGGGAGCGATTATGTGTATTGGTGTTGGAATTGCAAACGCAATTCTGTTAGTCGTATTTGCTGAGCAAAGTCGTATGACTGGCATGAATTCACGAGAGGCTGCGGTCCATGGTGCCCAGCAGCGCATGCGACCAATTCTCATGACCTCTATAGCTATGGTGGCAGGTATGATACCAATGGCACTATCCGCCGGGCAGAGCGCTCCTCTTGGACGTGCCGTCATAGGCGGTTTGACCATGTCTACGCTATCTGTATTGACAATTTTGCCGCTCGTTTATTCGATGGTGCAAGCAAAAGCATCTATCAAATTGCCCTCCGTCCACCCCGATGATTTACCTCAAGGTCCAACTCATGACGCATAGTATGCCAAGTCAAGCCAACAAACCCGAAGAGCCGGGATGGAAAGAAATGTTCAGTTTCAAGAACATTATTTTTATCATCATTGTTTTAGCTGCTGCCGGAGCAGCTTTCTATTACATGTGGCAGAAGAAAAATGAACCGCTGGTGCAAGACACTGCTAAGCGCGATTTTCTAATTTCTGTTCCAGTAGTTCCTGTGGTTAAGAAAACGCTTTTTCGCGAAGACCAGTTGCCTGGTGAGATTGATGCCTATCAGGACGTGCTTATTTACCCTAAAGTACCTGGCTTTATTAAAGAAATAAAAGTCGACCGTGGTTCTATCGTCAAAAAAGGCGACCTGATGGTTCGCATGTATGCGCCGGAGTTTCTTGCTCGTCGCCACGAAGCCGTTGCTAAAGTATCGATGGCTAAAGCAGCACTATCTGCCGAAGAATCTAAATTGCAGGATTTGAAAGCAGAATTGCAGAAAAAGAAAGCAAATCTACTTGCTGACGAATCTACTTATCAAAGAGTTTATGCCGCTTCATTGGTGCCAGGAGTTATTGCAGATAACGATGTGGTGCAATGGGCTCAAACAGTGCAGGTGGACAGGCAAGATATAAACGCAGTGACAAAGCGCGTAAACGCTAAAGACCATGAAGTCTCTATGCGCAAAGAAGAAGTCGATGCAATGGTGAAAGCATTCGAAAGTTTTGCCGATATTGCATCTTATCTTGAAATTTACGCACCGTTTGATGGTTATGTGACCGAGCGCAAAATGCACGTAGGCAGTTTTGTCGGACCAGACGGGACCGGTGCCTATCCACCCATCTGTCGACTCAAGCAATTAGATTTGCTCAGAATTATTTGTCCTGTTCCAGAAGATCTGGTATCAGGTGTCATCATCGGCTCACAAGTCGAATTTACCGTTTCGACTTTTCCGGGAAAAAGGTTCAAAGGAACAGTGGCTCGTATAAGCAACAGCTTGGATAAAGAGACACGGACCATGCCTGTTGAACTGAACTATTTAAATCCAGAGTTTAAAATTGTTCCAGGGATGTTTACCAAAGTCTACTGGCCATCGAGACGTCCGCAAGAGAGTATGTTCGTGCCGATATCATCTGTGGTATCGACTCCGTTAAATACATTCGTTTGCAGAATTGACGGCGATCGCGTTGACTGGGTCAACGTCAAGAAAGGACAGATTATGGACAATCTAGTCGAAGTCTTCGGCGATTTGAAAGTTGGAGACAAAGTTGCGGTGGAAGGAAGCGAAGAGATGGAGAATCAATCTCGTGTCATTCCAGTTGAAAAGTCGGCTAAGTAAGGTTTAAACGCCTGGTTTAAGCTTAAATGTCATCAATTCTTCATCTAAAGCGCGCTCACCAAGCTTGAGTGCCTCGCTTTCAACGCCGTACGTTTTAAAACCCAAAGTAAAATACAGATTGCGCGCTGCTTCTTTAGTAGTCACAACGCTCAACATTAAGTGCTCTAAATCTGGTATCGTCGAAGCACGTTCGATCGCCGCCGATAGGAGTGCTTTGCCTAACCCCTGACCGCGCCCTTCTGACGCAACATACATACCCCAGATGATTCCTTTGTGACGCATTTTTTGACCCTGTCGGCGAAACATTCCTATCATGCCAACCAGATTCGGATTGAAAGCACCAATTACAAACGAATCATTTGAGTTCGAAAGACGCTTAGCGACATCTGCAATTGGCGTATCGACCGATTCTTCGTAAGCAGCTCCAAATGATTCGGGCTCTTCTTTTAATGCGCGAAGCCGCAATTTCCAAAATGAATCTACATCCCCTTCATTTAGTTCGCGAATAATTGGTTTACTCATTGCCTGACCATTTAAAACTTGCTGGATATGGCTCGACTGCAAACTTTATTTTGCGTGGTACTGTGGGATCGACTGAGCGAGCTTTTTGTATAAGCTCTTCAACTTTCATAGTCTTGCCTAGCTGGTAAAAGAGCGATGCTTTGCCAACATAATATTGAGCGCGATTCGGTTCAAGACTTATAGCCGTGTCATAGTCGCGAATAGCATTGTCAACTTTCATCATTTTCTGAAACACTTTAGCGCGTTGATAGAAGTATGCAGAGTTAGTCGAGTCGCTGCGAATCTGCTCATTTAGAGCGGTTAGCGATGCTTTGATATCAGGTCCGTGATATTCATCGGCTCCAGGAAAAACACCGCTGGGTTGGCTTTGTACTATTATTTGATTGTCCTTTTTGACTTCGCTAAGCCAACTTGGCTCAGTGAGCGGTTCTTTATAATCCCCAAGGGTGGAAAGGTCCTCGACATAGCCATTTGGATAAAGTGAATCCATTGCTGTCTTGTAGTAACGAACGCAGCCTTCGTAGTTTTGTTTTACTCCAGCCTTTGCACTTGCAGTACTTTTGAAGTAGTTGAATGCAAGCTCCTGGTTTAACTCGATTGCTTTCTTGTAGTCTTCGATTGCTGCCTTTTCGTCTTGGGTCCTTCCATTAGTTGTTCCGCGCCAGAGGTAGGCACTGGCGCTGTTTGGTGCAATCTCAAGTGCTCTAGTGAAATCTTTTCGCGCTTCTTGAAAGTTATTTTGCTTGTAAAAACATTCACCCCGACGCAGGCAGGCGATACCGTTTTGACTATTCGTGGCGATGGCTTCTGTAAATGCATTGATGGCACCATCAAGATCTCCGCGTGACATGCTTTTGCGGCCGCGCTCATAGGCCTGATCTAATCCGCCATCGGCGGAAACAGGTTGCCAAAGGGATAGCAAAGACATAGAGAGAACAAATAATTTTGTAAGCTTCATGATTTTTTCTGACTCGCAAGTTTTCCAATTATTTCGTAGCAAAGTATACAGCCCCTGCCCACTGATAGATTTTCTTTTGCCGATCCGATATTCTTATTTTCCTGGAGAAACTCATGGCTGGGGACGATAGGGGACACTTTAATCCGGCGGACGATGTTGTCGTATTTCGACAACTCTTCGATTTGATGCCCCAACTAGGCTGGACTGCTCAACCAGACGGCTGGATCGATTATTACAACAAAGGCTGGTACGACTATACCGGCAGCACTTACGAAGATATGAAAGGTTGGGGCTGGACTTCGGTTCATGACCCAAAGTGGCTTCCAGTGTGCATGGAAGCTTGGACTGAAGCTATCAAAACAGGTAAACCCTGCCAAGTTGAATTTCCTTTACGGCGACACGATGGTGTTTTCCGCTGGTTTCTAACGCGTATCAACCCTTTGTTCAATGAACAGGGACAGCTCGTTCGATGGGTTGGAATCAATACCGATATTCAAGACCAGAAAGACAAGGAGTCTGAAGAAAAGCAACGCACACAGGCTCTGGTTGAGTTGGATAGAGCGAAAACCGTTTTTTTCAACAACATCAGCCATGAATTCCGCACGCCACTCATGCTGATGCTGGGACCAATTCAGACGTTGCTCGACGAAAGTGTTGGCGAGCAACGTGTCGAGCTTGAAACTTTGCGCCGTAACGCGTTGCGCCTGCTAAAACTGGTTAATGCGCTTCTGGATTTTTCACGTATTGAAGCTGGGCGTTATGACGCTAAATTTGTGCCCACCGATTTGTGCGCTTTCACCACCGAGATTTGTAGCCTCTTTCGTTCGGCTATCGAGCACGAAGGGCTGACTTTTGATGTTACTTGCGAAGATTGCTCTGAAAGTGCATTTATAGACCGCGACATGTGGGAAAAGGTAGTTTTGAATCTGGTGTCGAATGCCTTTAAGTTTACTCAAAAAGGAAAAATTTCAGTTCGAGTTTTGCAGACAAAGGACAAATTTCAGTTGATAGTGGCTGATACCGGATCTGGTATCGCTACTTCTGAGCAAGGAAATCTGTTCAAGCGCTTCCATCGCTTAAAAGCTCAAAATGCTCGAACATTTGAAGGCACGGGCATCGGCTTGGCTCTGGTTCAGGAGCTTGTACAGCTTCATGGCGGTCAAATTTCTGTAACGAGTGATGAGGGTGTCGGGACCGAATTCACTGTCGAAATTCCTCGTGGAAGAGCGCACTTACCACCTGATGAGGTAACAGAAGAAGAAAATGCAGCTGAATTAAAGCATTCACAGTCATTTCTAGAAGAAATGAAAACATGGTTCAGTGAATACTCAAATAGCCTCAAAATAAACCAATACGACGGACTGAAACAGCACATAATGATTGTCGAGGATAATGCCGATGTAAGAGCATATCTGCTTAGGCTGTTGAATCTTTTATGGTCAGCTGAAGCGGTTCCTAATGGACGTGCTGCTCTGGAAGCTCTTAAAGATCGCGTTCCCGATCTTATTGTGACCGACATCATGATGCCAGATATCGATGGATTTGAGCTTCTGCGCAATATTCGTGCTTCTGAATCATTGAAAAAAGTTCCGGTGATTTTCCTTTCTGCCAGAGCTGGTGACGATGCTCGTGCTGAAGGTATAGAAGCTGGAGCGAATGATTATTTAGTCAAGCCATTTACTGCCCGTGAGCTTTATGCTCGGGTAGCTGTTCAGTTGCAACAACGATTACTTTCTCAAACGTTAGAAAAGGCTGTGCAAGAACGCACTCGAGAATTGCAAACGGCTCTTGCTGTAAAAACTCAGTTTTTATCAACGGTAAGTCATGAGTTGAGAACTCCTATGGCTGCAGTGATTGGTTTGGTCGAACTGATGAACGCTATGGCTGAAGACGAGGAGTTCAAGTCGTATAGCCAGACAGCGCTTGAGGCTTGTAGGCGACTTTTGCAAATTTTGAACGATTTGCTTGATGCCTCACGTTTGGAAGCGAATGCTTTTGTCATAGAGAAGCGCTCGTTTTCGATACAGTCAGTGATAGGCGATTTGATTCAATTGGCTGATGCTGAAGCTAAGAAAAAGAATCTGAAGTTATCTTGGAGTGTCGCAGAAAACGTTCCTCCATTAGTTTGTGGTGACGAGTTGAGAGTGCGCCAGATCTTTCAGAACCTGGTCTTTAACGCCCTAAAGTTTACGCAGGATGGAGAGATCAAGCTGAGCATCACCTTGGAAAAAGAAGATAATAACTGCTCAGATTTACGATTCGAGGTGACAGACTCTGGAATTGGCATAGCTCTTGATCAGCAAGAGAAAATCTTTGAACCTTTTAGTCAGGCAGATGCATCAACGAGACGTGTTTATGGTGGCACAGGTTTGGGTCTAAGTATTTGCAGGACGTTGACTAAGTTAATGGGCGGCGAGATTGGGGTGGTGAGCGCACTTGGAGAAGGTGCGACATTTTGGGTGGTTTTGCCATTTGAAACTGAATTATGCAAGGTCGTGTAATCCTAGTCGTCGAAGATGATCCAATGCTTCAGCTGTCGATGAAAGCTGTATTGAAGCGAATGGGCCATGAAGTACACGTAGTTGGCTCAGGAGAAGCAGCCATCGAGTGGGATGAAAATGAATTGGCACTGGTCTTCATGGACCTGGGTTTGCCAGGCATTCAAGGAGATGACGCAGCACGATTGATTCGCGAAAAGGAAGAAAGAGAAAATCGCAAACGTGTGCCGATAATCGCTTTGACCGGACACGCGAGAAAAGGTGATTGCTTGGCTTCTGGAATGGATGACTATTTGCAAAAGCCAGCTTTGATGAAAGATTTAGAGCTAATAATAAACAAATGGGCGCCTGAGTTAAGCAGAAAGTGACGCAGTTTTGGAATTAGTCTTTGCTTACGCGTGCATAAAAGAATCCGATTAGTGAAGAATCTTTCCACTTCTTTAACTTCGACTGAGCACGAAAAGAAATATAACCTGGTATTAAGCCATCGGGGCGTTTTTTCTGAAAAACGATACGTGCGCTATATTCAGTAGAATGTAAATTGAATTGCTCACCGTCTTTGTAGAAACATTCATCAGAATACCGAATTCCATCTGTGTCTTTCTTCTGATGTGGCATGTTGAACGACTTGCCTTCCACTTCGTTTGAAAGAAAAGTAAAACAGATTTTTGGCGCTGATTTTCCGCTTGTAGCTGCCCCTTCTATAGTTAGTTGATACCTATTGAGTCTAGGGAGCGGGGTCAAAATGGCTTGTTTGAATTCAAATGGAACTCCATCCAGGGTACCCGAAACTGGTTTACTGGGAAATTGCATTCGCAAAGCCTCTTGGCACCATGCTGGAGCGCCTGCAATATATTCTTGTGCCCAAGCTGGAGTAAAAACCAAAGTTGGCACCAAAATAAGAATCGATGAAATTGGATTTATTATTTTCATAAGGAGTTTAGAGTCCAGAATACTCGTGAACTTAAATAAGATGCTAATTATAACTTTTTGCACTTCGGAGTTTTGTGAGTAACTTAGTTCCAACCCCCCGAATGAAGATCACCGCAAAAGCTTCGACATTGGAAGCTTTATTGCAGCTTTTAGAAAGTAATTTGGAAGAAGACGAGAAAATTGTCTGGAAGGGGCAACCAGATATTGAAATTGAATCTAAGCGCGCACGCAGTTTACTAATGCCCTTGTTGTCGGTCCTGCTTGGTGGCGCGCTTATTAACGCTGGATTAAGCACTCCTTCCTTAGAGTCAGCATCATCCTCCGGGTTGTTTTTCAAGGTGGCGATGGTTGTTTGTGGCATTGTTTTCTTGCTTTTGAGCCTTGCTGCGTGGTTTTGGCCGAATGAAAAGAAAAAGTTTGCCATTCGCAAACTTTATGCAGTAACAAACAAACGCGTGATTCGGCTTGAACCAAATGGAGCATTAGATCATGACGGCAATTGGGAGTGGACATTTGAGTCGTATAACTCTTGCGTACATGAACCGCAGGTCACGCGAATACCTAAATCCGCCGAACATGTAGACATTACTTTCGCTACAGAAAGTGCCACTGATGGATTTGACTACCGATGTTTTACTTCTCTTACGAAGGAACAATCTGTTGAAGCCGTAGATGCTATCAGAAAGCTTTTAAATAAGGGCAAATGAAAATACGCAAGTTTTCGAACTAGTTTTGCGCTAATCCAGATAAAATACGATTCGCTTTAGCCTCAACTTGATCTGCATCGCTTGCCTTATCCAGTTTACGCAAGACTTGTGCGTAATCTTTCATACAGGCCGCAAGTAGTGGTGAGTTGCCACCAGCGGCACGAGTGGTGCTTGCAATCGCCCATTCATAGTAAGAGCGCGCAGTATCATACTTACCTGATTGATAGTTGAGATAGCCCATTCCGTTCAATATTTTGGCTGTCTCAATAGAATTTGGACCGAGCGACTCTTGAGCGTTTGACAGTGCTTCGCGATACAAACGAGCTGCAGTGTCGTAATTATTTAAGCGCGATTCTATGCTTGCAAGCGATGCTTTGGTATTTATAGTCAGAACATTGCCACTACCATAAGCTCCACTGTAAATAGACAAGGCGCGCTCTAAAAGCGGTTTTGCGTCACTATATTTTTTCTGAGAAATATAGAGTTGTGCAAGTCCATTTAAATCGTTAGCTACAGATGGATGATTAGGACCAAGAGAATCTATGTCTGTGGCAATCATTCGCTGGTATTGTGATTCACCAAGACCGTATCTGTTTTGAGCAAAAATAGTCTCGTTTACAACTCTGTAAGCAGGTGCAAGAGTCGCGTCAGAAGTGGGCATCCGCATGGCACGCTCGGCTACGCTTTCGTTCAATGTTGATTCTGCTTTGCGTGAATCAGTGAGTTGTTTATCAACCTGAGCTTGCCACCATGAACCATCTGTTGGTGTCTGGCTCTTCTCTTTAGACGATGAATCTTTCAGTACATCATTTTGAAAATCTTTGAGTAAGTCTTTGTCTGATTGGTCGTCGCCTTTTATAAGGTCGCCATAATTATGCATAATCGCTTTCAGCTGTTCGTCAGCTTCTTTGTTAGGAGACTTTGACAAGATTGTGATCGCGCGCTTGAAACTTGTGGTGGCTTCCTTGGTGTTACCCATTTTGTTATGGATGCGACCGATTCCGTGCAGCGAATAGGCTGCTTGTGGTGAATAAGGTCCATAATTTTTTTCGCTATCACTTAATGCCTGATTATAAAATGTCATGGCACCTTGATGGTTACCCGCAGATTCTTCAATCGAGCCAAGTTCCATTAAAACAGCCGAATTTCGTTTCATGCCCTGAAGAATTTTTCTGGCTTCGTCTGCACGGTCAATCAAGGTAAGTGCATGGGCGAGTTTCAGTTTGCAGTTGATTATATCGTCGGATTTTTTCGATTGTTTTTTAACAAGGGAAAGTGCCTGACGAAAATCTTTCACTGCCGCTTGTGGATTCTGGTTTTGTTCTGCTAATCCATTCTGATAAAAACCAGACCAATCTGAACTAGCTGCAAAAGACAAAGAGTCAGCGGCAAATGGGAGTGCGACAGAAATGGCTGCTATTGCAAGCAGTCGCTTCTTTCTACTTGATGCTTTCTGCTTCACCGTATCTGGTGTCGGCTTTTAAGACGAGAGTAGTGAACTCAAGCTTTTGCTGGCAGGTTCTTCTGCTGCAGTTTCGCCTGGTTCGAGTTTATAGCCCTTCAGCCAGCCTTTGCTGTCGTAAATCGCTTCACGCAACTCGTCGTTCTTGGTATTTTTGAGTGCAGCTTCGCGATAGAGTGATAGCAGTTGCAGAGTGCTCATTAAGCAAACGTTTTTCTTCGAAGCAAAGTCGGTGAAGTCTTCGTCAGACTCTTCTGCAAGCGAGGTTGGAGCTTTGTCGCTTACTTTACTTACTATTAAAACACCTTTGGGTTCTTTGCCTTTCTCGCACCAGTAACGGGTTTGCGAAATAGATAATTGACCTAGATGACTACGTTCGGCATTGGTGTTTGTCCAGATGACGCGAGCAATAGTTACTTTCTGGTCGTCGCCTTCGAGTAACAGCTCGTTTTTGTCTTCATCAGATTGTGTGACTTTCCAGCCAATTAAAGAAAGAACCTTTTTGCAGGCTTCAATCAGTTCGTCGCCTTCAGAAACAAGCAGGGTGTTTCTAAGACCTTTGGTCAAACTGGCTTGCCCTTCAATGTCCTTGATCTTGTCCTGGTATTTGCGAATCTGGTCGTTGAGCTCGTCTAGCTCTTTGTTCAGACCTTTGAGCTCATCGGCGAAGTAGCGTTTGCACCAATCCGGGACTGTGCTTGGACCTTGTATTGTCATCTCTTCTGCTCCATTTCTCGTGCTGCTGGAAGTATGGGACGAATCATGAGCGCTAATTTCGGACGTCGCACGCTCTTCATGCGAGTCGGAATGACTGCTCTTGGATTCTTCGGCATTCTTTCCTGAATCTGAACTCTCTATTATGTCAGCAAATCTATCTAGAGTCTCATTTTGCGACGATTTTTCACTTAAAACAGCTTCGTCTTCCGATTTTTCATCTTCGGCTTTTATCGGCTCTGATTCAGCTTCTTTCTTGGCCTCGATTTCGGGTTCGCTTTCAACTTCTTTTTCTGGTTCTTTCTCGGATTCTTTAGCTTCCTCGGTCTCAGAATCTTTTTGTGATGCTATTTCGTCACCAGATTCGGACTTGAAATCTGCCTTGTCGAGCGCATCCTTAATAAGGTCCTTATCGCGTTCACGCGATGCTGCAATTTCATCGTGCAGTGGACCAAGCAAATCTTTAACCGAAACTTCCGGCTCTTCGCCATTCTTACTTTCGGCTTCGGCTGATTTTTCGTCATCTTTTTCATCCTCTTTAGATGAATCGGATTTTTCGCTTTCAGATTTCTTACTAGAATCTTCTTTCTCTTCTTCTTTGTCGCCTTTTTTGCCCTTCTTATCAGGCTTGGCGGAAGTTTCTTCTTGTTCTTTTTTGGCTTTGGCTTTTTCAGCCTCTTCTTTTTCAGCTTCAGCTTTGGCAGCGGCTTCTTTTTCGGCGGCTTCTTTTTCGGCGGCTTCTTTTTCGGCAGCTTCTTTTTCGGCAGCTTCTTTTTCGGCAGCTTCTTTTTCAGCAGCTTCTTTTTCGGCGGCTTCTTTTTCGGCAGCTTCTTTCTCTGCTGCTTCTTTTTCAGCAGCTTCTTTCTCAGCGGCTTCTTTTTCAGCGGCGGCTTTTTCAGCAGCTTCTTTCTCTGCTGCTTCTTTTTCAGCAGCTTCTTTCTCAGCAGCTTCTTTCTTTGCAGCTTCTTCTTTAGCCTTAGCTTCAGAGTCGGCTTTCTCGTCTTCTTTTTCGTCTTTGGCTTCAGCGGCTTCGGTCAAAGAAGTAAGTTTGTCTATAATTTCCAGTTGATTAATGTCTTGAGTGGCGCCGCTAGCTGGTGCGTCTGCTTCGGCTGGATTCAAAACGATTTTAGCTTTCTCTGGCTCGCCTTTTGGAGCATCGCCCTCGGCTGTTGCGGGTGATTCGATTACAAACCAGAAAAGAGAAACACCTATTTTGAGGACATCGCCATCATTAATAGGTTCAGGACCGGTAATCTGGTTACCATTCAAAAATGTTCCGTGCCGACTCTTTGCGTCTTGCACAGAATACTGGTTTTCTTCTTTGTTGATTATGAAGTGAAAACGCGAAATCGACTGGTCGCCGGTGATGACGATGTCATTTAAATCGTCCCGTCCTACTCGACAACGAGGGGTAGTAATGGGGATCTTTCTGTTGGAAACCAAATCTACAAGAAAGGCTGTTGGAGCCGAATTTGCTTGTGTTTTGGCGTCGGTGTCCTTATTGTCCATTTTGTCTTTTAGTCTAGCTACTGAGGTCGAGGAACAAGCAGGTAAATGCCTCAAACGGCGTCTGCCCATTAGCTGAATCCGAACATCTAATCTGTTCCCCGGGGAGGCGAATATAAACCATTTTGTATCCAAATCGGCTTTTTCAAGTATCTTATCGGACCAAAAAAAGGCTGTGATTTAAGGAAAGTCCTTGCGCGACCATATAAACTTTCGCATACTTAGCAAAAGGCAAAGCAAGAGGCAAGAAATGACCACCGAACTCGCATTAGCTTTCAATGATATGCTCAAAACCTTGGCCTGGTGCAAACAAGGCGACTCAACTCTGGTTGCTGTACACAAGGCTATTCCGGAGGTTATTTTTATGCTCCCAGACCGGGAGGTAAAGGTTTTCCCCGGAGGGGTCGCAATCAAGATGCAAAAGTCGACAGTTTCGCATTTTCAAAAGGCGCATGACGATGGCGAGCCTCTTAATGTGGTTTTGGTCGCAAAGCCCGTTGGTGTGGAAGTTTGGTATCGCAAAGTAGCGCCAACTGAGTTTCCTTATGATGCCTGGTCAGGCGGCGCTGCAAGCGCTTATGAACAGCAACGAGCCCTTATTCCTGCCGAAAGTCTTGGAAATGATTATGCTACTTTGCATAGCGAACTTGCTTCGAAATGCAAAGAATGCCCAACCATGATGCCGCCTTATTAGGCTTGCAGGCAGAGTTTAATTTCGCACTTTTTTTAGTGCTTCTCTAAAATCGAGCGCGAGTTCAAGTGCTTTGGCTGGTTTTGGCGAGCGGGTGATGAAATGTCCCATTTTGCGGCGTGCGCGGGCTTGCTCTTTGCCATAAAGCACAATCTCCATGACCGATTCGTGTTCTGGAAGCGGAGCTAAATTCAAGGGTGCACGCTCGTTATTTTTGTTTTGAGCAAGCCACACATCGCCAAGCAAATTCATCATGCAATAGCTGTCCGAACTTGCCGGGACGATTTCGCTTAGTGGTAGTTTGAGCAAAACTCTGGCGAGTGCGTCGAATTGGCTCATTGAGCAAGATTTCATTGTGACGTGTCCGGAATTATGCGGACGGGGTGCAAATTCGTTGATGAAAATTTCGTCGTCGTTCGAAAAGAAAAACTCGGTAGTTAAAAGTCCTGTCACTTTGAGCTTCGATGCTGCATCCAGAGCCATTTTACGAATGCGCGCTTCAATCTCGGGTGGAATTTGTGCTGGGACCAGAGTAGTATCCAGAATGTGCTCACGGTGTCGATTTTCCATAACTGGAAAAGCAACTGATTCACCGTCATCGGCGACAGCTGTTATACAGCTCAATTCTATGGCGATGTCAACCACTTCTTCTGCAATGAAGCTCGTGTCTTTAGAATACTTTTGCTCCAATGCTTTCAGTAGCGACTCTAACGTATGCTTGTCTTCGACGAAGAATTGACCGTGACCGTCGTAGCCACCACGAGCGGTTTTTAAAATACATGGATAGACGAGCGACTGATGATTCTTATTTAGTTCGTCGAGATTTTTGAATGATTGGAATT